>CBDVCK010000255.1:0-5435 GCA_965372465.1 uncultured Thermoplasmata archaeon | reverse complement strand
TAATTATCTCAAGTTATTTTATCATACTATAATATTATTTAATACAATTATGTACAAATATATTGTATTAATTAACCTTAATAAACTGACTGAATTGATACTATTTTACCTAAAAAGTATTTATATTATCAAAATAATGCCCATTGTATGTCAGATTTGCTAGGTGACAAATTAAATCTGGATATTCTAGAAAACATCTGCTCCGGAACAGGTGTGGATGTAAATATTAGCACTCTATCCAAGACTTTTAAAAAACATCGAAATACCATTCAAAATCAGGTCAAGGCATTATTTGAACATAAAATAATAAATACACCTATCTATCCATTTATGTGGCTGTACCAGGAATATCCTTTACTGGTAGTTGTCAGAGCGGATTTGCCAAGGACTGAAGAAATCGATAAATTCCTTAGGGAAGATCAACATATTTTTGGTGCTTTTTACGTCAGAGACGAAGAATATAATACATTGTTAATTGAATATCATAGCAACTTGCACTCGTACGGTCAATGGAAGAAGAGAATAGTAGAAGAACATAAAATCCCACCCCGCGAAATCAGATATCCCGCTCACGCCCTTTTTTTCAGTAATAAACACATTATCAAATATCAACCCTATTCCCCTATTTTCACAATGGAGGAGAAATACAAAAGTGGAAAAGAATTGGAAATCAATGGCTACAAGATGAATAAACTTTGCTTTCAAATATTGAAAACATTGGTGTTAGGTAATTGTATTCGGACTAACGAAAATTTGTTGGCACAAAACCTGAATGTCCATAGAAAAACAATCGAGCGGCGTATTTCAAATTTTCTTAGGGAAAATATAATCTCGGGACCTGCATGTAGATTCCCTAAATTTTTCGTTCCTCCGAACCAGATTTTAGTATATTGTTTAGTTGAAATCAAAAAGTCAAAGGACAAAATAATAAAAGCTATCAAATTGGATCCGCACATACCATTAGCTCTGGAGACGAGCATGGGAAGATACAATTTACTATTATTCAAAGTTTTCCTTAATGTCGAGGAACATTTTAAATGGGAAGATAGATATGATAGCAGATTTCCAGATTGTATCGGTGCGATGAAGAAAATCTTTTTATCTCCACAAATGACAGCCTCAATTAACCAACAAAAGGTATCTCTCAACATTATTAGGCAAAAAAAGGAATGGTTGCATGGAAGAGAACTCATTGAAACTGTAAAAAGGTCGGGCTGAGAGGTTTTAATAAGTCATCTAAGAAATAAAGTTGGATAAAGTTTTTAGGTAATTGATGATCAGCATGGATATGAACATAATATTTTTTATTATCATCGGATAATTCATCAAATATTCTCCTTCACTACTTACATGAGAACTGCAACCTAGATATTGGCTATGCAAAGGAGGTCCCTGATGCCATCAAAAACCGGGGTATCTTTCCATAAGATATATCAATATCATATTTATCGTTACTCTATACAAGGAATATGTAATCTCATCAAAAGCAATAAAATCAGTTTCGCCTAGGGTATAAACTCCCGTAATTTTTCTAATTCAGGATTCGTCTTGCCCTCAGCAACAAGGCAGAAATTTATATCTACTATAACTGGTTTCTCAAGAAGATACCCATCATATACCGTGCGTATGGTATCATAATACTTCCTTGCAGTTGCATGATCAGGTGCCGAGAATCTTAAAATCCAATCAAATTCACCATTTACGATCCATAAATCCTGAAGACGAACATTCTGTTTTTCTTGCTCTTTTCTATATAACCTTTTTAACATTATATCGGCCATATCTTTATTCATAGGCTTCATCTTAAGTAGCATTACATATGAGACATGATTTAATTTCCCTTCATCAATAACTGCGGTATAACCCCATATTACATGCCCTTCCTCCAATTTTTTCTTTTCACGCCATATTTTTTGTCTATAACTTTTTAGCTCTTTTGCAATAATTCTTAAACTTTTGGTTGGATCATCTAGAAGTGCATTCAAAATTTTATTATTGTACCCTTTATTGTTACTATTTGATGTTTTTTTTATCATTTTTTAACCACTTGTAACATAATGTTATAACAAACCTCTATGTTGTTTCATATATATAAGATTATTGAAAATAATCGATATCTACCTAGATAATGCTCTCGTAAAAATGGAGGCCTGATAATGGTCAAAAAATGGAAAGGAATAAATGAAATCTTGGAGAAAGCAACCAAAGAGCTGATTGAGACGCGAGAGGACGGCTATCTGTTTTACTCGGCGCCAAAAGGGCATAAGTTAATTCTATTGGTTGAAATAAATAAGCCACCTGCTTGGAAAATGGAAATTAAAGACTTTGGTATAGCTATAGATGGTAGAAAGGATGAAATTCTCCGCAGGGGATTTTCTGAGGGAGATGACAGAATGGTCACTGATGAGGATGAACCTTTACTCGAACTAGTAGAGGAAGAAAGAATGGGAGCGGATGAAATCAAAAAAAGGATTAAAGAAGAATGGAAGAAAGCAAGATTGCGAGTTCAAGGAAGGGGGTTTTCCCAGGTATCTGAGGACGTAACATGACGCTGTTTAAGCGAGGAACCGTTTATCTTAATTGTCTAATGTGTGGCAATCGGGAGTTTACTATTGTTAGACATTTACACACGAGAACCAAAGCTCTGAAGTGTAAAAGATGCGGTTTTATGTTCAAAGAAAGTAGTTATTTCGATCCAATTCTTAAAAGTACACCTGAATTCACGGATGAACTATCTCCATTGGCCGTGAAGAAGGAGTGATGAATTGATGAAGGAATAGGGGTTGAGAAAACTTAGGAAATTCAAGATTTGTTTGATTGTATGACGGCAAGTAAGTATTAAAAATAAATTCAAGATTGGTGGCCGAATGTACAGCGAGAAGGTCATTGAACTGTTCAAGAACCCAAAGAACGTGGGAAAAATTGAAGACCCAGACGGAATGGGGAAGGTAGAGAATCCAAAATGTGGTGACAAGATAGAGATGTACATAAAGGTTGAAAACGACATCATAACAGACATCAAATTCAGAACTTTTGGATGCGCTGCAGCTATTGCCGCGAGTAGTATAATAACGGAAATGGTGCTAGACAAAACCTTGGATGAGGCCATGAGGGTTACAGGGCAAGATGTAGTTGAGCAGCTGGGAGGTTTACCACCAATAAAAATTATTTGCTGCAATTTGGTAGCTGATGCATTACATACTGCTATAGGAAACTACCGTGGAAAGAAGGGTGAAGCTCCCTTAAAAGACACTACTGACAACCTCGTAAAAGATTAATAATAAGAGTTTGGGTGGAAGAAAGATGAAATTAACTTTCGAAAAGATTGTATTTGACAACAAAGGCAACTTAAAACTCATGCCTGATGAGAGAATATTAGTAAACAGGAAACTTTTATGTTTAATATATCTAAAAAATCTTCTGCTGAAAAAGAGCTTCGCTCCAGTCACGATTTGGTGTCGTTTTAGTTACTTTTTGGTGGGGAGGTCTTTTGTTCCATATAATACTTGAAGAGGAAGACCTAGAACGGAAGCTAGGCCAAGCATATCTGGAATATAAGGGAAGAGTACGGGGCCGAATCTTCCCAGGATTACCAATATAACCCTCTACTAAATGAATATAATTTTTTGTGCATTAATATGACAAACTTGCTTGCAGGTTCATCTAAATTGATATATTAAAAACCAAAGAATATTGGTTTTACACCAAACTTAAATAAGAGAATTACGATAATGGTAATGGGTGATCCATTGCAGGTAGATATGGATGATGTGGAACACATAACTGAGACCAGCCTTACGATTAGGGGGTCAAGAAGACGTACTACCGTGCCAAAACCCATTGTCGATAAACTTGGGTTGAAGGACGGAAATAAAATAAGATGGATATTATTCAAAGATGAAAGTATTGCTATCACAAGGGTGAGAAGATAGTAACTACAACTTGGTAAATCTCTATAATCTGAATGGTGATCTTTGTAAGTGTCATTATGCTTTTTTTACACATTCTCTCATAATGGATCCACATTTAAATAAAATACAGTAGGCATGCAATCTCTTACTCAATGTTTTACCATATCCCTGCTCCATATCTCATTAGATAATCCGTTGTAGATTTTCTTATAATCGATCTCAGTATTATCCTCATCCTTAAGGTTTGCAAGCCGCAATATCTCGTTCTTTTTCAGCACCCAATAATGAATGCGCCAAATCTTACCTCTTTTAATGGTTATTTGATCCTGGGAGGTTGCCAACATTCCAACGTCTTGTAGCATATAAAAGACATCTCTATCCTTTGCTTTTAGAATATTGTCCGAGATTGTGTCGCTAAATCCAAAGAAGTTCATCACAAATGTTGCCAGTTTCTTGATTTCCCTCTCCTCCATACCCTTCTTACCCAGCGTGTTTTTAAGAGCTTTTTCAACATCGAATATGGTTATCGTTTCCATAAAAACCATCTCTTTTATTGATTAACCCATTAATGGGAATTCCTCAAATATTCATGCTATCGATGAACCTAATTATTTGGTCATTAATGTATCTTTCGGCATAATTATTGCAGTTTTTTGTGCTAACTACAATATATTTTGACACCAAAGGGTATTGGTTTGACACCAATATTAAATAGTGAAAGTGACAATACTATACCTTATGATGGAACTCAATGATTTCGGATGTAGAGTTTTAGTTTATATGGTGTCAAAACAAGAATCAAAAAATGGAAAAATGTTGTTTAGGACTATCAAAAAAATAATTCAGGATACGTTAATAGGACTGTATCAATACAAGACATAAGAAGGTTTTTTAAATGGTGTTAATGTTGATATCAATCATGATCCTTTTGGCGTTTATCATGGAAGTGATCGACACCTCACTTGGAATGATGTATGGGACATTGTTGAGCCCTATTTTAATTGGTTATGGATTCGATCCATTAATCGTAGTGCCTGCTATTCTGATATCTCAGGCCATAGGAGGTATAAGCGGTACGATATCTCACCAGAAGTTTAAGAATGCTGATTTTAGAGGTTTAACCAGGGATACGAAGATAGTAATAGCCATGGTAATTCCTGGATTATTTGTTGTAGTTCTTGGCGTATGTGCTGCTACCAATCTCTCAAGTCTGTCGGTAAAAACATATATTGGTATTTTGGTAATCATCATGAGTATTCTTTGTTTGTCCTCCATCAGATATAAGTTTAATTGGTGGAAACATTATGTAATAGGTATAATAGCTGCATTTAATAAGGCATTAAGTGGTGGAGGTTTTGGTCCAGTGACAAGTACAGGGGGCATCATTGGCGGGCTTAAATCAAATGTATCAATCGCTACTACAACTTTTGCAGAGGTTTGTATTTGTTTGGGAGCATTTATTGTGTATATGTTTTTTGTCGGAAACTTCAAGCAATACCGGCATATTGAATTGGTTGAAATGCT
>CBDVCK010000254.1:0-5482 GCA_965372465.1 uncultured Thermoplasmata archaeon | reverse complement strand
GAGTATGTACATCTGCCCAGTTTACCTCATCTCCAAATATCCTTTGGATAATTGCAGAATGGGTACTTAACAGTTTTGATGATTATATAGATATATATTGTAATTTTTGATGCTGGAGTAAACATAATTATGGCTAGATATGAAGTGTTTTATTGGGTTTTTGGCGGTTTATGTCAATTAAATAAAGAAAAATATGGATATCCCGATGCGAATTGTTTACAGATTAGAAAAATAGAAAAAATGGATTTGATAAAAAAATTACCCAAAGATCAATAAAAATCCGGGATTCAATCGCCCTTGTAATGCCTGTAACTATTCAAATGCACCGGAGATTTGATTGAACGTTTTCTACCTGCGAAATGCAGCCTCGTCCCGGTAATTGCCACTGCCAAAACCAGACCAACCAAATAAAACAATTGGGAGTAGGTATTTGCACCCTTCGTTACCAGCACCACGATTTGCATGCTGCTTGTTCCACCTGAGGAGTCGGTTGCCGTAAGGGTTAGAACCTCTTCACCTGTCCAACCATCGGGTGCAGTGATTTTTAATTGATTCTTTTGGGAGTTAATCTGGGTGAAAATTCGGTTGTTTCCAGTGATTTCATAGGTAAGTTCTTCGTCATCAACATCTGTGAAAATCTCGGAAAGATCCAGTGTTTTTTCTGAACCCGCGGTTCTCAGATTTAACGAGGCTATCCCCAACTCACAACTGGGTGCATCGTTTACCGGTTCAACAGTAATTTCAACGGTGTCTGATAAATCTTCCTCTCCATCCCAGGCAATGAAAGTTACTTCCTCTGTTCCGAACCAGTCCCTTGGTGCATAGAAATCTACATGACCATTCTCATCAATTCTGGCTTTAATATTCTCACTTGTATAAGAAAAGCTCAGAGTGCTGTCAATATCCTTGAAATGCGCATTGAGGTCCAGTGCATCTTCGAGGCTGCCGTCCTCAAAAAAATGCAGAGAATCCAAAAGAGGCCTCACGAGAATCGGATTGTCGTTTGTGGCAATCACAGTCACCAGAATTGTATCGCTTACCTGCTGTTCGCCGTCTGAGGCTATGAAAGTTACCTTTTCGACTCCAAACCAGTTGTCTGGTGCAGCGAAATCGACACCGCCATCCTCATGGAGGGTCACCTGAATCTTATTATCGGTACTTACGGAAGAAAAGGATAACTCGCTTGGACCATCTGAGAAATGCTCGTTTAGATTTATCTCATTTAAGGCCACTTCATCCTCGTTCATTACAACATCCGGTATTGCCTCGTTGAGAGTCAGATCTGCGGAAGCCGTGGGATAGGCTGCCATAATCATTACCAGGATTGTGAATGTAGCCAGGAGTAATTTTGTAAGTTTCAAGTCCTCTCCTCCAATAATATGGGACACAGTGTTACTTTATGAACCAAATGCCTATATGTAGTACTTAATTGTTTTAGAACATTTTTTGAATAGTTTGTACTTATATACATTGTGTACTTCTCCATTAGGTTCCTATTTCCTTTGCTCTCAATTGATAACAGTCCATGTACAATCCGAGGTTGCATGTATCCAGTATCCCAGGCCGGGTTGCATGGAATCCCCTGGATTGAGCCTGACCTCCTTGTCCTTGGAAGTATCGAACCGCTCCACCATATTGTAATTTCCAGCTATCGAGGAGAGGGCGTCATCCCTCAATCGCTCAGTGGGGCTTGGATATCCAACCAGGTTCCACCCGGATTTTAAGTTGATATCGGTTTGGGTTGCTACTTTCCCCACAGTGACAAGGTCATCAGCGAGGATCATATCGATGTAATATCCCTTTGTACGTTCTATTTCGATGACATCGTTAAAGTAGTTGGGTTTGTTTCTGTGCCAGTGAAGCCATGGTCTGGATTTACCAGCATGATATCCCTGGACTGTTGCATAATTGTTCTCGATTGTGGTGAGAACCGCTTCCCTGGTGGTGTTGCTCTGCACCAAAGGCACTGAAAACATGTTCCAGCCTTCATCAAGGGAACTTACGAATTTTCCAACCTTGTTCTCGTTGTCGTCTTCCAGGCTTTCAGAATCCCTTGCTCTGACTATATAGTAATAGTTGTTCGGATTTCCGTCGCCAGCAAGAGAATCCGTCCAGGAATAGCCGGGTGAATCATCGGCAGCAACTGTATCCACTTCAACATAAGGGCCGTTTACAGAACCTGCCCTGTAAATCACATAAACAGTCACATCGTCTGCACCAGCACCATCATCCCCCGAGGCACCCCAGGATAGTTCTAAATCAGCACCAAGGAGCGCAATCTCCAAATCCACAGGTGGTAACGGCGGAACAGGCGGTGGTGGAGGTGGGGTCCCGGGGCCGATGGTAATAACCACGAACTTGCTTGCATCCATATTCGGCTCGGCATAACCTACCTCGGAATCCTTGCTCGCAGTTACATTGTGTGGTGTGTAATAAACCCAATCTGTTAAGGTTCTTATATATTCTGTAACCACGATCCACTTCACTCGGCCTCCGGAATCAGTCACGTAATCCTGCGTCCAAGTGCCGTTATCGTTATCAGAAACCGTGACATCTGCCGAAGCTACAGGTCCTGAGCCATTGATCACCAATATATGAAGATACCACTGCACCTTCAATGTCGACAATCCATCATCAAAGGTTACAGCAGAATCGTCAAAAGTCGTGTTCAGGGATGTGATGTAAGCATCGTTTTCAAGATAATAGTCAAATAAATAACTTCCCACAATCTCGCTATCCGTAATATTGACCTGGGAATTATTGGCCCAGAGCGCATAATCGTTGTATCCAAAATAGGTATTGAATATATGGGGTTCTGAACCATCACCGTAAACTCCGAATTGGCTGTATAGGATGTTATTGTTGTCGATGCTCACAAGTGAATTCTTACAATATATACCTGCAATACTATTTGAAATGATATCATTTCCATATATGGATAGGGTAAAGTCAGGATTTGGGCTGGTAATATCCCAGCATTCAATCCCGATCTCCGAATTGTTGGCTATATAATTCCCGTAGATTCCTCCCCACATTGTTGTCCCTGGATCAGCTGCGCCATGAATGTAAATTCCAACCCTGTTGAATGTTATGTTGTTGCCGTCGATAAACGACTCAAAGCCCATGTCGGTATATATTCCATAATTTTGATTGTAATAGAAATTATTGTTATATATTCCAATATTGCTCTGATTCATATAGTCGGTTTCCTCGGAAAATAGGCCATATACTATATTATCAAAGAAGTAATTGTTCGTTAAATAATAATAAGATGCTCCGTTGGTTCTGACTCCACCCACATTTGAGATGAAATCACTGTGAGATATACTACCCATGGCTCCGTCGGTGAGGTATATTCCCCCTCCGGTAGAATAGGTTGGATCAGGATGCGGAAATAATCCATTGTATTCAAACGTGTTATACATTAAAAGGCAGTATGCATTACTGATATGGATCCCCCAGACATTGTAGGTGAATTCATTGTCCCATATGGAATAAATCCTTGAATTGTTTACAAAGATTCCTTTCACTGCATATGAAATGGCGGAGTACTGGATATTTCCATCCGAACCATTATAAAATGATATCCCATCCCAGTCGCCCATGGTTGGTGAGGCTTCATTTGAGGTGAATGTAATGGTACTGTTAAAACTCCCCATTGAGAAAAGGTAACCATAAACATTGAATCCTGTCCCCGAATCGAAATTTACGGCCTGACCAGCCAAAACATTCAGCGTCGAGTTCACAGAGATTTCGATATCCTCATGAACATAATATGTTCCAAAACTCCCTGTTACTGCGCCACTGGAGTTAGTTACCAGATCGTCCATATCCCAGTCCATATTTCCAGGCATGGTATAGCCGCTTGCGACATCGGATGACAACGGCAGTAATACAACAAGCCCGGAAAATACCAGAAAAACAGTCAGAATCCAAGACACGTATTTATTCTTAATAGCCCATAGATGATGTTCTCTATATTTGTTCATTATACCTCCGCTCCTAGCGTTTGCGCCCATTTTTATGGACATTCATTTACATGCAACAAAGAGTATATAATATTTTTAGAACAAAAATTGAACGATGTGTTAATGCTTGTACAACCTTTAAACAAGGCAACCCCAGGCGTGCTCGCAGTTTCCCGCACCGCCTTTTAGATTCCTCTCTGTTATTTTTATATCCTTCCCTTCGAGATTGAATCGGGACAAAGTTACTGGATATTCATTATAATAGAGTAATGTTTTTATAAAACCCAGCATGGGCTGCTCGAAGTACCATGTGGCCCGGGAATATGATCTGAGTGTATATGAGATTTCGTTTTCCTTATTTCTTCCCTCCATCCTGAATATCGGAAGTCCCTTTTTTGTAAATTGCTTTGATATTTTCGGATGTTTGAATTCAAAGGACTTTTCCAATTCTTTTGAGTAGAAGCTGATACTTTTTGATATGTACTTCTCTCCCCAATCCAGAGGACTTCTTTGTGAATTTCTCCTTCGAAACATTGGAGGGCCAAGATGAAGCATATAATATTGAAGATAGGAGCCATCATTCATGTGTATGGTGCCCCAATACCACGACGGGATTATGGGTGCTGATATCCTCACTTTCTGAAAGTATCCCGTTCCTTTTACTTCCTCCTCCAATTTACCTGATTTAACTGTTCCTCGGAGGTTCATTCTGCGGATTTTCAGAATATCGAAACCGTAGCCCAAGTAGAAGCTGTTCCTGGAGTATCTTTCAGAGGATAACGCATCGTTTGTTGAGGTTAAGTCGACATGGAATCTGAAATTCTTATTTTCAAGGTGAACCTTGTACTCACCAGGATGGCCTGATAGATAGTAATCGGGGTTGGGAGTGGAAGTCAAACTGCCGTGGTTTTCTTTTTGCTGAATTGTAAAAAATCGTTTGTCCAAAATCACGGGCTCTATCATATTCTTCCCGTCATAATACCAGGCTCCAACAACTCCGTCGATCAGAATTCTATTCCCCGTTTTTTGCGTTTTCTTTCGGCGATGCCACCATGTATCATTGATCTTGAACTTGTTGCAGTCCTTGGTGGACCACATTACTGCCAGTTGTTTGGGCTGTCGTGGATTTTCCTCATTTTCAATAAAAAATAACCAGAACCACCACCACCAGCTGCGCTTGTGCTGATCTGGTGAAATGTCCATGTTCCAGATATTGCTCTGCATTCTTTTAATCTCCTGATCCGGTTTCTACGATATTATTTCCATGAAGAATGCCATAATCAGACATCAGTACTTTCCAATTGTTATAAATTCCCGATAAAATAGTAATATTTAAGATTTGGGAGTGGGACCTAATTAAACTCCGAATCCACCGTACTTCCTCCTGAGTTCCCTGTGAAGAATCTTGCCTGTAGTGGTTCTCGGCATCTCCTCGGATTTGATGAAATCCACACTCTTAGGCTTCTTGTACCCTGCCATCCTGTCCTTGCAGAATTCTATGATCTCATGGTCTG
>CBDVCK010000253.1:0-5482 GCA_965372465.1 uncultured Thermoplasmata archaeon | reverse complement strand
TTTACCCAATTTCGCACTAAGCTCTTCTTCCCGCAGACTCATGTATTTATCATCGAACTGCTCCTTGAGAATCATCAACTGGATACTGGTTAGGTGCTCTTTTTCCGTATCCAGTTTAATTAGGGAGTTCACCTCGTTCAATTCCGCAACAGATATAGATTCGTCAATGCGATGTTTATACTTGTTATAAAGCCGTTTTTTCCTTGTGAATACAATGGAACCTAAAAACACTGCACCTGCTGCCATCATGATGCCCATGACCAGTTCACCCAACTCGAACTCCACACCTGCAATTCTTATCAGGTTCGGATCATTTTGGACTTTTGGGTCTAGAGGTGCAAAGTCATCATAATCCGCTACACCATCGTTATCATCATCCAGATCCGCATTATTAGCGATACCATCTGAATCTGTATCTATAGGCACACTATTATTGACCATGGGGTCAGATCCTGCAGCCTCCTCGATATTATTCGACCAGCCATCATTATCGATATCGGAATCGGAATTGTCCCCTGTTCCATCGCTGTCTGTATCCAGCCATTCATTGGGATTTATGGGGAATGCATCAAGGGTATCGTTATAACCATCATTATCATCATCGTCATCTTCAATCAAGTTTGAAGGATTGTATTCCTCTTCGTTGAGCTCATCCGGTTTTCCATCGGAATCCGTATCCTCCCAGGCTGCAGGATTGTTGGGAAAATCATCTTCGGTATTTATGTAACCATCACCGTCGATATCATTGTCCGAGTTATCGCCGATCCCATCACCATTGAAATCCCTCCATTCTTTTATGTCCAGTGGGAATGCATCATCTGTATCGATATAACCATCATTATCATCATCGGTATCTGCATTATCTCCTGTGCCATCACCGTCCGTATCCTCCCATTCATTTTGATCAAATGGAAATTCATCCTGGCTGTCGATCACACCGTCATTATCATCATCGCTATCCGCAATGTCCCCGATACCATCATCATCCGAATCCTGGATTTCATTTGGATTTTTAGGAAAAACATCAGTGGAATCTGGTACACCATCCCCATCATCATCGGTATCAGTGTTATCCCCTAGTCCATCGCTATCCGTATCTTCCCATTCATTGCTATCATTGGGAAATTCATCCTGGCTGTCGATCACACCGTCATTATCATCATCCGAATCTGCATTGTCCCCGATACCATCGTCATCCGAATCCTGGAATTCATTTGGGTTTTCAGGAAATTCATCAGAGTAATCTAAAACCCCATCATTGTCATCATCGGTGTCATCGTTGTTACCTATTCCATCGGAATCCGTATCTTTTGATTCGGTTGCGTCTTTGGGTAATGCATCAACTCCATCGGGGAAGCCATCGTTATCATCATCCTCGTCAACGGCATCAGGTATCCCATCACCATCGAAATCAGGAGGTGTATCGGTTGCGTTTTTGCTGTCGTAGCCCAAACTCTGTTCAATGGTGTCGCTGAAGCCGTCATTATCGTCATCATCGTCCTTGTCATCGGGTGTGTAATCCCCGTCAAAATCAGGCGGATGGTCGTTGGCATCGTATGTATCGGTTCCGTAACTTTGTTCCATACTGTCGCTGTAACCGTCATTGTCGTCGTCGTCATCCTCGTTATTCCCTAGCCCATCACCGTCATTGTCGGCCCACTCAACAGGATTGTTGGGGAACAAATCCGGGTTGTTGCCCCAGGAATTGTCACCGTACCCGTCCCCGTCTGTATCACTCCACTGCGTGCTATCGCTTGGAAACGCATCGTGAAAATTGTCTCCAAAACTATCACTATCGGTATCCCACCACTCCGTGCTGTCATTTGGAAACTCATCGCCATTGGTTCCCCACGGGTTATCGCCGTATCCGTCACCATCGGTATCATAGGCCTGGGTCATATCATAGGGCATGAAATCTGCGTTATCCCCGACACCGTCGAAATCGGAATCCAACCATTCGGTGTTATCTTGCGGAAATTCATCCGAATTGTCACCCCACCCGTCGCCATCACTGTCCTTCCATTCGGTTGGGTCCTGGGGGAAGGCATCCTCGAACTGGTCTCCATACCTATCACCATCGGAATCAACATACTCGTAGGGGTTCCAGGGCAGAGCATCACTATTGTCTCCCCATCCGTCACCATCGCTGTCCAGCCATTCAAGGACATTTGTGGGGAAGTCATCTATATAATCGGGATAACCATCCTCATCTCCGTCGGGATAGAAATCAAGGTTGTTCCTATTCAATCTAATTGTAACTGACATGTCCCCTTCGTTTGCAAAGACCAAATCGAGGTCAGCATCGTAATCAAGATCGCCCAGGACTACAGATTTCGGGGCAGATATTGCAGGTAAATCCTCTCTTTGATAAAAACCGCCAAAGCCATTGTTCTTATATATGGTAACGGTGCGTTCATCCCAGTTCCCTGTAACCATATCCAGGTCTCCGTCCCAATCCACGTCTCCTGTATACACTGATTTGGGTCTTTCCCCCACAGGGTAATCGGTCTTTGGTCCGAAAGTGCCTCCGAATACACCATCATTTTCAAGAATGGACACACTGTCGCCGTTTCCGTTTCCACAAAGGATATCAGGGTAGTTGTCGTTGTTCACATCACCGAACATGACTGATTCAGGCATGTCACCTACATCATACGTATTGCTTATGGTCATTGCCCCCGCTCCGGTGTTTTGAAGTACAGTGACAGTATCATCATATTTGTTTGCGACAACCAGATCCAGATCCCCGTCATTATTAACATCTGCTAAGGAGATAGCCTCGGGACCGTTCCCCGTATTGTACGTGCTCTCCCCAAGGAACGACCCTGGCGAACCTATATTATTAATGCGGACAGAAACATCGTCATCATTGGTATTTGCAGTAACAATATCCATAAGGCCATCCCCGTTGACATCCCCCATGGCCAGTTTCGGGGCTCTTCCCACGTCCCAGTCTGTTCTCCCACCGAAATTACCGTTGCCGTCATTAAAACGCACACAGACATAGGTTAATGTCATTCCGCCTCCAGCAGATGCTAGTAGATCAAGATCACCATCATCATTTACGTCGGCCAAACACACAGTAAATGGATAGATGTATGAATCGTATTCAATTCGTTCACCGTAGTTTCCCAGACCGTCATTGAAATACACGGTTATGGAACTGGACTGATAATTCGCCACAGCAATATCAAGCATGTCGTCACCATTGATATCACCCAGAGCAACAGAACCAGGACTGTTTTCCACAGGAAGATAAGTTTCTATATTGAACCAGCCATTCCCCTCGTTCTTCAGAATCGTGACCCTGTCCTGGGTGCTCTTATCATTGACTGCTGCAATATCTGTATCGCCATCGCTGTCAACATCACCAAGCCCGAGGCCAACAGGCCTGTATCCCACGGGAAACTCCATCTTGGTGTAAAAAGCGCCATCCCCATCGTTTATGAATATCCCTGCATTGTTATCTCCATTTACTGTAATTGCATCCAAATCACCATCCCCATCGATATCATTCAGATGCAGGGAATGTGGATTATTGCCTCCCTGGTAATCAGTTCTTGAGGAAAATCCTCCACTCCCATCATTTTTCAGAACCGTTATTGTATCCTCGTCCTGGTTCACTGCAGCGTCACCGCAGGCCACCACGAGGTCCACATCCAGATCCCCGTCCACGTCTCCAGTGACGATGGAATTGGGATTCTCCCAGACCTCATATTCGACCCTACCTGTAAATCCTCCAAGCTGGTCGTTAAAGAGAACAGAGACAGAGTACTCATTCAGATGGGTCACTGCAACATCGATGAATCTATCACCGTCAAAATCCCCCATATGGATTCCCTGGGCCCGGTAGCCCACATTGTAAACTTGATGATTTCCAAACACTCCGGCTCCAAGGTTTTCAAGAACAGAGATATTATATTCATCGAAACCGGTATTTGCAGTCACTACATCCAGATCAAGATCGTTATCAATGTCTTCCAGACAGAAATAATTGGGCTGGTCACCCACATCGTAGCTTGTGGCCCCACCGAAATTACCCCAGCCGTCCTGATCGAACATAACAGTTATACTGTCGAATCCTGGGTTCGTATTTACAATATCAGGATAGGTATCACCGTTAAGATCCTCCATAATCAATGAATACTGGGTCCTTGCCACGTTGTATGTAGTTTTATTTTCGAAGTTCCCTTTCCCGTCATTGGTCATGGTATAGAACCTTGCCTCATAATTATTAGCAGTCACCAAATCAGCATATCCATCGCGGTTTATGTCCACAAGTGCCACGTCGAACACGCCGTTTCCAGTGAGGTACCACTGAGAGCTTGTTTCGGATACAACCGAACCTGCGGATGCAATGTTTGCGCAAAAGCCCATCAAGACACTAGCTAGGAGAATACCCGCTATTAACATTCCAATTATTCTACTTGATTTATTCATTATTAAACCCTCCTTTGGATTTTCACGATATTGTCCAGATATTGTGGTGAATATATATAGTTTGAGTTATTTCCATGCTAAAAGGGTATTTGATAACAGAAAATTGGATATCATATGAAAATCTTAAACCGTAAATCTTTTATATTGCATACTTTAATTAAATCCATCATTTTGATGTTCAATGTGAATGGGAAGTTCCCCTGTGAGATTCTCATGATTTCTTTTAAAATAGATTGAGTAGGCACCCAATTGCAGTACCCGGGTCCATAAAATTCAGGGAATAGATGCACTTAATATTTACCAAGGAATACAGTATCTATATCTCGGGCTCCATTTTATTCATGATATAGCCTATCCACTTGCCGAGCCTGTTGCATTTTTCCTCAATTGTCAGTTCGTCCCAACCCCTCATTTTAGCAGGATCACTTGCCTGGTCTATGGAAAAGAGGTCGCTTCCTAATTTTTCTGTGGCAGCTCCACCTTCTTTAATAATTTCTACAGACAAATCCTCATCCGGTGGAGGTGTCATCATTCTTTTTTTCCATTGCATATCTTCACCTTTTCGGGGTTGAAATAAATTACAGTATTAATGCTTTTTGCCTAAAAAAAGAGAGCGGTTGCAGAATATTATGATAATGCAATATCCTGGCACTGGATATTTATAACACATTTGTGGGCTTTCCCTGGGAGCCCAGATCTGGGGCTATTTTTTCTATCCATTTCTAGGAGGCATCCTTTGGCTGTGGTAACATGTAGCTACAAAGGGTTATAAAACTAAATGAATGTAATTTAAATTGATAATTATCTCATAATATACCCCATACCCGACATACTCCCTCCAAGAATTCAATTGATATCACCGGGAAACAATTCCGTTCTACCTTCTGGTGATATCATTGAATTCTACATATACGATTGGCAGCTTGATTCAGGATCATTGGGTGAGGTGGTTACGTCTGCGCAAACTCAAGTTTCAAATCTCCCTCCGCCACCTCCCCCATTGAAAGCAGCTTACTTCACCTGCACTCAATGCAGTGAACTG
>CBDVCK010000252.1:0-5547 GCA_965372465.1 uncultured Thermoplasmata archaeon | reverse complement strand
AACGGCGATGTCAAAAAAAGAATTGAAGAGGAAACAGGCACCTTGCTCGAAGTTGATTCTGAAAGCGGGGATGTTACCGTTAATGACTCGGAAATCCAAGACCCCATTCTCGGATTAAAATGTGCTGATGTGGTGAAGGCCATAGGCCATGGTTTTTCTCCTGAGAAGGCATACAAACTATTTGATGATGAGGCATATTTCACGCTCATAGATATCAGGGACTTTTCGGGTAAGAATCAGAAGCATGTCAGGCGCGTGAGGGCAAGGGTGATTGGGACAAAGGGAAAGACCCGAAGGCTCATTGAGGAATTCACAGGCGTTGAAATGTCTGTTTATGGGAATACAATTGGCATAATCGGTGAGAGCTTCAATATGAGCATTGCTGTTAAGGCAATAGAGATGCTGCTTTCCGGAAGTGAACACTCTGCAGTTTATAGCTTTCTTGAAAAGAAACAGCGGGATATCGAGATGGCTAACAAGGGTTTTTAATGATTTTTTTTAGTTGTTTTGGCAAGGAAAATCAAAGGTTTTATATACGTACAGTTTAGTACACGTGCGCGTAGAGAATGAATACTTCTAAAATAAGAGAGTTTTATTAAGTGAAAAAGGGGATGGAAGGCTCAAAAAATTGAGGAGTTGAGGTTATGAAAAAAGAAGAGACCTACAGGGTAGATGATATTCAAGTGCTGGAAGGCCTGCAGGCGGTCCGAAAGCGTCCCAGTATGTATATTGGCAGCACGGATTCCCGGGGCCTGCATCATCTTGTATACGAGGTTGTGGACAATGCGATAGACGAGGCCATGGTGGGCTTTTGCAAGGAAATAAAGGTTATTTTACTTGAGGATGGCAGTGTATCCGTAATGGATGACGGCAGGGGAATTCCAGTTGAGATGCATTCGAAGTACAAAAAACCAGGTGTGGAGATAGTGATGACCAAACTCCATGCAGGTGGCAAGTTCGACAAAAAGAGCTACAAGGTCTCAGGTGGTCTGCACGGTGTCGGGGTTTCGGTTGTAAACGCCCTCTCCGAGTGGTTGGAGGTCAGGATAGCAAGAAATGGTAAGGTGCATTTTCAGAGATACGAGAGGGGAACACCTGCAAAGGAAATGGAGGTTATTGGTGAGGCAAAAGAAACCGGGACAACCGTGATCTTCATGCCGGATTTCGAGATCTTCAGCGAGATGGACTTCAATTTCGATACCATATCAGCCCGGTTGAGGGAGCTTGCTTTTTTGAACAAAAGTGTCAAGATCAGTATAATGGACGAAAAAACCAGCAAGGAGAACATCTTTCAGTACGAGGGAGGAATCTCGTCCTTTGTACAGCATCTGAACAAGAACAAGAATGTGCTTCATGAGGAGGTTATATATTTTGAAACCGCAAAGGAAGATGTCATACTGGAGGTGGCTCTACAATACAACGATGGCTATAATGACAATACCCATTCCTTTGCAAATAACATTAACACCATTGAAGGAGGAACCCATCTTTCGGGATTTAAGGCTGCCATGACCAGGACTTTGAACGATTATGCAAAAAAGAATTCATATCTTAAAAACGATGATAAGCTTTCAGGGGAGGACTGCAGAGAGGGACTGACAGCCATTATCTCGGTTAAATTGAGCGAGCCGCAGTTCGAAGGACAGACCAAAACGAAGCTGGGAAACAGCGAGATAAAGGGTATTGTGGAATCCATAGCAGGGGAGAAACTCGGGGAATTCTTCGAGGAGAACCCAAGAACTGCAAAGTCTGTAATCGAGAAGGCGATAATTGCGTCTCATGCAAGAATCGCAGCGAGAAAGGCAAGAGAGCTTACCAGGAGAAAAACGATTTTTGATGGAAGCAACCTTCCGGGAAAGCTTGCGGACTGCTCCGAAAAGAACCCTGAAATGTGCGAGCTATATGTTGTGGAGGGCGATTCAGCAGGAGGCTCTGCAAAACAGGGTAGGGATAGGAAGTTCCAGGCCATATTGCCTCTGAGGGGTAAGATACTCAATGTGGAGAAGGCTAGGTTGGACAAGATATTCAAGAACAATGAGATCCAGACCCTTATTACAGCCATTGGAACCAATATCGGCGAGGATTTCGATGTTGCCAAGGCCAGATACCACAAGGTCATTATAATGACGGATGCGGATGTGGACGGAGCCCATATAAGAACATTGCTTCTCACTTTCTTCTACAGGTACATGGAGGAGATGATAACTTCAGGTTACATCTACATTGCAAAACCCCCTCTTTACAGGTTGAAGAAGGGAGGTAAGGAATGGTATGTTTATAATGAAACTGAGAGGCTGGAGAAGATAAAAGAGCTGGGAGAGGGGAATATTTCCACTCAAAGATACAAGGGTCTTGGAGAGATGAACCCCACACAGCTTTGGGAGACCACAATGAACCCGGATACACGAATCATAGTAAAGGTCACGTTGGATGATGCCGCTTACGCTGACGAGCTCTTTACCACGTTGATGGGGGAACAGGTGGAACCGAGAAGGGAATTTATACAGGAGCATGCCCTTGAGGTCGTGAACCTGGACGTATGATGTTTTTTCATTGAGATTGTAATAAAAGAAAGGAGTGAAGGTATTGGCAGAAATCGAATCCGAGGAAGAAGCCCAAAAAAGGGTGATATTCCGTTCCATCGAGGATGAGATGAAGACATCCTACATAGACTATGCAATGAGCGTCATCGTGGGAAGGGCGCTTCCCGATGCAAGGGACGGCCTGAAACCTGTACACAGGCGCATTTTATATGCCATGCACGAATCAGGGATGACCCCCACAAAACCTTATAAGAAATCCGCAAGGGTGGTGGGAGATGTTCTTGGTAAATACCATCCTCACGGCGATGTTGCAGTATACGATGCAATGGTGAGAATGGCCCAGGATTTTTCCCTAAGGTACATGCTCATTGACGGTCAGGGAAATTTCGGATCTGTTGACGGAGATTCTGCAGCTGCCATGAGGTACACAGAATCAAGGCTCAATAAAGCAGCATCCGAGATGCTTGAGGATATCGATAAGAACACTGTGGATTTTGTGCCAAATTACGACGGTTCGCTGAAGGAACCCACCGTGCTTCCTTCAAAACTTCCAAACCTTCTTGTAAACGGCTCTTCAGGAATTGCTGTTGGCATGGCCACGAATATGCCTCCCCATAATCTAGGCGAGATTGTTGATGGAATCATATTTATGATCGACAACCCTGAAGCCGAGATAAACGAATTGATGAAGATAATAAAAGCCCCTGATTTTCCCACAGGGGGCATCATATGCGGGATAAACGGCGTGATTTCGGCATACACACTGGGAAGGGGTTTGGTCAGGATTCGTGCAAAGACCAAAATCGAGCAGGGTAAGAAGGACAAGGACCGCATCATAGTGACAGAGATTCCGTACCAGGTGAATAAATCCAATTTATTGGAGGCCATTGCCAATCTCGTAAAAGAGAGAAAAGTGGACGGAATAACCGATTTAAGAGACGAATCTGACAGAAAGGGTATGCGCATAGTAATCGATCTGAGAAGGGATGTCATACCGGACATCATCCTAAAACAGCTTTACAAGCACACCCAGATGCAGACCACGTTCGGTATAATAAATCTGGCTTTGGTGAACAGCCAGCCAAAGGTTCTCAGCCTCCCTGATCTGATTCATAATTATATCGACCACAGGAAGGTGGTTATAACAAGGAGAACCGAGTTCGAGCTGGACAAGGCGGAAAAGAGAGCCCACATCCTCGAAGGTCTCATGGTTGCAATGGATAATATAGATGAAGTTATTGGGATCATCAGGAAATCCAACTCCCTTAATGAGGCAAGGGAGTCACTGAAGGCCAAGTTCCTGATTACTGATGAACAGACAAAGGCGATTTTGGAAATGCGACTTCAAAAGCTCACCGGCCTTGAGAGGCAGAACATAAAGGACGAGCATGAGGAAACCAAGAAGAAGATAGCCGAATACAAAAATATACTGGGAAGCGCGATTGAGATTAACAACATCATAAAGACAGAGCTTACCGAAATCAAGGAAAAATACGGTGATGCAAGGCGCACCGAAATCGATTACGAAGCAACGGACGACTTCGACATAGAGGAGCTTATTCCTGAGGAAGAGATGGTGGTGACCATAACAAATACTGGGTATATTAAACGAATACCCCTTGACACCTACAGAACGCAAAAAAGAGGCGGTGTGGGCCTTATTGGTATGGAAACAAAGGAGGAGGATTTTCTCGTGGACCTTTTTGTCACCTCCACCCATAACTACATACTGTTTTTCAGCAACAAAGGCAAGGTCTACTGGCTCAAGACCTACAAGATCCCTGCAGGCGGGAGGTATGCAAAGGGCAAGGCCATTATTAACCTTCTACCAAGATTGGAGAAGGGTGAGCTCATAAAGGCCACGATTCCCATAGAAGAATTCACTTCTGCCCAGTACCTCATGTTCGTTACAAAAAAGGGGAGAATCAAAAAAACCGTGCTATCTGCGTATAGCAGGCCCATGATCACAGGAATTAAAGCAGTTACCCTTCGTGAGGACGATGAGCTTGTGGAAACCAAACTCACCAACGGCCGAAAGGAGATCATTATAGCAACAGAAAACGGTAAGGCAGTGAGGTTCAATGAACAGGATGTAAGGCCCATGGGACGGGTTGCAAGCGGTGTAATCGGCGCTCGGCTCAAAGGTGATGATAAGGTTGTGGGAATGAGTGTTGTCGAGGAAGACTCAGTGCTCCTCACAATAACAGAGAACGGATACGGCAAGCGCTCTGAGGTCTCCTCCTACAGAAGGACGAAAAGAGGGGCTCAGGGTGTGAAAAACCTCAATATCACAGAAAAAAACGGAAGGGTCGTGTGTGTAAAAGAGGTCACGGGGGATGACGAGCTCATCATAACAAGTAAACGAGGAATGGTAATCAGGGTTCCTGTGAGAGGGATAAGGATTATGGGCAGGGCCACCATGGGAGTTAGGGTGATGCGCATGAAGGAAGGGGACAAGGTGGTTAGTGTGGCTAGGTTGATTCAGGAGTGAAAAAAGATATAAGGTCCCCCTACGAGACCACTGAGGATCATTGAACCTTGGTAGTCAAGGTATTGGAGGTTCGCAGGGGGAATATTAAAATCAGAGCTAATAAAAGATAGTCTTTCTGTTGATATTATCTGCTTCGATAATAATTCTGGCTTTGAAATGGATGGGGCTCCACATCCTGATGTTTTGGAACTTATACTTGTATACGTCTATTATAAAGGGGACGCCCAGCCTGAGGCTTAAGAACCCATTGATCTTCACGTTTACTATTATGGGGCTGCCCATACCAAGGCTTAAGAACTTTTTAAGTTTACGTTTATAATTAAGGGGCCGCCCATACCGAGGATTAAGAACCCATTAATATATAGCATAACCGAGGTATGAGGAGGTCCGATGTATATAATCTCTTATAACTGAATCGGACCTCGGCGGCCCCACGACTATAATAAATATAAAACAAAGTGGGGCCGCCCAGATTTGAACTGGAGTACCAGGCTCCCAAAGCCCGAAGGATTG
>CBDVCK010000251.1:0-5602 GCA_965372465.1 uncultured Thermoplasmata archaeon | reverse complement strand
GTTAGAGTGCATCCCATCCCTTCTGACAAGGCTAGCCCCCCCTTCCTATTTTATTTAAATTCTTGTTTTAGGTATTAAACAATGGTTTTAATACAATTTTTATCAATTTAAGGATGGTAAAACGCTTGTTTTACTCTGGTAAAACCTAAAAATTCGAAGCCCAAGAAAACTTGTAAATTCTATCATGTTTTTTGTTATTTCATACAAAACCCATTATCCTTAAATCCTATAAACACATATTCCGCGTTATGCATCCTGCAGAAGAGCTCTGTTGCACGAAGAGCAGTAAACTTTCGGATAAAAAGATTGTACTTGGTGTAACAGGTAGTATCGCTGCCTGCGAGACTGTAAAACTAGCCCGCGAGCTCATAAGACATGGAGCCGAGGTTTTCCCTGTTATGAGCCAGGCTGCACAGAAGATCATCCATCCAAATGCCCTGGAATTTGCCACAGGGAACGCCCCTATTTGTGAAATCGATGGAAAAGTACAGCATGTAGCTTTGTGCGGCGAGGTCCGAGAAAGAGCTGATTTGCTTTTAATTGCTCCTTCAACTGCAAATACAATCTCAAAAATCGCCTATGGAATCGATGACACAACTGTTACCACATTTGCCACTACGGCCATAGGCTCCAAGATGCCTGTGATCATTGTGCCAGCCATGCACATATCGATGTACAAACATCCGGTCGTGCTGGAAAATATCGAGAAATTGAATAATATCGGCATCATCTTCATAGAACCCAAACTCGAGGAGCACAAGGCCAAGATGCCAGAACTTGAGGAAATAGTGGAGAAGGTAATTAGAACCATCGGGAAAAGAGATCTTGCGGGAAAAAAAACCCTGATTATCGCTGGCTCGACAGCAGAAGCCATAGATGATATCAGGATAATAACCAATAAAAGTACTGGAACAACTGGTTTGGAACTTGCCAAAAACGCTTACGAAAGAGGAGCGGAAGTCGAGCTTTGGATGGGTTTATGTCATGTTCAATTGCCCAAGTACATTCCAACAAGACGCTTCGAATCAACAGAGGAGCTTTTTAAAATGATTTCCGAAATAGACCATAATATCGTTATAGTCCCTGCCGCGATTTCCGATTACTCCCCAAAAAAGCAGAAAGTGAAGATTCCTTCACAAAAAGATGAGTTAACCATTAAATTGTTTCCGAATCCCAAGATAATCCGAGAAATTAAGAAAAGAACCGGCTGCTGTCTGGTTGGATTCAAGGCAGAATTTGATATAACATCCGAGGAACTTATTTCCAGGGCGAAAAATAGGATGAAGGAAATGGGGTTGGATTTAATCGTGGCAAACGATATAACACAAACAACCCGAGATGAGAATCATGTGTACATCATAGGCAATGATATGAAAAATGAGGAAATATCAGGCACAAAAGAGGAGATAGCCCAGAGAATCTTTGACAGGGTTGTGAACCTTTGAGCAGGGCTTGCGCATTCGTTCCGGGTCATGTAACTGGTTTTTTCGAGATCCATGATGGGGCTGAGGATCTCAGGCAAAGGGGTTCAAGGGGAGCAGGTATCTGCCTTTCCAAGGGTGCCTTTTCAACTGTGGAGATATCAGAATCGGAAACACAGAATATTGAAGTTCAAATCAACAATGTCATTGTTGAGGCTTCTGTAACTGTTCATGCACTGAAAAAAATTATCGGAAACAAGCAAGTTGAAATTAAAGTATCAACTGAACTGGAGCTTCCTGTGGGCCAGGGTTTTGGTATGAGCGGGGCAGGAACCCTAGCCTCCGCATTGGCAACTGCTCAGGCTTTGGACTTGGGCCTTTCGAAGGATCAAATCGTCTGTGCAGCCCACGAGGCCGAAATCATCTGCGCAACAGGTCTGGGAGATGTTATGCCCCAATCCCTTGGCGGTGTGGTCATAAGGAAAAAGGAGGGCTGCCATCCCTTTGGAATTATTGAGAAAATAGAAACCGAGGAAATGGAGATTGTACTATGTGTGATAGGAAAAGAGCTATCAACAAGGGAGATAATTACAGATCCCCACTATAAAAGAAAAATCAATAAGCATGGAAATGAATGCCTTGCACAGTTGATTAAAATACCAAAATTAGTGGAAATGATGTGGCTCTCTTTATCATTTTCAAACAGCACAGGCCTGCTTTCCAGGGAAGTTGAATATGCAGTAACCAAGGCAAGAAGATTCGGCCTGGTCAGCATGTCCATGCTTGGAAACTCCATATTTGCCATAGGTGATACCAATGGTTTGGTAAATGTACTTGAGAGCTGTGGAAAGGTTCATATCTGCAAGATAGACTCAGATGGTGCAAGAATCGTTGAGGATAGGAAATAACATGGTGCAAATCAAAGAATGGAGATTCCCCGGGGTTTTTTCAGATGGTGAAAGGCTGTTTACAAAGAACCTGGTTCCTTCACATCAGGTCTATGGCGAGGAACTGGTCTTGCGGGAGGAAGAGGAATTCCGGGTATGGAACCCAAAAAGAAGCAAGGCTTCTGCAATGCTGAAAAAAGGTGTAAAACACTTTCCTTTACATGAAAGCTCCAGGATACTATATCTGGGAGCAGCCCATGGAACCACGGCAAGCCACCTATCCGATATCTCCTCAAAGGGAATGATTTACTGTGTAGAGTTCTCAAAAAGGGCTTTTCGCGATCTTGTTTTTGTGTGCGAAATCAGGAAGAACATGATTCCGATTTTTGGGGATGCCACAAAACCCGAGCTGTATAAAAACATTTTGGGAAAGGTGGATCTGGTGTACCAGGATATCTCGCAGAGGGATCAAACCGGTATATTTCTTAAGAATCTCAGAACCTTCCTTTCAAAAGAAGGATTCGGTATATTGATGGTCAAGGCAAGGAGCGTAGATGTGACCGCCAAGCCAAAGGATATATTCAGAAGGGCTGAATGGGACTTAAAGAAAAATGGATTGAGGATTTTAGAAAGTGTCTTCTTGAAACCATATGAAAAGGACCATTGTGCAATAATTGTCAAGAGATAACCTCATCAAAAATATTATTATACCCGTGACTATTTCAATAGCATAAGGAGCAGAAATCATGGCAGGAAAAAGAAGAGTGCTTGTTTTTTTGCTGGTATTTGTCATTTTCCTAAATTTCATTCCTTATCCCGTAATATCCGAAAACTCACCTCCACAGCTTACGGGTGGCACCGTCACCCCGAGAAAGAGCTATCCGAACATCGATTATCTTTATACTGTCACATACACTGATTCTGACAATGATGCACCTACCTACATCAAGGTTTTCATAGATGATGAGGAATATGTAATGGAGGAGGTAGACCCCACTGACAGCAATTTCACGGACGGCAAGGACTACTCCTTCAAGAAGGTCATGGTAGAAGGGGCGTATGCAATCTATTATCAGGCGGATGACGGGAATGGAAGCGAGGTTGCAACCAATTCGTTTACATTGAGCGTAACATGGGATGTTGGCCACTACGATATCATACATTTTATCGAGGATGAGGTCTTCCCGGGTCTTATGCTGCTGCTTGCAATAGTGTTTATTCTGGTGGTGGTTATGTGTGTGATTTCTATTTTGATGGTCTTACAAATGAGGAGGATTGCCAAGGGATTGGAGGGGAAAGGGAAGGGGGAGGATGAGGAAAAAGATGAAAAGGAAAGCAAAGATTGATGTAAAACCAATATATAGAAATGTATTTTTGATATAGAAGACTTAAATAGTCGTTATATTATTATTGTTAAATAGGCATATATTAACAAAGAAAATATGGATTTTGTGCTTGAGGGGGCAAAAGCCGTGAAACATGGGAAAGCCACAACTGTAAATGATTTGTGGAGAGACTCCTTTTCACTTAAATCGAGGAATATTATTGGCAATAAAGGGCAAATCTCTATTAAGGGCGGAGGTTATAAAAATGGATACAAATACAATGGGTCGACGATTGTTCCTCCAGAAGTGCGAAAGGAGAAGATAATTGCCATCCTTATTATGTTGTCGTTGCTGGTTCCCCCATTCCTCTATATATTTGTTTTTCCAAAGGATGAATTAGATTCTTCAATCGAGGATGGTGACCTGGAGGATTCTAATTTGGTCCCAATTCCAGATGATACTATCACATTTACCGCAAAAGAACGGCTAAATGAAAGGAAAATCCCAGAAATTAGGGGTACCAGGGGTTATTCCGGTACTTCTCAGCCGATTGGGGACTGGACCATTACGGGAAATGCTGCAGTTTGGAATGAAACCATTACCCTTACTGGTGATTTAACTATCACCTCAACAGGCAATCTGACCCTCATTAATGTCACCCTGAAGATGAATTGCAGCTACAATGGGGAGTACCATATCGAAGTTCAAGGAGGTGGAGGACTTTTTATCTATGATTATGATTGGGATCGATTTACAGAGGATGATACCTCGAATATTACTGCTGTGAATGCAAATTATAAATATCTTTTCTGGGTTCAAAAGAATTCAAAATTTGAGATGAGGAACAGTAAATTGAGTTGGTGTGGGTATGAATGGGGAACTGACGGGGATCATTCTGGGCTGTGGATAAATACTGATTATGTCACAATACAAGGGAATCTTATCAAGGATATATTCAATGGAATTATCGTCAATGGAGGGAATCACACAATCATTGAGAATAATATAATTGAAAATTGTATTGAAGATAAAATGAAAGAGACAGGTTTAGATATTGATTTTATTGGTATTTTTTTATCGTTTAATAAAAAAAGTATTATTAATAATAATACATTAAATAATATATTAGGAAGAAATGGCAAATCAGGTTCAGATGTAAAACCAGGTGGAGCAGTAATTGGTATCTTTTTAAATCAGTCATTTGATAATATAATTTATGATAATAAAATTTCTCATTTAAAGGGAGGTAATGGTGGAAGTATATCAGGATGGGATAAAACGGGACAATATGGAGGATTAAGCAATGGGATATATATTTATCAATCAGGAAATTCCTCATTCATAAATAATACTATTTCAAACTGCGAAGGGGGGGTTGGTGGAAGTGCTATTGATTATAGAAGTCATGGTGGGGCGGGCGGTTATTTTAATGGAATATATATAGATCAATCAGAAAATTTAACATTTTATTATAACAATATTATGGATAATAAAGGAGGACATGGAGGAGAAGGTGATGATAGAGGTGGTCGTGGTGGTATTTGCAATGGGATAAATATTGATCTATCATGGAATTTAACAATAAAAAATAATATTATAAATAATAACATTGGTGGAAAAGGTGGATACGCAGACAATAACGGGGAATTAGGTGGATTATTTAATGGGATTTATATTGTACAATCAAGAAATTCCTCATTCATAAATAATACTATTTCAAACTGCAAAGGCGGAGATGGTGGAGATGCCTATTTATATGCTGGACAAGGGGGGAGTTGTAATGGAATATATAATCATCAATCAGAATATTTATCATTTCATAATGTTGTCATTTTAAATAACAATTATGGAAATGGTGGAAGTGGTGTTCATGGTGCTGATGGTGGGGTATCCATTGGGGTAAAGAGTTTTCAATCAAGATATTCAATATTTGAAAAAATATTTATATCGAATAATTTTATAATTATTC
>CBDVCK010000250.1:0-5618 GCA_965372465.1 uncultured Thermoplasmata archaeon | reverse complement strand
TGAATTATTATGTTTATCGATATCGACAGACAGGTAGAGGTAAATTAAACCAAACATCATTTTACTGAAAGTTTTATACCAATATAGGATAATCCTTTGATGGTTTATATGAGGTTCTTTTATAGGGGAAATGAGCTAATTATCCTGTTTTGGCTGTTACATGACAGTATTATCAATACTTTGACCAATAATATCCACCGATTTATCAATGACAATCCAACCAGATTCATCTCCCTCATATTTTCCGTTATACACGAATATTGTATCTCCATTACTAGCATTCTCCATAGCTGAGACAATGGTTTTCTTGTGCGTAGCATCCTCACTCCCATAGTCATCATCAACGTAAATCGTAATTCCAGTTACTATCAGAGCTATTTCAACAATAATTACAATCGAGCTAAATACTATCAGTAAGTTTACCCACCCCACGGCTACCTTATTTATCATCTATAAAAGTTATGGGTTTGGACCAACAAAAACCTTCCGATTTTGGGGGGAAATTATCAGTCTACCCCAAAAACCCCAAAAAATCATATCATCATTATTCTACCATTAAATAGTGAAACAAGATAAAACTTAACATTAATAAAATACCGTAAAGTTTTTATGGTTTACATTACTTTACAGTAAATATGAAGTTGAACGATCTCCTAAACATTATCAAATCGGGTGAATCAGAGAAAACTGAATTTAAAAGAAGTGCTGGGAAAGATATTCACGAGGAGATAGTGGCGCTTGCGAATGCCAATGGTGGCCACATATTAATTGGTGTTGACGACAACGGGTCTATCGTTGGAACAGATGCAAAGAAGGTAATTGAACGGATTACAAGTTCTATTCAATCGATTATTCCTCCTCCAAAAATATCAACTGCAAAATTAAATTTCGATAATAAAGATGTAATCGTTATAGAGGTCTTTAAATCAGCCACATTATGCTCAATAGGTGGTGTGGCATATATTCGAATAGGTGCAGGTAAAAGACCATTGTCCATCCAAGAAGTTCTAATACTATCTTCTGAGCTCGGTATTGTTGAATGGGATAGTGCTCCGATAGTACCAAATATACAGGTAAAGAAAGAATACATAGAATGGTTCTATAAAAAAATGAAAGAATCACGTGGTAAAAGTATACCAAAAAGTAACCAAAATCGATATCTTAGGAGTATTGGAGCAATTAAAGACGGTAAGCTCACGAATGCAGGTCTTCTATTCTTGACAAACTCAACCGAAACAATTCAGCAATCGAAACTTAGGCTTGTGTTTATTGATGGGGATGAACCAACAGGAAATATTGAATTCGAAGGACCGATATGGAAGATAATAGAAGATGCATATTCCACCATATTGAGGGAAACAGGAAAAACTGAGTTGGTTTTATCTGCACGACGAAGAAAGATACAGAAATATCCACCTCGTGTGATTAGAGAAGCGATAATAAATGCTTTCGCACACCGTAATTATACGATACGTGATGACATAAAGATTTTAATTTATCCAGACATGATAAGGATAAAGAATCCTGGCGGACTCATGCCTGGAGTGGATCTTAGCGACCCGGAACATGTACCGAGGAATCCTTCCCTCTGCAATCTTCTATACGATAGTGGATTTATTGAGAGATACGGTTATGGAATAAAGATGATGAGAAAAGAGGTGAAAAAGCATCCCGGGATAAAACTTGAATTCAAGGTCAAACCCCACATGTTCGAAATAACTTTGAAAAAAGACCTGGATATAATCCTTGATGAAACCGATAAAAAGATTCTTGAAATCCTTACTAGCCCTATGAGAAGTAGCGAGATTTCCTCATATATCAACATGACCAAGCCAACAACACTCAACCATCTCAAGAAATTAGAACAACTTGGCCTCGTTCAAAGGATAGGAGAAGGTCCGCAAACAAGGTATAAGATTAGGTAGAAAGGATTCCCACGAATCGTGATAAGGAGCCTGTTTATAATCGAATAGGAATAGGCATTTTTATAAAGGAACGTTCCAGACCTTCGTAACCTTAGAATGAATCCAGTACCCCCTCCCCACTTCGAAATAATCCGATGCAGTAATCTCTTTCCACTTCTGGTTTGTGCTATTATAGGTCCAAACCGCATCCACTTCCGAACCAAAGGTCAGGTTGTTCAACCCTTCAGTTCTGTTGTAACTTGTCTTTGATGGGTAGCCTACCAGGTTCCAGCCAGGGTGTAATTTAATAGTCTGGTTTTTTACAGGTTGTGTGCCGTTATGCAAGAAAATCGTATCTTCGTTTTGGGTGATGTAAACCCAGAATCCCATGGATTCGTTTAGTTCGAACAGATCGTTTCCATATGGCTTACCCACCTTATGGTGCTTCCATGAATCGCGGTCTGTTACATCCCACCACTGGACCGCATCATAATAACTATCTATCATCTCAAGCACTTTCGTAAGATTTTGATTATTTTGGATTAAGGGAATTGATATAAGGTTCCAACCCGGATTTAGAATCGTGTAGTTTTCGAAAGAACTGTAAATGTAAGGTTCCATAAGGGGGTAATTGTCAATGGAATCGCTATCTATGGAGTAATTGGTGTCACCAAAACCATCGCTTCCAAGGATCTTTTGAGAGGGGCCTTTGTAAAAATCAACCCCTGTGTAATCTGACCAATAATTTCCTCCCAAAGGATATCCGTCATCCCAATAATTGGAACTCCTGTCATCCTCGGCTTGATTCATGTTATTCATAAAATTGTTATGGAAAATGCTATTTTCAGTGGAATTATGAAGACTCACACCATATCTATAATTTGAAGATAAGTTATTTTGTGTGATATTGTTGTAATCGGACCTATATAGATATATTCCAAATCTATTACCAGATATATTGTTTCTGATGATGTTATTGGAGGATGAGAAACCCAATTCGATACCTACGGTTCCATTGTTCAATTCCTGATTCTCGATGATTATATCTGTACAATTTCCAAGTATTATTTGCCCGGCTCCTGCTGGCACAACACTTCCCATTTGATCCTTCATGTAGCAAACAGGCTTTCCGTTTACAGTATTTGAAGTTTCGATATCGTGTGTGTTCCAATGCTCTTTTAGATTGCCCTCTATCCAGATTCCGTCTTTAACCATGGCATTGAAAATGACTGTATTTACACTGGAATAACCTAGATGAATCCCAGATAAATTATTCCAGGAGACAGGGTTGGCCTGAAGAGTATTTGCATCCGAACGATAAAGATAGATACCATACCAATTATTTGAAGAGGCGTTGTTGAGTATCAGGTTATTACTTGGTGAGAATCCAAGCTCAATTCCTACTGTGCCATTTGTAGGCTCGGAACCAATGATATTGGTATTGGTGCAGTTTGCAAGGATTATCTGTCCCGCATCAATAGGCACAGATCCAGCGGTTTGATTCTTCCAGTAATATAATGATTTACCATTTACTGTATTTGAAGTATCAATATTGTGGGTATTCCAATGCTCAAGAATGGGGCCTTCGATGAATAGTCCATTTTTTATCATGATGTTTTTGGTGAGAATATTGCCTAATGATGATGCAAGATAAATTCCGCATTCATTAAATGAGACATTGTTGCCTTCAATTGTATTGAAGTTTGACCTGATACTGATTCCATATTCATTATTTGATGCATTGTTGCCAATGATGATATTCTTTGGACTTGTGGAATCAAGATATATACCATTTCCATTATTGAATATTGTATTATTCTCAAGCCTGTTAAGATTTGAATTTTGAAGATATATTCCATTTTCTTCATTTGATTCAAAAATGTTGTTTTGGATATTATTATACACAGCTCGAATAGGAGTTCCAATGATTTTCACATCATCGATATTCCAGCCACAATAATTAAATATGAAATCTGTAGGACCAAGGCCAAAGCGTACTCTAAAAAGCGGATTGTTATCGGCATAGGAACTTACATCGAACTCCTGCAAAGTCCAATTGGTATCCAATGTGCCTGATCCATCCCAAATCTGCTGCCATGAACTCCCGTCATATACATCTATATATGCATCATCCCAATGGTCTTCCACACCAAGCCACCTCCAGAACGAAAATTTGACATTGTAAATCCCTGAACAGTCTATCTGGGGGGAGGTCAACCATTGGGTTCCAACTATATTCTTCTGATAACAACCACTAATATTGTTTCCCACAATGTAATTATCCTCTGAATCGGAATGATCGAATCCCGGATCACCTCCTCCAGATTGAGCAGGTCCCCTTTCCCACTGTGCCGGACTACCATATCCGGTCCAGCCCTTATCCATTCTGAAATCATCATAGAAAATTTCCGGAGTTACCAAAAGACCTATCCTGCTTTCGTTAAAAATACAGTTCTCCACTGTTACATTATTTGCTATTATCCTTAATCCCACATCACCCTTGCATATTGTAAAACCGCTAATATTTACCCAATTAACAACGATGCTAACAACTGTTATACCTCCAACACCATCAATAATGGTTGTATCCTTATCCTCTCCAATGAGGTTTATTGTTTTATTCACAATCACCCGTTCATTATATATTCCACTATAAACAAATACAGTATCTCCATCATTACTTGCGTTTATTCCATCCTGAATCGTTGTATGATTTTGGGGTCCTCCCCCTCCTACATAAACAATATTTGCCCTCACAGATTGAGGAATATCAATTATCAACACTACAAAACTTAATAGCAGTACAAGACTAATCCAGAGAACGACTATCCTCCTACACATCAAAAAAAGTTATCGTTGTCCAAACTTAAATACCTTCCGATTCTGGCTCTGAATCCCCCTAAGAAGCCTGTTTAACCATCCAAAATGGTCCTCTTAAAGTTTCCCGCAAAGATATTTTGTTTTACGCCTTCTGAAATCTCCGAAGCCCTGACCACCTCCATCTGCACCCTGTAGCTTAAGTAGGGATAGTCCGAACCGAACATGATTTTATCCTCACACGTTTCAGCTGCATATTCCAATAGTTTGACCCTGCATCCAGAAGTATCAGAATAAACGTTCTCGTAATCCCTCATAAGGGATATGCAGGTCTCCTGCAGATGACCCAGTATTATTTTAAGGTCTGTAAACTTTTTTAGCACGGGTTTGAGATAGCCAGGCGAGGAGAACATTGTGCCTGTGTGAATCAAAATAAATAGATCAAGATCAAATATTGTTCCCCAAAAATCTGAAAAAAACGGATGATCGGGTCTGAAACATTCCACATACGGGTGCAGTTTAACTCCCCTTAATCCCAAATCCCTGATGCGTTTGATTTCCGATATCGCCTCTTCACCCCTTCTGGGGTCCACTCTGCCGAAGCCTATTATACTGTCAGGGTATTTTTTCTGAGTTTCGTTCATCAGATCATTTAGCTCTGGATATTTATCCCCTACGTGAGGGTTGGGAAAGACTACGGTTTTTTTGATATTGTACTGTTTCATCCGCTCCAAAACATCCTCTATTGAGACTTCCGGGTTCACATAGGGCACCCACTGGGTCGAGGGACCAAAATGCACATGGGCATCGTAGATATCATAATCCATACACGTGTGAAAGGTTTACCATAATACGGTATTTTCGCAGAATTACCCTTTATTTTGCAGGTTTGTCTTT
>CBDVCK010000249.1:0-5626 GCA_965372465.1 uncultured Thermoplasmata archaeon | reverse complement strand
GCGGTACATCTCCTTTTCTTATTATCGCTCGCCTACTTCAAGTCACGTACTTATATAATACTATATAAACCCCGCACTTAAGTACCAGGCCTGAGATAGAAGGAATTTCCCCAACTCAAAGGGAAATCCCATTCAGACCTCCTTATAAAGGACGAGGGGTACGTGACTTCAACGCCTCGGCTTCTGGTTCGCAATATAGTTCTTAACTGCTTCAGGCCCATAACCCACACTACCATGATAGCAGGAAGGCGCCCACAATCCCTTGGGACACCACTCTACCAGATGCGGGAACTCCTTCCTCAGGATCCGGCTGCTCTTACCCTTTATCCGATTCGCAATCTGGCTGTACGAATACTTGGGCGGCGGCTGAAAGAAAAGATGAACGTGATCCACATTCACCGCAATCTCAATCACCTCGATTCCCATCTCCTCGCAGATCTCAGAGATTATCTCCTCACACCTCCTACCTACCTCTCCAACCAGCACTTTCCCTCTATACTTGGGAGAAAATACCAGATGCTCGGTTATCATGGATACAGAGTGCCTCTGGCTTTTCAATTTGGTTTTGTACATTATTTCACAGCAGGATATAATCAATTATCAGGGTTATAAAGGTTATAGAGAGGGCTAACTGAAACGATTCCCCCAAATCATTTCCTCTCATTTTTTCATCAGATGTTTTTCTTTCAGATTAAAGGAGAGCATTTAAAGATAACACCTTCCATTTCATAGAATCTATTATCTCAAATCCCCCCGAGTCCGATAATAACCATGAAATCCAAAAAGTATTCGAAAAATAGGAAAGGCATCCACATTGTGTTTCACACAAAGTACAACCGCCATTTACTTAAAGGAAAGATCCAGCGAAGAGCCATAGAGATCATTTACGAGATCCTCAGGGATTACGGATGTTCTGAAATAGCAATCGGGGTTTATCCAAACAAAGTTCATGTTCTCTTTGCCTTTCCACCAACCTTGGTGATTGCAAAGGCAATGGGCAGGGTCAAGGGGAAATCCTCTTACCTTTTGAGAAAGGAATTCCCAGAGCTTGAAAAACAATGTTCCAAGGCTCTATGGGCGCCAAAGTACAGGATGATCTATTAAGTGGTCATCCTATTTTATTTATAAGCTTAATTAATCCTATCATTATCATCCCTTAATTCCTTACTTGTTAATTTGCTAAATTTTCCTTTTAATTCCGAAATCTGCTGCTTTTTAACCAAATAGATAATTCCATCTTTTTCAAATATAATCATCTTATCCCTTGGTTTAAGTGCTATTGAAATTCTAATTGATTCTGGAATAATGACTTGGAACTTGCTGGATATTGTAACGTTTTCCAAATGATCACCGTTAATTACCTCTTGCATCTTCGATTGCTTTCAGAACATCCTCTTTTGATATCTTAAATTTCTCAGCATATTTCTGTCCCCATTTCAACAGTTTTTCAAACTCTTCTTCCGAAGGTAATTCTATCCTTTTCAAAACAATTGTATCGTCCTCGCCAAACATGGCAAAGATTTCCCCTGATTTAATCCCTAGTGTTTCCCTTAAAGCCTTTGGTAACACTATCTGACCTTTTGAGGATAATCTAGTTATCATTATTTCACCCATTGTACCACAATAATAAGTAAGATAATCTTACTATTTTAATGTTCCTATCAGAATTTCAACCATTGGGCCTATTAATCTACTTTTGAATATTTTCAATCACTAATTAGGATATCTTGCTTAAAAGATATAAGACTTGATGGGGGAGGTTAGTGAAACCTTTAAAAAACTACAAATATCAATAATAGCTTTCCCATACTGTCATTAATAGGGGGATTTCAAATAAAAATCGGAATTGATGTCGGAGGTACATTCACTGACTTCCTTTTGACAAAAGAGGACGGCACATCTGAAATCTACAAAGTCCTCTCCACTCCGGATGATCCCTCGATTGGAGTTCTAAACGGTCTATCAGAGATGGCCAAGTCCAAAGACATACCACTTTCCGATTTCATAAAGAAAGTTAAGACAATCGTCCACGGAACCACTGTCACCACAAACGCGGTTCTCACATACAACGGTGCCAAAACAGGACTTCTCACCACAAAAGGCCTAAGAGACGCTCTTGAGATGCGAAGAGGAATCAGAGAGGAGCAGTATAACAACAGGTACACCAATGTAAAGCCCCTTGTACCCAGATACCTGAGGCTACCAATTGAAGAACGCTTAAATTACAAGGGCGACATAGTGGTCCCAATTAATGAAAATGAGGTGCAAAAAAGCCTCGAATTCTTCAAAAAGGAAAACGTAGATGCAGTTGCGATATGCTTCATGAACTCCTTTGCGAACAAGGATCACGAGGTTAAAGCGGCTGAACTTGTACAAAAGGAACTTCCGGGTGCATATCTCACAGTTTCAAGCAATTTACTACCTTCAATCAGATTCTATGATCGAATATCCACTACGGTTCTTAATTCATATGTCGGCCCGATTCTCAGAAGCTACCTGACCTCACTTACCGCAAAACTGAAAGAGATCGGATTTTCTGGTGTTCTTCTCATTATGCAATCAAACGGAGGAGTCATCTCCCCGGAAATCGCAACAAACACAGCAGCAGCCACTCTTCTTTCAGGCCCTGCGGGAGGTCCTGTAGCAGGCATAGCATATACCTCAATTCAGGGTTACAACGACTGTATCACAGTGGATATGGGAGGAACAAGTTTTGATGCAGCCCTGATCAAGGACAAAACTCCGTTGGTCACAACAGAAGGAGAGATCAACAGACTCAGACTGGCCCTGCCAATGCTTGGAATAGTAACAATAGGAGCAGGTGGAGGCTCAATCGGCTGGATCGATGAGGGGGGACTTCTCCGCATGGGCCCGCAAAGCGCAGGCTCCAAGCCAGGACCTGCCTGCTATGATCTTGGAGGAGAATTACCAACCGCAACCGATGCCGATCTCATCCTGGGCTACCTGGACAAGGATTTCTTTGCAGGGGGAAAGATACCTCTGAACTATGAAAAAGCAAAGCAAGCAATAAAAGAGCATGTCGCAGACAAACTGAATCTGGATATTATAGAAGCCGCTGCCGGAATGTTCCGGGTAATCAACGTGAACATGGCCTCCGGAGTAAGAGAGGTATCAGTTGGTAGAGGATTTGACCCAAGGGAATTCCCTCTGGTAGTTGCAGGGGGAGCAGGGCCTGTTCATGCCTGCCAAATCGCCCTGGAACTGGAAATCCCGGCAATGATAATTCCGAAAGAGAGCTCTATTTTCTGTGCTGCAGGCATGCTCATGTCTGATCTCAAGCATGATTTTGTCAGAACCTATGCCGTGCCCTTTGAAGATATAGATTCTAAAACCTTCGTATCTTTATTCAATGAAATGGAAGCAGAGGGAACTAAACTTTTGGAATCAGAGAATATACCAAAGGAAAGAATCGAAGCCGTGTACTCCCTGGACATGAGATATGTCAAGCAGTATCATGAGGTCAATGTAGTGATTACAAAGGATGAAACAGAAAATGTCAACCTCGATTCAATTGCAAAGAAATTCCATCCCGAGCACAACAGATTGTACGGGTATTCCCTGGAAAAGGAAAAAACCCCAATCGAGCTTATCAATATGCGACTTACTTTAATCGGAAAGACAGACAAGCCAAGATTCATAGAAGAGAAGAATCAGGGTGAAGACACCTCAAATGCAATCAAGGGAAGAAGGGAAGTGTACTTACCCAACAAAAAAGAATTTGCGGAAGTGGATGTATTTGACGGATTCAAATTAAAATGCGGAAACAAGATAACAGGTCCTGCGATAATCGAGCAGGTGAACACAACCACCTTTGTGTCCCCAGAATACAATGTGATATGTGACAGGTACGGCAGCTACACCATGTATCTTAAGACAAAGAAGTCCGAGATCCTCGGGAGGATGTTTAAATGATCGATAAAATCCTGGCTTCGGTCTTTGCCCGCAGATTCAAATCAATTACAGAAGAGATGAGCATTGCCCTTACCAAGACCACCCGCTCTCCAATTCTCTGCGAGGCCAAGGATTTTGTAACTGGTTTATACGATGCCAATGGAAAGATGCTGGAGCAGACTGAGAACCTTCCGATTCTTTCCTTCTCTTTGAGTCCTGTATGCGAATATATCATCAATTACTACAAAGATGAAATCTACGAAGGTGACGTGATATTTCACAACGATGTCTTTTCTTTGGGGAACCAGAACAATGACGTGGCTGTATACAAACCGATTTTCTTTGAAGGCGAATTAATTGCATGGTCTGCATGCAAGGGCCATCAGGCAGATATCGGTGGAGCAGTTGCTGGAGGCTACAATCCAAATGCAACAGAAGTATGGCAGGAAGCTCTGAGAATTCCCCCTGTCAAGGTCTACGAGAAGGGAAAACTGAGAAAGGATGTTTGGGACCTTATATTTGCAAATATCAGATTCGATATCGTAGCTGAAGATATGAAGGCAGAGATTGGCAGCTGTGTAGTGGGTGAAAGAGGAATTCTGAAATTGGTTAAAAAATACGGGAAAGAGACCTTTGAAAACCACAAGAACTACCTTTTCGATTCAACTGAAAAGATGATGAAAGCAGAAATCAGGACCATACCCAATGGAATTTATGCAGGTGAATCAACTGTATACTTCGACGGTAAAACACCTGGTTCGAAATACAAGATAAAAGTGAAAATCACAGTTGAAGACGAGAAAATTTCGTTCGATTACTCTGAAACCGATCCTCAAACTGACGGCTTTGTAAACGGAACCTATACCTCATCGGCTTCGGCAACCACTCTCACGTTTTTGCAGATGGTAAACCCTGATATGCCCCATAATGACGGCATGATAAGACCTTTGAATATCATAATTCCAAAAGGAACCATCCTAAATGCGAATTACCCTGCAGCCACAACTTTCGGAAACCACCTGTGCCCTCCCAATGCAGATGCAATCATAAAGGCTCTCTCAGAAGCCATACCAGATAGAATCACAGCTGGCTGGAATCAATTATTATGCTACCTAACAACAGGTTTTGATACCAGAAAGAAGGACAAGTACGTGGATATCGGTTTTTTGGGATTGAAAGGCGGAAGCGGGGGAACCAAGGGTGTGGACGGCTACGACCATATAGGCATGATAGACGCATCAGGTGGGGTTCTGGATCAGGACTATGAAATGTTCGAGCAGCAAACACCGCATCTTTTACTTCTTCACGAGTACTGGAAGGATTCTGCAGGTGCGGGGCAGTTCCGAGGCGGCCTTGGAGTGGAAACCATGTTCAAGATCGGGGGAGAAAAAACCACGGTTGTCACCTTCGGGGACGGCGATGTGGAGCCTGCTTTTGGATTGTTCGGGGGTAAGAATTCAACGTTAAACAAAATCGAGCTCACATATCCCGAGGGAAAAATCTACAAGACCACAACAAAGGACTTGATAGAAAAGGTACCCAATGGAGCAATTCTATTCCAGCAAGCTGGAGGTGGGGGAGGATATGGAGATCCAAAGAAACGACCCGCCAAGAAAATTGCAGAAGAGGTTAAAAATGGTATCATATCCATTGAGAAAGCAAAAGAGGATTATGGGGTAGTAATCGACTCCGAGACTTTTGAGGTAGATCTAAA
>CBDVCK010000248.1:0-5667 GCA_965372465.1 uncultured Thermoplasmata archaeon | reverse complement strand
GGTGATCCTGCAACCATCTATGTGAAGCCAAGGCCGAACCTTATCACAAGCAGGTACGGTTTTTATTATGCAGATTTGGAATCAAAGAAGAAGTATCTGAAGTCATGGTACAGGTTGCTGGAAAGAAATGGAAAGATAGTGATATATCCCTATTTTACCAAGACATCGCATGATATCGAACTTCTTGATAAATTCATAGATGAAACTTTTAAAAATATAGAAAGAAAGAAAATAAAAAAGGATCTCGTCCGTTTGACGCTAATCAAGGCAGGTTAATCATTTTTTTTCTCTTCGGGACCGTCGTATTCCACATCCGCGCTCCACATTCTGCGCATGGGTTTTTCCCGGGATATTTCCTCATAGACCTGGGCGGTAAGACCTGCGCACCTTCCTATGAGAAAGAATGCTTTTCCCAGCCTCCAGTCAAAATCCATATCAGAAATTAATGCTGCCACGCATCCGTCCACATTGATGGGTAATTTCCTGCCAAGGGACTTTTCCAGTTCAACTGCAATGGCTTTGGATAGGGCAACATGCTCTTTTGCGATTTCCAGTTCCTCGGCTAACTTCAGTAATTTCCTGGTCCTTGGATCGTCAGTATGTATCCTGTGCCCGAACCCCAAAATCCGCTTTTTCTTCTCTTTGGACTCCGAAACCAATACAGCAGCCATTTCTTCGATGCTCTTTCCCTCGGCCTTCATCCTCGCAACTCCTTCCTGTAAAAATAGAGCGCCCTTCTCGATTGCGCCTCCATGAAAGTCACCAATAGACATGAGACCTGCTGCTATTGCAGTGGGCATGGGAACACCACCCGAGGCCACAACCCTTGCAGCCTGGGAGGAAGGAGGTGTCACACCGTGATCAACACAGGCGGTTAATATGGCATCCATCATCGAACCTTCGTTCTCATTTGGCATCTTTCCTTTTAATAATAAGAATACAACATGAGAAAATGGTACATTTCCAATGAGTTCATCCTGAGGGTAACCTCTTGTGACTATCTTGTTCGGCTCAACCTTCGTAATTGCGGTTTTCCATTTTACGGCTTCCATATCATCAACTCCCTAAGAATCCTTCTTCAATCCCCTGACCACATCGATTATGGATCCATCCCGGTACTCGATTAAGGCAATAATTTTGTCCGTTGTTTCTAATTCGGGAGGGCCGCCAGTTATCTCGTATGCCTGCTTTTGCAAGTCCTCAATATTTCTTATTGGCAGGTCGCTTGCATCCAACCGTTTTAAAAGATCCTGCCGTCTTGGGTTTATTGCAATTCCCTCGTTTGTAACAATGGCATCCACGGTTTCACCGGGTGTTGTTACCGTGGTTACGGATTTCCTGACAATGGGTATCTTCTTTCTGTAAAGCGGGCATACGATAATTGTCAATTTCGATCCGGCAGCTGTGTCCTGATGGCCTCCTATCCCGTGAAGCAGTCTTCCATCCGAATGCGTGTTGACATTGACATTGAAATCTGTGTCCACCTCTGTTGCACCCAATATGACCACATCCAGCCAGTTGACAGCACATCCCTTATTGTGGATGTTTGCATAGAAATCGGTGGTAATTTCCTGGTGGCCGTAATCCTTGGCAATGGATTCGATGGATTCGAGATCAAAGGATTGCCCAGTTAAAAGTACTCTAATGGTACCGTCCCTGAGCATGTCAACCAGATACCTGGTTGTTCCCCCGATTGCGAAATTTCCGCAGATCCCCTTCTCCCTCATGTAATCATGGAGAAATTTCATGGAGGCCAGGGAAACTCCTCCCGCTCCTGCCTGAAACGACATGCCTTGCTTTAGAAGACCCGACTCCTCTATGAGTTTTACTATTTGCTCTGCCATTGCAAGCTGTTTTGGGTCTTTTGTGACCTCTGTAGTCCCGGATACAATGCCAGCATGATCCCCAATTGAGGGGACCTTTACAACATAATCCACATACTTCTGGGATATACTGATCGGATAGCAAGGATATTCCACAAGGTTGTCAGTCACAATTACCACATGCTCTGCAAACATGGCATCTGCCCTGGCAAGTCCCACAGGTCCAAAGAAGTTGGGTCCGAAGATGCCGTTGCAGTTTCCATAGGGATCTGCAGATGAAGCCGCCAAAAAGGCAACATCGATTCTAACATCTCCGGAATGAATGGCTCTTATCCTTCCGCCGTGGGATCTCAGAACGGCACATTTGGGAAGAATACCATAGGTTGCCGCTGCTCCAACAGAGCCGTTCATGCTGCCTTCGATTGAGGTAATGACACCACTCTTTATATGGGAAATCAGATGTTCATGAACGGGAAACAGGGCTGTGGGAAATATTCTTATGTTTTTTATACCCATTCGGGCAATGGCATCCATTACCATATTTATAACGCTGTCACCGTTTCTTAGATGGTGGTGAAAGGATACGGTCATCCCATCAGCAAGGCCGGTTTTTTTTACGGCTTCCTCCAGGGATTCCAGAATCTTACTTTCTCCCGGTTTTATAAAACCCGCTTTCATGGGTGCCTTCCAGGGTTCAGGTGCTGTGACAAAGGCTCCCTTATACGGTGTAAGCTTTCTTCCGTCGATTTTTGCGGGAATTTTTCTGCCCACAGAATTTATGTTCGCATCCAATTGAATATCCCCACTGAAGTTCTGATACGGAAATGCTCTTCATTATTATTAATCCTTTGATTGGGTTTATCGTCACTCAATATACGAAATGTGTAAGATCCTTATTTTGTTCCCACCATCCAAAACCCCCTCCAACCATCCAGAAATATGCTACAAAACGAAATCTACATCATTCAAAGGGTTTTTTCCTTCAAACTTGCGCAATTTTGATATAATACAAACACCATACAGAAGGTGATACACATGAAGACCGAACTTTTAGAAATCTTAGGGTTAGAGGTTTACACGAACGATGCCTTGTACCTTGGCAATGTGGATAATATCGTGGTGGATGTGGATTCCAGGAATATTTACGGAATATATGTTAGAAACACGAACCCATTACTCGTTGAGGAATCGGGAAGCGTACTGATACCGTATCGATGGATAGATTCAGTGGGTGACATGGTGCTATTGAGGCATTTTCCCAGTTTCGTAAGCACTGGTGGCACACAGAAGGTAAGAAAGCTTCGCAAACTAGCATCCGAAAGGATGGAATCCAGGTAAATAAACCTTTTCTCATTTTTTTCTTTTTTACAAGCATTAGGATAGATTATTAACCCCCAACTCGATTAAGATTTGATGATCGAGATAGAGCGAGGCACCCTCGAGGCAAGGATTATCGAGGTTCTTTTGGAGGTATATCCCATCACAAAAGAAGAGCTGAGAAGGGAGCTATCAATGTCAGAAGGGACCTTGGAAAAGGGTATAAAGCGTCTCCAAGTTCGGGGGATTATCACGTTAGAGCCCCTTTCCGATAAGGTTTTTATAAGATTACAAAGAAGGGATTTTCATTTCATTGGCAGAAAAGCGTCGCAGCGAAAACCAATTAAAAGAAGCGGAGGAAAGAAGGGGGGGAAGGATTATGATGGAATTGCGTACGGATGAACCTCAGGTGCAATGTATTATACGAGCTTTTTTTATCGAAAATCACATAAGATACCCTAATCGAAAGTTACATTAATGAATACTCGATTAGGTGCATTGTAACAGAGACTTGTGAAATATCCATACTATGCTATATTCCCGGTGGATGTTGATATGACAATAATTACTGTTCAGGATGTGGAAAAGGCCCTGCTGAACACATTGGGTAAGAAAGGGATGGACAAAGGCGAGATAAAGAAATTAGCTGTTTACGTGATGAATTTCTTTGGTTTTGATGACACCATTTCAGACAACCTTCTCAAGGCCAAGGACAGGGACGTGTTTTACACCCTACAGGACGTAGGGCTACTCACCACATTCCAGGATCAGATAACCATCAAGAAGGGTAAGATCTGGCGAATACATTACTGGGTTCTGAAAAAGAAGGACATAATAAGGCTGGCAAATCTTAAAGATGAGGTAAAACAGGAAGAGGATTATGCCATTTATTCCGAGATATCCAATGATGTCTGGAGCAGAAAACAAATAGAAGATTGAATAGATTGTCATATTCTGAAAGGGATCACCGTGTTTTGGGGTAAATGATATCTATAATTATCACCTATCAGGTATTATTATGCAATCAGAGCAATGGATGTTTGTGGTAGGAGCAGTCGTGTTCGTATCCATGCCGGTCTTGTTATTTGTGGAACTTTATATTGGACATATGGATTACCCGGGTTTTTTAGAAAAATGCGGATTCGGAAGAAGGGAGGTGGGCTTACTTCTGGTGGGGGGTCTGGCAGGAACGGTTTTGAGTCTGCTGGGTCTTTATGCAGTGCCATTGATAATTTACCAGGGTTCCCTTTTGGCCATAGACATCGGCGGGGCCATCATTCCCGTGGCTCTTTCCATATATCTGATAAAAGTCAAGAAACTCAATATACCAGCTATAATAGGTGCTGTAGTGGTAATCGGGATTTTAACAAATATGACCACCGAGTTTCGCCCGTCCTTGGGCATAGTTTCCGAGTTTCCATATTACCTCTTCCCATCCTTTTTGGCAGTTGCCCTGGCTTTACTGGTATACAGGAAGAAGATCACATCTGCAATCCCATTTGCATATGCTTCAACCACCTTCGGAGTGCTCATTGGAGCCGATATCGTGAGAATACCACAGGTGATGATCGGTCTTGAGAAGATCAGGGAGGAGATGGACCTACCCATTGCACGAGGTTCCATTGGCGGGGCGGGAGGTCTTGATCTTGTATTTCTGGCAGGCCTTTTGGCAATAGCACCACTACTTTTCCTTGCACCACGTACCTTGAGACATTCAAATGCAGAAATTCCCCCTTCAAAGGCATTTGAAAGATCCCTTACACATGTTCTATCCAATGCCGAAAGAATGCTTGAAAAAGGCGATTTAAAAGCAGCAGTGAACTACGCCCTATCAGCAGTTGAAATGAAAATTGGGGATGTAGGAAACAAATTCCGCATACACCAGAGCCCGTACATCACTTTGAACATGCTACGAGTGAATCCTTATATTAGAAACGATTACTGGCAACTTAATAACGTTAAAAGGTCCGGTTATATTTCGCAAAATGATGCATATCGGGCCATCATCTCCGCAAAACATATAATTAAAGAGCTGGAGAAGGCAGAGTCAGATTTATACGCCACCAATATTCAGAGGGTTGAAGCCTTCCTGATAGATGGTGCTATAATATCAGGTATAGCGCTGTTCTTTTATTATATATTAGCCGCACTGGGTGCTTTCGGCCTGACAGATGTATTCGGGGAACAGAATCTCATCTGGTTTTCAGCTTTCATTATGTGGCTTTGGGTAGCCCAGGCCATATACTTCAGTATTTTCGAGGGTTGGAGAGGACAGAGCCCGGGAAAGAAACTAGTTGGAATAAAAGTCACAACCGATGAGAGGGGTAAATGCGGATACATGGATGCTTTCACTAGGAATGTTGTTCGCTTGCTTGATATGGTTTTGTTCTTTTATGCAGTGAGTTTAGTGTTCATGAGCCGGTATCCAAAAAGACAGAGAATCGGGGATCTTGTTGCCAAAACCGTGGTTTTGAAAGTTTAGGTTGTAATGTATATGACTAACGAGAAAAAACCTAATAATGAAGAT
>CBDVCK010000247.1:0-5679 GCA_965372465.1 uncultured Thermoplasmata archaeon | reverse complement strand
CTTCCTCGCAAAAATATCGCGGCTATCTGACCCGAAATTTTCTTAAAGGGGATGGAGGGCGCTTACCTCTTTTTATCTAATTTTGATTGCATCTATCAAGAGGATGAGAATAATTTTCCCACCGCCCCCGAGCAGGCGGAAGGTATTTATCTCGATATATCTATAACTTTTTTCAATGAATAAGAAGATAGTCGCAGTTTGGATAAGTTTGGCGATGGTGCTGAGCTTTATTGTTATTATTATCGAGATCGCCCCGGTTGTGAAAGCCCCCACTACATGGTATGTGGATGATGTGCCTGGTGGAATACCTCCTGAGGACTTTACTTCCATTCAGCAAGCTATAGATAATGCAAGTGATTGGGATACGATACATGTATTAGCTGGCAAATATGAAGAGAATATGGTAATAGATAAAAAATTGACACTGATTGGGGAAGGGAGAGAAAACGTTACAATCAACAACACGATAAATGACCCAACACTACAGAAGACCGTTGTTGAGATCACTGCGAGTTGGGTTACATTCCGGGGTTTTAATATTGAAGACGGTGGCCGTGGCATTGAAATAACAGGATCGAACTGCCAAATTGAGAGCAATACAGTTAGAGGGAGCAGATGGGAAGGGATATCAAACTCAGATGGTTCAAATAACATAATAAAAGACAATATTGTAGAAAATATCGTCTTTGGTTATGGAGGTAATGGAATTGTCTCCGCATATGGATCTGGGAATTTAATCGAATCTAATCAAGTAAATGATAATGCAGGATTGGGTATCGAGATAGCAGGTGGGACAGGTAACATCGTGAAAAAAAATGTTGTTAGCAATAACCATTACGAAGGTATTGCTGTTAGCTGGGGTGACGGATCTGTTGTGGAGAACAACGTCGTAATAGATAACAAGGGTCTTGGAATCTCTGCAAGAGGTGGAACAAACAACATAATAAACAACAATACTTTAATTAATAATTCTATAAATATATATGACGGTATTGAGGTATTAAATAATACGTTGAATGGACAGGGAGTTTATTATTTTGATGGTATATCAGGGACTAAGAATAGTCCAATACTCATCGATGGGAATGCAGGCATGGTGATTCTAAGAGATTGTCATTACTTTAAGATACAGAATAATATAATGGATTACGGTGGTGTTTACTTATGGTCCGGATCAAATATAATAATAGAAAATAATACCATTACCCATAATGTGGAACACGGGATAACTCTATGGGGTCCAAATAACACAGTTATCAGAAACATAATTAGCAACAACTCAGTCTCTGGGATACACATTTCCGGTACGGAAGGAGGAAATATCGTAGAAAATAACACCATAACTTACAATGGGCAGTATGGTATTCACATTACACTTGACAATTTCAGTAATATACTTACTCATAATAATATCTACTATAATTTGGAATATGGAGTATTTTCCGAGGCAGATGTCGATGCAAGGTATAATTGGTGGGGATCTGAGGATGGACCCAGTGGATCGGGGGGTGGTAGTGGCGATGCTGTTAATGATAATGTGTTGTATAGGCCCTGGTTAACTGTGTCTTGGAGTGAAGATCTACTGGATAATCTTTCTGCATTTATAGACAGCGACGGTGATGGACATCTAGATGATGAAGATGCATTTCCAAATGATCCCAATGAATGGAAAGATTCTGATAATGATACTATAGGGGATAGTGCTGACCCCGATGACGACAATGATGGGATGCCAGATTACTGGGAGGAAAAATATGGCCTAAATAAGATCGATCCTACAGATGCCAACAAGGATGCTGATGGCGATGGCTTTTCTAATCTTGAGGAGCATGAGGCAGAAACTGATCCAACAAACGTTAACGATTATCCTCGTGCAAAGGAATGGAAGATATGGGATTATCAATGGCTCATCATAATCATTGTGATTTTAATTGTCATAATCGTAGTTGGCATGATGCTACTGAGAAAGAAACTACAACCCAAAGAAGAGAATAATAAGGAATGGACAAAATGTCCAAAATGCAATGTACGACTTAAAACAATCAATCTCGACAAACATATGAAAAAGGCTCATAAGAAAAAATAGGAAAAAAAGTAGATGCCTAAGGTAATCTATATGGAGGTAAAGGTTTGCCCTTAGTGTTATAGCCAAAATGTCTCACTAGGTTATCCTAAAACACGAGCTGGCCTTTTCAGAGATCAGTGTAACGATTGTGGATTTATTGGGACGATGATATTAATAGAAAAGAAGGATGCAGACAAACTGGAAAAGGGATTGTAAGATAAATTATTCGGTACTTTACCGATCAAAAAAAGCACAATGCCCTCATGAGAATCCCTCACATCCCATCTATTCTTCTGAGAATCGAAGCATAGACCTGAGACGATAATCTCATTCCGCTCTCGATGAGTTCCAACAATATTTGCTTTCCCTTTTTTTTGGTTACGGTCCCTTCAGCAATGATATGGAGGATGAAAGTGGTCAACCACCAACACTCAACTCCTCTTGCTCTTGCCACCGCAATCAACGCATAATCATTTGATAATAGCGATTCTTCCATTTCTTCGGCCAGAAGGAGAAGCGATGCATCCGCGGGTTCTATCCCCTCCAATTCAACTATCTTTTTGAGGGCTTTTTTATGCTTTGATTTCTCTACAATGATCCACTTTCCGCACGCCTGTTCTATCGCACTCGCTCCTATTCTGTGCTTTGCCTCCGAAACGGTCTCCCGAAAGACCTCCCCGGTTATTACCATATTATCAAAAAAGTCCTTCAAAAGGGATAATCTCCCTATCCTGGCAAGATGAATAAGAACCGATGAATCAACGATCATATAAAACCCTCAGAGATTTCTGACATCCTTCTCCATTTCTTCCAGTGAATATCCCATGTCGATTTCATGTTTGGAGGCAAAATCCAGCATCTCAACGTAAGATACAGAGGCGATGTTGGCTGCCTTCCTCAGGGTGACCTTATGTTCTCTAAGCAGCTCCAGAGCCTTTTTCAGTTTCCATTCCTTGATGCCTTTGGCCAACAGTTTCCTTATGACCTCTGCCCTGTCCGCCTGTTCCTCTTTTTCGATCCTCTCCAGATCCTCGAAATATTTCTCTGAAATTCTCGCCGTAATGACCTTCAATTGCTCACCGTTACAAATATAGCGTTACGATACTATATAAATGTAACGGTTATATGCATCATCGTGATTTCCTATCTCTGAGAACCAAGAGCGTATTGGTATTTCAGGAAAAGAACCTTCACAGCCCCCTCCCGTCATATCATAGCGCCTCACCTCGGCGTTCGATGCAGATGCCCTGACGGTCATTATCGACTACAAAATCTTTACGACCCCATTCCCTAATACTCAGTCTTATAAGTCCTCAGTTCCATCATTTTTATGAATTGTTTTGGTGTGGTATATTCCTCAAATTCCTTAAAATCTCTATCGAAAGATATCAAATATTTCAGTCCTAAATATTTAACCGCGCCTATCTGTTCCAGATCTTTATCCTTAATTTTTCCCTTGTATTTCTTCATTTCATCCTCTAATTCGTCGGGAAAAAGGATCTCACATGACTGGATCAAATAATTCCTAAAATCGTTGGATAATTTCCTATTGTAGTACTTTTTAAAGTATTTTATCAGCTCTTTTATAACGCGCTCGGATATAACAGCCTCTATCCTATCATTATTTAACAGTTGGATTACCTTTCTTGAATTCGATTTTTTGAACTCGAATGCAAAAATGAAAACGTTGGTATCAATAAAAATCCTAGGTTTCATCTTCGATCCGCTCGATATCTTTCATCAACCGTGAAGGTGAGACCCTTCTCTTTTTGGTGCTGTCAATTTGCGCCCATAATTTCTTTCTTCCCAACAAGCCTAGGTCCATACCGAACTTAACCAACGCCGATCTAATCGCCTCGGATTTGGTGTTGAATAACCCTGTAGAGATCATCTCGTCCAGCAATCTAGCCTCAACGCCGCGAAATTTAAGTGTTAAAGTGGTTTCCATGAAATTACCAAAATTTATAGTGATTTAATAGTATTTAAATGTTTTTTTATTAACATATGTTAAAATATGTTAATCAAAGAATCGTAGCAATCCGCATTGCCGCATTGTTGATCTCTTCGAACATTAGGGAGGGATTGTATCTGGCATTGGTCACGCAAACCAAAAGAGCCTTGGTTCCAGCCTCCGAGATGATGATGTCCCCTTCCTTGGCCTGAATCACTATACGCTTTGGAAAACCCATCCTGCACTTTGCAGTGATGTTCTTTGCGGCTCCCACGATAGTTGCCCCCATTATTGCAACTGCCCTCTTTCCATCGATATTAGGGGGTGTGGTCATGTTTGAAGCCATCAAAATTCCATCCCTTCTTATGACGGCACAGGACTTGACCCAATCAAGGTCAGTGAGCTCCTTTAAAATATTGTTGAGCACTTTGGCTGTGGAGTACCCTCTTTTTTGAGGGCCTATGTTTTCTGATGTATCTCTCTGTTCGTCGCTCAGAATCTCAATCCTCTCCGTATTGATACTATGCCCGGAATTCCCTTGGAGCACGATCGTAGTAGGAGTGCTTTGACCTGTGTGAACAAGGCGGCTATCCTACCCTTGGTGCCCCAATTTGCCCACACATTCCTCTGGATTTTATAACGCATAAAGTTATTGATATCGTGGTATTTAAGGTTTTTTATGAGAACTATTTTAATAATTATGAAAATGTTAATTATTCATATTAATTTTTACGGAAAATCATTTGACCCAGGTGGACGAAATATTCATTTAACACTGTTATAACGAATAAAAATCATTTATGTTATTGGATTATTCACCATAGTAAGAAATATACACTTAAAAGACAATCTATATAATCCAATTTCCTCTGCATTTCTAAGGAGATGATGGAATCCCTTTAATTCTAAAAATAAGGCAATTTAGAGAAAAGGATATGGGTGAAATCCTTTCAATAGAAAGACAATCCTTTCCTAACCCATGGTCCCAGGACATGTTCTTCGCACTTTTTCAAATCCACCCCAAAGGTTTTTTAGTAGCTGATAAAGATGAGGAAATCGTTGGTTACGGAATCGTTTTGAATGAAGGAAGATTATCTCGTCTTGAAAGTAGAAAAATGGCTCATTTGCTGAATCTTGCAGTTGCTAGGCATTATAGAAATCAGGGTATTGGGTTATCCATTTTAAAGGCCATGGAATCCGAATTAAAAAAGGACTCGATAAATAAGATATACCTGGAAGTTAGGGTGCAGAACAAAGATGCTATAGCCCTTTATATCAAGTTGGGATTCAAAAAAACAGGGATTATTGAAAGATTCTATGAAGATGATGATGCTATATTGATGATAAAGGAGATTGCATAAAAAATCATCATTGCTTCCCATTTAGCCCCATTTTCGTTCATTTTATAAAAAATCATATAAAGGTTGAGCTACATTTATTCTTATATGAAGTGCGAAAGATGCCCCTTCTTAGGGGTTGAAGGTGTGCAAAATGATCTAAGCTGGTGCAAGCTTTACAGTGCCGAGGCTCCAGTTACCGGTTGTGAATATGAAAGGGACACTTTGATTCAGAAAAACGAGTCAGTGCAGGATGTTAACTAAAAAGAACAGAACGATTGATATCTGAGAATACCAACTAATCATCTCAACTATCCAATGTGTAA
>CBDVCK010000246.1:0-5679 GCA_965372465.1 uncultured Thermoplasmata archaeon | reverse complement strand
TTGTGCTAAAATCTTGGTACTTATCCCTGCATTGAGGTGCTTTAAAACAGCAGGAGCGCTACCAAGATATCCAATGTCAACATCTCCGGCCTCAAAATGATCCATCACATATCCTCCATTCGCATACGGTGCTCCTTGAGCATCCACCACGGTCACACCGTATTTTTCAAACAAGCTTTGACCTCCCCCGACATTTGTGCTCTTGGCTACAGGATACGCCAACTGGTGCAGATCACCTAAAAGATATCCTACCCGTACGGTTCCCAGACTGCTTTCTTGTGGATTAGCGGACGCTGCCTCGGTCAGAAATGAACCATTAACATACGTGTTAGTAAAATCTTGTGTATCTGCATATCCTCTATCAGCAATTGCATCCTGGGTAATTACATCATACTCGATGAGTTTATCAGTATAGGTTTCAAGCCCGTCATAGAAAGGTGTTGTCAGATCGTAAGTGAACGTCATATGACTGAGAGCCTCCTTTACAACTGCCTCGCTTCTTAGAGTAAAATCAACTGCAATATTTACTAATGTTGTATAATTGGCAGATGTATTATCTGAAAGTGCAGAAATCATCCAATTTGTCGCTTCGATATGAGCCTTCAAGAAGTGTTTCACTAGTTCCGGATTTTCCTGGGCAAAACTCGCCTTTGCAGCCACAACGCAGCATGGATGAGCAGGCCAAATTTCCCCAGAGCGGTATAAGGTTTTACCTTTTTCATTTACTACCGAATCTGAGCAATAGGGCTCCCAGGCAACGTATCCTGCAATATCTCCACTATCAAGACTTGTTTGCATATCTATTGGAGCAAGGGTAACGACCTTAATCGATTTCTCATCCCCATTTCCTGTGCAACCGGCAAGCAGGAGAGTCGCAGTTATTATAAATGCTCCCAAAAGACCTGTGAAACTTCTTTTATCCAATTTCTTCAATTAAAGCACCAATAATGAATATCTGCCTTAATACATAAATATTTTCCCTATTTAGATATTCTTCTTTCCTTTTTGTACAATATTTCAAATAATATTATATCTTAGTATATTTTTCCAAAAGGATATTTTCTTGTTTTATGAAATTCTCTTTTTTCTACCGCAAGTTGATTATTATAACTGAAGGATTTAAATACACATATTGGCTTTCCCTCGGTTGTAATGGATATAATCCATTAGATGCAGGTGTAGTCTAGTCTGGTTTAGGACTTTGGCCTTCCATGATCTTCCTCTTCTACAAACATCGAGGTGTCAAAGAAAGCCAACAACTCGGGTTCGAATCCCGGCACCTGCATTCATTGTTTTCTAATTGTGATTCCAACATTTTAGGGATTCGAACCTCAGAGGAAAGGAGACAACGTTTACCAGATAATACCTTTCCTCGCTAGGAGAGAATCCCGGCACCTGCATTCAGCTTTTTTTCTATTAAATTCATGCAGGTGCTTTGTGTTCATGTTATGTTGGGATGTCAATGGGTTCTTAAACATGAACACCGGCACCTGTCTCAGAAATACCGTTATAAAAGGTCAATATGAACCATAAATGTATTTTTATTTTATATAAATGTATTTTAGGTATAGAAAATATATAAGGCAGAAGAATTATTACCCCTATTGGCATTATTATATAGGATAATACACGAATTAATTATCTTAGAAATCATTATAGGGAAAAGCAAGGAAATCTGTAAACACATACAAAAGGGGACAATCATGCCAGAAAAGAAGATGTTCAAAGAGCTTCAGGAGAGATGGAAAGAGCTGGATTTACCTGAAGAGCAAAAGGATGTTTTAGATAGAATAGCAGGTGAAATAAAAGGTACAGATAAAGAAGAAATTTTAAATGAGATTATAGGGAATCTTCGTAAAGATCTCAACAATTCGAACCTTTGGTTTAAACTTGGAACCACATTATTTTCCGCAAATAAATACGATTTTGCATTGGCAGCATTAGACATCGCACAAAGAGTTGAACCCGAAACAACATACCTATGGGGTTTAAAGGGATTCATTCTGACAAAGCTTGGAAAACATGAAGAAGCAAAGGAATCGTTACAAAAGGCCTTGGAACAAACAGGCCCTATTGCTGGTTACGAGAACATCGATGACCTAATGGAGGGAATTGAATCTGGTATGGTGAAATTAAGGGCTCTCGCACTATCCGCTGCTGAAGGAGGAAAACCCCCTGAAGAGATTGAGGAAATAGAGGAAAGTTTAGATATGCTTATAGCAGAGGGCGGTGAAGATGCCTTATCAAAAACCGAACTCACAGATGAGCTTGAAGCATTATCCGATGAACTTGATAAAATCTTAGGTGAACCTGAAGATGAGGAAGAGATCTATAAATGTCCAAACTGCCGAAGTGAAATCGAAGCTGAAGCCGAATCTTGTCCTATTTGCGGAATTGAATTTATTGAAATGGACGAAGTATCTGAATCTTCAGAGGGGGAAGATGAAGAAGAAAGATTCGAATGCCCTGATTGCGGGGCAATTTTAGATGCTGAGGCCCAGGTATGCCCCGATTGCGGCTTAACCTTTATTGAAGAGGATGAGGATTTATTCGCCTGCCCGTCATGCGGTGAGATAGTAGATTCATCTATTACAACCTGTTCAAACTGTGGAGCAGAATTCATTTCCGAAGAAGAAGAATTGGAAATTGCATTAGACGAGGTTCTGGGAGCAGAAACTGTTGAAAGCCTCCAGATGCCAAAACCGAAGATAGATGAAGCAAAAGTCGATACATTATTTGGCCTGACTAATGGACTAACCAATGGATTAACAAACGGGGTGAAAAAAGCCAAGCGTGGTTTGACCAATGGTATAACCAATGGTCTTACTAACGGTTTGACTAATGGCATTACAAACGGCCTGACAAATGGTCTCAGGGCTTTGAAAATAGGTATCACAAACGGCTTAACCAACGGCAATGGGATAACCAATGGCTTAGGACCAAAACGTACCGTAATCGACCCAAAACGTAGCAAATTGAAACTTGTGGTGGTACCAATTGTCCTTTTTATTCTAATCTTTTCCCCCTATTTCATGATAAATTTCACAAAATCTGAAGAGGGGATTCAAATCGACGGGAGTTTCGGAGATTGGAGTGAAGTTGCTTCACATACTACCGAAGCTTTGGGTTCGGCTTTTCCAGAAAATATAGACATAGTGGATTATCGAGTTGAAGACCAGAAAATAGAGATTTCATTCTATTTGCAAGTTGATGGTATTATGCTTGCAGGTGAACCCGATGAGCCTGATGGTACAAAAAAGGTGGATACTGTAATCATCTTCATAGACATTGATCAAAATCCGGATTCAGGATATTATATCAAAGGTATCGGTGCTGACTATATGATAGAGATATATGGGTGGGGTGGTGAGGTCTTAGGCAATTCCCTCAATAGGTACACGCAAGAAGACCAAGACTGGAATTTTTGGGAAAGAGATGGAGGCGTCAAAACCGCAATTTTAGATTCTGAGTTTGAGGCACAAGTTTCACATGACTCTTTAAATATGCATAATAATGAGGCAATTGATGTCCTATTTTACATGCAGAGCTGGAATAATTTCGAAGATTATTCGGATACGATAATAAGTAATGAGAGAGGTGTTCTTTCAATCACCCAAAAGGGTGTGGGCGATGATGTGATAAGCGGTTCCGGAAACAGACTGCTTGGGCTTGAAATAGAAGCATTGAATGCAGATATTACCCTCAGCACCCTGATAGCTAATAGAAAAGGTCTCGGAAACGATAATGATATTTCAGAAATCAGGCTGGAGCAGGAGAGCGGGCAATCTATTGGTGGTCCTGGGACAATGAACATTGGAGTAGTAACCTTCCAACCTGCACTAACGTTAATAGAGGGGCAAAGAACGACGCTGTATATAGTCGTGGATGTAGGAGGAAGTGCCGTTGCCGAAAATAGTATAGGATTTAAAATCGAAAATAAACACGATGTAATGACTGATGTCGGTACAGTATCGTTAAGTAACGAAAAAACTGAGGAGCAGTATAATGATTGCAGTTATATGCTCAGCGTCCCTTATAACGTAACCATCGATGGAGCGTTTGCAGATTGGGAAGGTAAGCATGTACGCAATGATACCCCCCAAGATGTGAATAGAAAAAATCTGGATATCGTGAAATACGGTGTGTCAACAACCAAAACAGGCTCCGCGTTCTATCTAAGGGTAGACGGACAGATTGTCGGTGGGCTTGCAGTTCCTTACTCGAATAAAGCCGTCAAAACCGAACCTATTGAAGGTGGTGAAGGAGGTGAGGGAAATGTCACCCCAGGTCCTCCTGTGATACCAATGACTGGAGAGGATGTTGTTTATATATTCATCGATACTCTTCCAGGTACTGGTTATGGTAGCGGTCTACCAATTCGTGCGAATTACCTGATAGAAATCGTTGGAAGGCATAATGAGGTGCAATCCAGTTCCTATTATGAATGGTCCGGAACAAATGCAATAGACTGGGACTGGACCGAACACGGTCAAGTGGAAGTGGAGCTAGATTACGTTGAAATGGAGGTAGGAATTGAATGGAACGAAATTAAAATAGATCCTTTCAACGATAGTTTTGAAGTGTACTTTATTACTACCGATTGGAGAAATAGTCAAAAAGATTATTCTGACCGCGAGGGACCAATAACAGGACCCACAAGAGGCTTTATCGGAGATGGTAGCAGCAGGGGTTATGATGTAAAATATCACGGAGGATATGATGTTTTCTTTGAGGAGAATAATGGTGACATTCTTTTTGAAACAAAAGAAGGTTATTATCTGTCCTGGAATGGGGCTCCGAAACTTGAAATCGTCGCAGCGAATGAAGTAATTGCTACCTTCGATAATCCACAGAATTTTAATTTCGAAATTCATGAAAAAAGTGCAGATTATAGCTATTCATATGAAGATTTTGATATATCCACAAATTATGAATTTGGCAAAAATATGCTAAAAGAAGATATTGTGCTCTCAGAAAAACTGCCTGCCGCGTTTACTTCTGAAAGTACAGCTTATCTAGCGGTCACCGTGCCCATAAGTTATTCTTCCGAACTGCAAATGTATGTTAATGGTGAAAAACAAAATAATAATTTTATAACTGAAGGCGACATCGAATTTCGTAATTATATGGATGAGACAACGATATACACCCTAAAAAATCCGGTAGCAATAGATAATGAAGGCAACGAAATACTACTTGAGTATCTGGTGGATTTTGATTCCAACGAGAATAATGCGATACTCAGCTTGCGCTGTCCTTTGGATTGGCTTGATTCTGCAGAATATCCGGTTAGGATTGATCCAACCATATTAAAGAATGACTTGTACACTTACAATGACCGTGATGACGGAGAGCGTGTGGGAATTTCCATAGCCGTGGGTGATTTCGATGGTGATGGTTCCGAGGATGATTTAATTACTGGAGCCTATTATTGGGGAGATACAGATGCTAGTGTGGATAGATGGGGTGCAGCATATGTATTTTACGGACCAATAACAGGTGATGATAGCACGCCCGATGCGATAATCAACCTCACGAATGAACCCGGTAGAGCAGATAATGATTATCTAGGTCGATGCGTTGCAGCTGCTGATTTTGATGGTGATGGTATACGGGATGATGCGGTTTTGACAACAAGTACCGGTGCCTATATAGTATATAGTGAAGACGGTATCTCAG
>CBDVCK010000245.1:0-5699 GCA_965372465.1 uncultured Thermoplasmata archaeon | reverse complement strand
GGAAGAATAGTAATGGTGACTATTCTGATGATACCTTACCTTTTTCATTGAATCAAACGATTATGGATAATTTACTTGTGAGCCGGAGGGGAACCCGTACGGATTACACATCAGATAATTTCCATCCCACAGCGGGTGTGGATTATCTAAGCAATTCTCTCACTGTATCTCTCATAGATGAAGATGCACCCGGTAACGGCGCCGGAGATGAAGAAAGCTGGGCAGGTAAGGAACCGAATATGTGGGGAGAATGTGAATATGGTTCAGGGTCCATTCCAACCGAGGCCGAAATCACTGCCATGACCGTCTACATGGGGTACCACCATACCGTGGACTGGGTTCAGGATTCAGGTCACTGGGGTGTTGTCTGGAGTACCACAAGTGATGGTACCGAGAATCCCATTGCTAATTATTCCACTGCAACATCCGATAACGATGAGGTTTATACAATAACCACCAATCTGCCAAGTGTGAGTGAGATCAACAACGGGATATTCATTCAAGTTATAGGGACGGACACAACAGGTGGGCCGGATACCTTCTATCTTGATTATCTGTATTTCAATGTAAGTTATTCTTTGCCTGATATAGTAATCAACGAGGTAATGTCCGATCCCTCTGGAGGACCCTATGATGGGGATTGGAATTGTCGGAAGAAGATCACGATCCATTCCCTCAAGGTCACGGATGATCTGACCGATTTCCCAATGCTCATTGACATTACGGACGATGACCTTAAGAACAAGGCGCGTTCAGATGGTTATGATATACTGTTCACTGCATCAGATAACGAGACAAAGCTCGACCATGAGATCGAGCGTTACAACAGTACAACAGGCGAATTGATCGCTTGGATTAAAATTCCATTGCTTTCCTCAACTGTGGATACTGTCATCTACATGTACTATAACAACTCTGATGCCGACAACCAACAGAATCCTGAAGGCGTTTGGAGTAATAGTTATGTAGGTGTTTATCACATGTTGGAGGAGACAGGAAATATAAACAACTCCGCCTCCTCAACAAACGACGGTACGAGGGTTAGTACGCCTACAAGAACCACGGGTCAATTCGGATACGGGCAATCGTTTTTAGCAAGTGATAGTGAAAAGTTTAACATAGGTAATCTAGGTATCGCGGATGGAACAAATGAGAATATTACATTCTCAGCTTGGGCATATGTTGATGATTCAACACTTGAGGATTGGGGTAAAATTATTTCCAAAAGAGATGCCGCGGATACAGGTTATTCATATGTGTTAAATTTTAACGATGATATTTCCGATAAGCGCATTTTCTTGAGAATTAACGATGTTGGATCAACATATACGGGGGTTGGTAAAAGCTCCTGGGTATATCTTGTGGGAACATATAACGGTACCAGAAAGATACTGTATATTAATGGAACCGAAGCAACAAACCAAGCTGAGACCGGGGCTCTTGTAAGTTCAACACAAGACGTTACTATCGGCGGGAGACTCAGTAATACGTTAATGGACTTTTCAGGGATTATTGATGAGCCAAGGATTTCCAATGTCGCTCGCTCGGCCGAATGGATCGAGACCGAGTGGAACAACCAATTCGAACCAAGTTCATTTTACACGGTTAATGATGAAGACATTAATCCCACGGATTGGTCATATCGCAAGCCTATTACCATCAACTCAAGTCAAGTGACCGGTGACCTCAACGCATTCCCGGTGCTTATTGACATCACAGATTCTGACCTTTCCAGCGATGCACGGTCAGACGGGTATGACATAATCTTCACGGATTGGGACGGTAAATCCAAACTCTACCACGAGATAGAGAGCTATACCAACAGCTCAGGTAATTTAATTGCATGGGTGAAAATAGCCAGTTTATCCTCAACTTCAGATACACTTATTTACATGTATTATGGAAATAGTAGTATAAGTTCCCCCACAGAGGAACCCGCCGGAGTTTGGGATGATGATTTTGTAGGTGTTTGGCATTTGAATGAAACTGGTGATGGTACTGCGGATGAATATGCGGATAGTTCGAAATATGATAATCATGGTCAGGGTGGTGAAGGTACTGCAAGCTATGTTCCTGCAAGAGTAGGAGGAAAGATTGCAGGGGCACAAGATTTTGACGATGATTTAATTGATTGTGGGAATGATACGAGTTTGAAAATTACTGGGAATCAAATTACTTTAGAAGCCTGGATAACATATCCCAGTGCAACACATGCTCATATGGGCCCCCTGAATCATAAAGGTTGGAGTGCTGGCTATCGCCTACTAATTAGTGAAAATAGTCAAAAACTAACCTTTCAGCTACCAGGAAGTAGTCATAGCCTTTCAACAGCACAGGACGTATCAACCAATACTTGGCATCATATTGTTGCTGTTTATGACAGTTCAAAAATGTATATTTATTTGGATGGCTCAAAAGATTCAAATGAATTAACAAAAACAGATAACATACCCTTCGTGTCACCTTCAGAAGATGAGATATGGATCGGTCATGGTGATCAACCAAAAGGTGTGGCATGGAGTTATCCATGGGACGGGATGATAGATGAAGTTCGAATCTCTAACACAACCCGGTCTACAGACTGGATTGCTACAGAATACAACAACCAGAACGACACGAGTTCATTCTTATATACTGGCAGCGAAGAATCTACAAGTGGCATCACTAGCGTCGAAGCCAATTACGAATGGGTGGAACTGCATAATACTGGCAGTACTGCCATAGATTTGACGGGTTGGAAGCTCACAGACAACGACGGATTTACCTTTAACGTTAGCGGGGCTGGTACCATACCATCTGGGGGGTATCTGATATGCCACCTTGGTGAGTCTGGAACCAACAGCTCAACCGATGTTTACGGACCTATCATAAATAGCAGTTTATCACCAAAAACCATGCTGGAGAACACTGACGACCTGGGTTTGCTTTATTCCAGCGGTGAGGTCATAGATTATATCGCCTGGGGTGGTAATGCTGGCCAAGATGATGATGATGCAGTTTCGGCTGGGTTATGGACAGATGGCGAATATATCGAAACCTCAGACCTTTTAGAAAACGAGACCATCGGCCTTGACAAGCAATCTACAGATACTGACACACCCTCAGACTGGGAGACCCCTGCAACCGGTAAGGCCGACCCCTATGGAATCCATTCCAATGCTCCAACCCCTGGAGCAATAAACCTGAACCTGTTTTTAGTTATCAATGAGATAATGTACAACCCTACTGCAGGGCCTTATGAATCTGATTGGGGCTACAAGAAGATGATCACCATTAATGCCTCCCAGGTTCCATCCGATCAAACGAATTTTCCGGTTCTCATCAGCATAACGGATTCCGACCTTGCCAGCAAGGCGCGCTCTGATGGCTATGATATTATGTTCGTCCAATCGGACAACGAAACTTTACTCGATTATGAAATCGAGAGATACGAAAGCGGCACAGGGGAATTGATTGCTTGGGTGAAAATACCTGATCTCTCATCCAGCACAGATACCGAGATTTATATGTTTTACAACAATTCGGATGCCCAGGACCATCAGAATGTCGAAGGGGTCTGGAGTGAGGATTACGTGGGGGTATATCATATGGTCGAGGGAACTGGAAATATAAATAATTCTGCGTCATCCACCAACGATGGTACCCGGGTGGGTACTCCAACCCAAAGCACCGGCTTCATCGGTTACGCTCAAGATCATGATGGGGGTTCAAGCAGTGACAAATTCAATTTAGGCGATCTCGGAATCACGGATGGAGTGAATGATGAAATGACTATGTCTGCATGGATAAGTATTGACTTTGCCAATCTGGAAGGTTATGCAAAATTAATTCAGAAGCGAAATTCCGATGATAGCGGTTTTGCGTACTACATCAGTTTTAATGACGTAGGCCAGCAAACGATTAGGTCCCGAGTAGATGCGACTACAACTTCGTATCAGAGCATAGGTGATAGTGTATGGGTATATGTTGTGGCGTCCTATGACGGTTCAGACGTTTCCTTTTACATGAATGCCACTCTCATGGACACGAGCTCCCAAACCGGGCCCATGCCTGCATCGAGTAGCGACGCATCTATTGGGGGCCGGGACGCATCTACAAGTCAGGATTTTGCTGGTATTGTGGATGAGGTCCGGTTTTCGAGAATAGCGCGAACCCCGGATTGGATCAGGACCGAGTATAACAATCAGGTTAATCGAAGCACATTCGTGACAGTGGAAACAGAGGCGTCCACCAGCGGCAATGCCAAATACGAATGGGTTGAGTTGTACAATGCAGGAAATTATACCGTCGATCTAACTGGATGGTATCTTACGGACAATGATGGAAACACCTTTTATTTAAGCGGTGCTGGCAGAATACCAGTAGGAGGTTATGTGGTTTGTCACATTGGAGAATCTGGAACAAACAGCTCAACACATATTTACGGATCCATTATTAACAGTGGCACACCAACGAGAGCTATGTTGGAGAACACCGACGATCTATCGCTCTTAAATATCGCTGATGCATATTTTGATTATGTGGTATGGGGCGGTGATGCGGGAGCAGACGATGATGCAGCCGTTGCATCTGGTGATTGGGATGATGGTAATTATGTAGATACTTCTCTATTTTTAGAAAATCAGACCCTTGGTAGAGACAAGAACAGCAACGATACCCATCAGCCAGTAGATTGGGGGGACGCAGCAGGCATTGGAGATCCTTTTGGCATAGACAGAAGCACTGAGAACGGATCAACTCCTAATGAACAAAATATAGATTACATCCCTGAATTCGAGGATCTGGTTATGCCTTGTTTCTTCATTATTATCATGATTGCGATTTATAGACGAAAAAAGATTAAGAAAAAGAGAGAAAAGAAGTAGTAGAATCTGAAGGATGGCATTTTGATCAGGAGAATCATGGAAATCAAATCATACGCAAATTGAAGGAATCGAAAATAAAGCTAAGATAAAATTGGATTTCAAAAACCAAAATCCAATAAATTGGTGAAGATATGCCAAAAAGTAAGGATACTAAGAAATGTCCGTTATGCGGGACCAAATTAAGAATTCCGGCTTTCGAATGCAGCCAATGCAATAAATTCCTAAGAGATGATGAAGTAATAAAGGAAGAAAACGGGAAGGCAAGATGTCCCAAATGTGCAATTCGAGTGAAACCTCTTTCTAAAAAGGAGATCCAATCACATCTCAAATGTCGGGAATGCGGATTTAAATTCGGAGAATTAAAGTTCTTGGAAGATGCCCTAGGAATGGATTCTGAGCTGACACCGAAAGAAGAAATCGATGTATTGGGAAAGGAACTCGATTCACTATCAGAAGAAATTGATAATATTTTGGATGCGACGCAAAAGGATGAAGGCGAGGTCTACAAATGTCCGGAGTGTGGATTGGAGATTGCAGTTGATGTCAAAAACTGTCCAGGCTGTGGTATAAAGTTCTTCGATTTCGATGAAATACCTCTTGCCATCCAGGAAGAAGAATTAAAAGAAAGATTCGAGTGTTCCGAATGCGGATTCTTAGTGGATATTAATGCAAATGAGTGCCCGAAATGCGGTGCTATCTTCTTGGAAGAAGTAGAACGATTGTTCGCATGTCCTGCATGTGATGCGGATGTGGAATTTTCCGCCACAAAATGTCCAAATTGCGGCATGGAATTCATAATAGAGGATGAAGCGGAGGAGGAAGCAAAAAATGTTT
>CBDVCK010000244.1:0-5739 GCA_965372465.1 uncultured Thermoplasmata archaeon | reverse complement strand
CGGTCGTGGATAATATAATAAATGCTGCTTCTGCTCAGGTTGCAGCCACCAGGGTACAAAAGGACAGAAAAACCTATTCCGATTTAATTAGAATGATTGAAGAGGGATGCTATTTTTTTATATATATCCTTATTATTTGATAATTACCTGGAACCTAATTTAAAATCATTCCCCATTCTCAATGGTGAGAATTATATTTGAGAATGATATAAAAAGGTTTTTTATTGTTGTACATATTCATTACATATTAGTCGTTGGAAAGATAGAGGATATTATCATGTCAGGGTATTGCATTTCGCAGGGAGGAGGAGGGACATTCCGAATTAATATGAACAATTTATAAAAAGAGACAACAAAATCAAACAGGGATACTTTAAAACAAATAAGTGGATGATATAGAATGACCAGACAAAAGATACCAATCCTTAGAAAAGCCACAATCGTGTTTCTTATAATGCTGCTATTATTCAATAATGTGTTGTTCTTATCCACAAACTCACAATCCGAAGCTGTGGAGCAGTTGCTCGAAATGAATGAACGATATGGAATGGGTGAAGGACTTAAGGTGAATCAAGATTTTAATCTAGCTCAAAGTTTTAAAGCTCAAGGAGATTTTCAGCTTACAAAAGTCAGCCTATATGTAATGGATAAAGTCCCCCTTGATGAAGAGTTGACTGTGCGGGTCTACGATAACGATGAAGTGGATCCTGGAAATCCAGACGATGATATCCCTGGGGCATCATTGGGAACTAATGCAACAAGCAACGGTCCTGATAATGAATTTGCCTGGCTTGATTTCTCATTATCAATTGCACTTACACAGGGAGAGATTTATTGGATAGTCGCAACATGTGTAAGTCCAGAAGGTCAGGGCTATACGTGGAAGGATTCCGAGTGGAATGCATATCCAGATGGTCACATGGCATTGGATGGAACCCCAACTTGGTTTCCTGATTCCACAAGTGACCTCATGTTCAGGGTTTACGGTGAAACAGATGATGATGTCGGTGTTGAGAAATTAAGTGCTCCAAAGAATCAAGAATTATATCTGGAGACGAACATCACTGCCATTATAAAGAATTATGGAAATAACAACCAGGGTAGCTTTGGTGTCAGATGCATAGTCCAAGACCCAGTTGGAACTGAGATTGTGAATGATACAAAGATAATATCCTTCTTAGATTCTGGTACCACATCCTATCTTTCCTGGTATCATACCCCATTAATGGAAGGTATTTATACAATCATAGTAACAACCCTATTGCCAGGGGATGATTACAATCCAAACAACTCAACATTCGTTGATATGAATGTTCAAGCCATGGCTGTAATAAAACTTCACGATGAGGTCACTTTGAATGGCCTTACCAATGACTGGTACGGTGCAGGATTAACCGATGAAAATACCTGGCACACAAACAGAAGGGAATATATTTGGTTGGATGCGGTTGATGATGACAAAGGTGATGGTGATTACACCTATCCTGCTGGTGGTAGATTCGAACCCAGATGCTTGGACCTATTAGAATTTCGTGTGGCCATTGATAGCGAAAAAATCAATTTCCTTTTACAAATGGGCAGCATCGACGACGGAAGTGGGGATGGAACAGATGGTCCTTTGGGTTTTAGTGAACAGATAATCGAGATATTGATAGATACAAATGGAAATGGTACAGGCAGGGACGATACAATCAGGAATGCAAGGTTAAAACTGGATGAGAACATAGGATGGGAATTTGCACTCTGGGTAGATGGATGGGGGAATGGATATATAATTGATGAGTTTGGTGAAGTCCTTGATTTAGTAGAGGCGAAAGGATCGCCTTTGACCAATGTAATAGAAATAGCCATCCCATATATGGACGAACTCATACCAGATTTCGAAACCTGGAGATACGTGGTCCTGATAGGTGCCCAGGATAGTTTCAGCCTCCCATTTTCTGTTGAAGGTTCTCGATCAGGATTTATGAAGGTAGACGATATACCATCTCCATCCGGAGGTGGAGGAGGTGAGGATTGGAATGGTGCAGATTCAAATGTTTATGATATTGCATTTACCACATCGCCCGACGAACAATTCGATCAATTAAATAATTATGGAAACGAAGACATCATTTTCGCTTCATTCAACGAAACAAGTGGGATAATAGATGGAGATGTAGACGAAACTGAATATTGGGCGCAATCCTTTACTGCCCCGTATACAAGTTTACTTTCTTCTGTGGATATCTATGCAAGGGGTATTGGTTCGGACTCATCTACTTTGGGTTTCCGCATTCATACAAATGAGGATATGGGCACTGAAGACCCCGCTGATGATATACCAAGTGATATATGGATTTCCTCCATTCAAGCAGTAGATTTTGCTTCAAATTATGAGTGGAAAAGCGTGCAGTTTTCAAACCCTCCATTGATAAGAGAGGGTGAAACATATTGGATTGTAGCAGCAAGTTCAGATACTGAAGATAATGGGTATCAATGGGCCAAAAAGGACGGAAACCCTTGGCCGGGTGGTAGTGCAGCAAGATTTTTAGGTGGTATATGGACCCAAGAGACAGATGATATGTTGTTCAATACTTCTTTACGGGAATTGACAACTGTTGAGGCAAATCAAGCTATATATTTCGCGCCACTGGCCATTAATGAAATTTATGTGAATGGCTCTGCTGAAAAGGAATGGATCAAAATTCATTACAATGGTACAGATCATGCTCCTGAATATGATATGGACAATTGGACTTTAACCGATCAGGACGGCAATGTTTTTCAATTTATGAATTTTATTTTTGGACCTGGAAAGAGCGTCACCATTCATTCCGGATCAGGCACTAATACCTCTGAGGATCTTTACTGGGGAAGAACTGTCGAGGTATGGAATGATTTTGGAGATGATATACTATTGAACTCAAGCACAAATATACCTGTGGATTTTATGAATTATACCGATTATATAGTGTTTGGTGATCCCCCTCCTCTAGGAATGTATTGGGGCCCAGGAAGTAGTGAAAAAATACCTGAAAACCCGTCAAACCAGCAAACACTTTCTTTAAAAGTATACGGAAGAGATAATGATTTTTACAGTGACTGGGAAAAGAGTGCCTTGGGCCACATTGAAGAAAAAACACTATATTTATTTGATGATGGGACCTATGATCAATTCGATCCATATGATTATATGAACACTACACCTCCAATAGGAAATATGGTTGAGGATTTTGATTCAGACGGTAATCCAGGATTAACTTTGAGAAGGTCAGGTCAACCATCAAGCCCCAGGAGATATCAGGAGTTCAATCTCACACCTGTGCTGGCCAAGGAGTTCAGTATCGTGGATGACGTTATTGTTGATCTCTGGCTAAGCGACAATGATGTAGGGGAATCGGAGACGATAATAGTTTCCTTATACGACTGTAATACTACTTCGAAAACTGAGATCGCAAACAAAATAAAAACGTTCGTTTTGGAAGATTCTCTAGGGTGGGAAATGGTGAGTGTTGTTTTTCCCGATATAAATCACACCCTCGAAGAAGGGAATTATCTTGCGCTAAAAGTATTTGCAGATTCATCATCGAGTAATGATTTATGGCTTGCTTATAACACCACAAATCAACCATCACGCATTAGAACAATACCCACCCGAACCTTTGTCAATGTGGATTGGGGGAAGACGTATGATGTTACAGGAGTTGAAAAAACTGATTTTATGCAAGGTGATGATGTGATAATAAAGGCCAATGTCTCGGATCCTTTTGGCTCGTTCGATATTGCAGGTGCGAATATTAGTGTTCTGATTCCAGGTCAAGTTATTATTTTTTTCGAAAAACCCATGACATTGAACAAGACTGATCCAAGTAATCCATCAGTATGGAAACTGTTTAGTTATAAATTCAACAACACGTACAGGGGAGGTAAATATACTGTGATGATCAAAGGGATAGAATCAAACGGTGTAATCCATCGCTTAACCATATATTTCAATGTATTGAATAACACAAAACCGCTGCTTACCAACGCATCTTTTAAGCCTTTAATGGGCTATGCGACAACCGGTTTCAATTTCATAGTCAATTACACAGATTTGGATAACGATTCTGCTAATATCGTTACGGTGAATATCACCAACCGTGGCGTATTCAGTATGTATGCCCTGGACCCGGACGATTTAAATTACACTGATGGAAAAATCTTTTATGTTAATCTTTCAGATTTTATCAACGACACCTCATATACATATCACTTTGCAGCTAACGATTCCACAGGCCTTTGGAATTTTACTTCCGAATTAGCGGGTCCTCTTATTTTAAATACTCCACCGACACTTTCAAGTCCAGGCTTGATTCCAGGAATTGGCAATGCCTCCATGCCATTCAACTTCACGGTTAATTATACTGACATTGATAATCAACCTCCTTCTGTTATCACGGTGAATATTACCGGGCCTTCCCATTCGGGTAATTGGTCCATGATAGAGGTTGACCCTGATGATAATGATTACACTGACGGGAAGCTCTATTATTACAATTATACCGGCTTCATTAACGGGTCATATTCCTATCATTTCGCTGCATGCGATTCTCAAGATGCCTGGGATAACACGTCAAAGCAATCGGGACCTTTGGTTGTGAACACACCACCGATTCTTATAAATCCCCAGGTAATACCCACCAAGGGTTATATCACAACAGAGTTCAATTATACTGTAACCTACATGGATCTGGACAATCAATCTCCATCCAATATCTCGGTTAACATTACTGGACCATCACATACAGGCAACTGGACAATGATAGAAGTGGACTCCTTGGATACGAATTACATTGATGGAAAGGAATATTACTACGTTTACACCGGTTTGACCATAGGAACCTATACCTTCCATTGTGCAGCAAACGATACTCAAGATGTTTGGGATGTAACCTCCGGGATATCATATCCAGAAGTACTCAATACACGTCCAGCACTTTTCGGTCATAATCTATTACCAACTGTTGGTGAAGCAGGTACAACCGATTTCAACTACACTGTAACCTATACGGATTTGGATAATCACGCACCAGGCAATATCACAGTGAACATCACTGGACCTTACTCAGGTAACTTCTCGATGTTCGAGCTTGACCCATTTGATACTAATTACAGGGATGGGAAGGTTTACTATTACAACACCACCTTGCCTTTGGATGGGAATTATTCCTATCGTTTCGATGCCAACGATACTGAAGGATTGTGGGCTGTACCGATATTGGACAGCGGTCCAAATGTGGGTAGTGATGCGCCCCCGGTATTATCCCTGCCAAAGGTTATTCCATTAACAGGATATACCAATACCTGGTTCAATTTCACTGTTAAGTTTATTGATTTTCAGAATGATTCGGCAGGTGCGATAATTTTGAACCTTTCAGGCCCTTCAGGTGGTAATTTTACCATGTTTGAAGTAGATCCAGGTGATACAAATACAACCGATGGTAAGTTTTTCTACTATAATCGTACCGGATTGGAAAAAGGTTTTTATTCCTTCAATATCGAGGGAAACGATAGTCTAGGCAACCCTGCTAAAAGTTCCACAAGAAATTTCCCTTTAGTCTTAAACAGCCTTCCGCAACTTTCGGGAGGTTATTTAAATGAGAGCAATTATGGAGGTAGCTGGTTCAATTATACTGTGACATATCTGGATATCGACAACGATTCCGCAGGTAGTATGAACCTCAATATTCAAGGTTTAGTTAATGTCACAATGAC
>CBDVCK010000243.1:0-5799 GCA_965372465.1 uncultured Thermoplasmata archaeon | reverse complement strand
AAAGAGGAAGACCTCAAAGAAAGCGAGGAATTACTTTCCGAAAAAGAAGATGCTCTCAAGTTAAAAGCTATACAACTGCTTGACAGGGAGAAGGCATATACCGAGGAATCAGATGAACTTGACGATAGAAGAAAGGACCTGGATATTCTTGATGATGGTATATCCCAGAAACAGAAGGAATTGAAGGAACTGGAAAAGGACCTTTCCAAGAGAGAAAAGAACCTCGAAAAAAGAGCCGATAAACTGGATAGCAGGGATAATGAAGTCAAAAAGAGGGAAAAGGACCTTGAAAAGAGGCAGGACAAGTTCGAGAAAAGGGGTCTAGAGCTGGATAAAATCCGCCAAACCCTCAAAAAACTGTAATTATGGTATAGAAGGTAACTGCCAAGCATGTTTGCGGGGATAGACCTGCATCAAAGTAGGATTGTTGTAAAGAATACAGATTCGGATGAATTTACTCCTTTCCTTGTGACATGGATTCTCAACGATATGCTGGCTTAGTTATTTATGGTATGGCTTGTAATTCAAACTACCGTTTTATAAGGTGTGTTTCATATGGTATAAGTTGTAAATATGGTCTGTTTTGGGGTTCCCTTTCCTCGAATGATGAAATGTTCTTACGAACTTTCTTATCTTTATCGACGGTAAATTCAAATAATGGCAGATTTTTAATTATTATCCAAAAAGTATTCCAAAGATATTATTTATATCAGATTCAATTTACTTAGTGAGACCATTTAAAAGAGATATATGATGACCCAGGGTATTTTGGTGTAAGACTGGTATATACCAACAAACTGTTAATAAGAAAAAGTCCATAAACTATCCTGAGGAAAGTAAGCTGATATTCATTAGGAAAAAGTGATACCCATTCAATAGTGATACAAAAATTTAATAAGTAGATAAGTTTGTATATAAAAAGAATCACGGTGAGTGTAATGAAAAAAAAATCAAAAAAGAAGGTCACCGCAATTTTGCTCTTGATCGTCTTCCTAATCGCATTGTTCCCCGATGTTCAGAGTCAAGGTCCGGCCCTAAAACCCCAACCCGATTATGGAATCTACGGTGCTTTGGAAGATATACAGGATGAGAAGAACTCCCGTATCAATACTCCCGATGTTCTGAACGAAACCAAGAGCAGATTTGAGAACATAACCATTACCTCTGGCGAGGAGAGGTTCGATTTGGAGGCGGGAAGGGAGGTGGTATCCCCCGATATCCCGGTTCCCGATATGCTGGATATATATGATGCCATGATGGAATGGGATAAAACCCATTCAAAGGAACTTATAGACTGGCTTATACCTCAACCCATTGGGAACGGTTCTCCTCTCAACTATTATATTTTTACGAGATATATTAACAGTTCTAGTATCGTGAAAAGATGGACGAATGCTAGTTTAAGGCCTAACCTGGGTTTTACCCGGGGAGCTATGTGGGACCCTGTCCTTGATATGTGGTACCCTGTGGATGTGGATGACGATGGAGTGGATGACATAGAGGTATTTTTCGAACCTTCACTCAATAGTATTAGATTAGGCGATATATTCGGTGGTCTTGGCGATCTAACTCTTAATATAGGTGCAACCCTCTATTACCGCATTCGCAAGTTAAACGATGCACCATTTAATACCTCAGATTTTCAGAATATGGAGGTTTACATAACAAAATACATCAGTTATAGTGATCAGAACTTCATTCTCTTCCTCGGTCTTAATCTAACCAATATAGTGTCCTATTTGGATTGTCGGGTGGAGATCGACACAGTGGAAATATCAAATATTCTTGGATCGATTAATCTTTCATCATTCACAATCGACACGGCTGATCTTTTAAACCTTTACGGACCTTATATTCTGGAATGGGATTCAGATGACGAGGACCTTGACTCGTTGAGCCTCGAGATTGCAACCGCAAAGATGCTCTTCGATCCAAGCGGGAACTACGAATTCATTAACCGCAGCTGGGTTGATATAGATTTTTACAAACAACAGCCCAATGACGCCTCGGTACCCAGATGGGGAAGGCTAAAGGTGGATGCAGAAGGCGATTTCTCATCTTTCGACAAGATAGAATGGAGGGCAGAGCTTGCCTGTGACGCTCACCTCAGATTTTTTGACAGCCAGGAGAACGTTTCTTTTGCGGAATTGAATATAGACGATCTCCCTGATGAAGTGAATCTTTACATGACTGTCCAGGAACAGGGTGATAAAGACATAACCGTAATCGATTACGATGCCCACGGGGTCATAAAATACCTTAAGATGTACTTCTACGAATACTTTGATACAAGTTATGAGAACATCACAAAAAGCAGGATAGATAGCGGCCAGGTGGAGTATGTTCACATATTTTTTAACATCACAAATATTCCCCGTGAACTGCATATCGAAGGTATATTCTCCTTGGAAGAAATCGAGGATCCACCTCCCGCAAACCCCGGAATTGGCATTACTTCAGATCTTTTGGACGCTATGTCGTACCGTGTCATCTCCAGGTTCACAAGGATTGCAAAGACCTTAGCTTCCATTCCCTACAAACTGATTTCCATGGCAGAGGAGGGCAGTCTTGCCACAATCGACACCCATGACAAGGATGATATCGATGAGATAGAGTTCATCTACACAAGTGGGGATTACGTCACAACAGATGGTAACTATTTTGCATTCTACAACCAAACCCGTCCTTCCCAATATCCCATTGCACAGGTATCCCTTTCAGCAAGAATATCTAAAATCATGTATATCAATGCAAGTTTCGAGGAGTACGCTGTTGCCGAGATTAAGATGATGAGCGGCGAGAGGTTCAGGGCCATATATGCTGACGATATTAACTCCCTAAACGCTGAGATCAATATATCCAATATTCCCGGCTCCATATTTATTTTTAAATCGCCTGATCGCTTAAGGTATAATGGAAATTCCAAGATAGATGAAGTGCGATTCATTTCCGAGTACGGGGACAGTTACATGGATTTCAAAATCAACGATCTGTCAGATTATATCTATGTGGAATTTGAGGATAATAGAACCTATGTGTCATCGGGAAGCTCCGATAAAAATATAGGTGAAATCGAGTTTTTGGTGACAACCGGACCTATAATGCGAATGAATGGGAACCATCTTCTCTTGCGTCAACATGCAAACTACAGCTTACTTTCAGGTGGGATTAAGGATATTTCAAATCTGGAATATATCACTGGAGATATGGGAAAAATTACCATACATTTCACAGATGAGAATCCCATAAACATATCGCTTTACGATGATCGTAACGAGATAATTTCCGCAGATTTGATATTAGACCCCATGCCCAGCGATTTCTCGGTTAACCTGTCCGGTCTTTTCGCAAACGAAGGGCCAGTATTTTCACTTCCGCAGCTGGAAACAACGGGTGTTATGGGTTTTGCCAGCCTTATATTTGGAATATCCACCTTGGGAAATGAGATATTGAGAATCGTTGACGAGTCGGCACAAGGTGCCCTTGAGAACGTGGGGCAGATTATCGAGGACCTCTCCTTTGCGTACAGCACCACAACCCATATCACGCTCATAGGTATGATTTTAAAGGGTAATGGCTTCACATTCGATGATGTGGATTGGGTGCATGGTATTTCCGCAAGACAGGAAACATATTCAGACGGGGGAACTTCCATGGCAGCAAAACTTTACTTGAGCGGGCTGCCAACTGAAGGAAGCATCATCACCAGAATGCAGGGGGATGATATATTCCTTGATTTTTCCCTGGAGGATTACCAACCATTACATAATTGGCTCCTTATCGATGTAAGGGGTCTTCGCGACAGGGATGCCATGCTCTATTTGAACGATATTCCCACGGGAATGGACCTGAACCTGAAAGTAAACCTCTCTGCCACATTGAATTCCATCCCCCAGAGGGCCACGGGCAGCATCCATATGGATTCGGACAAGAGTATCGGCTCAATTTACGGCAGGCTAAGACAGAAAACCTCTGAAATCACGGTAAGCGAGGTATTCCTGGATTCGATTCCCAGAAATCTTGATTTGGATTTCAACCTCAGCGGGAATGTAGGAATTCACTATAAGGCAAATATTGGTATAGAGCATCTGTTCGTTAAAAACTCCAAGACCCGAGACGGTGAATTTCACGATATCTATGCTATTTTGCATGAACTGCCGGATGAACTGCAGATAGAGGTCCTTCCTGTAACCGACTATGACATGGATGGCTCCCTTCTTCAGACATTGCCCACTCTATCTATGTATACATCAGGTGATACCCTGGATGCCTACATCTTTGCCGATGGTAAAGGTATCGGCCAGGTCGGGATTGTTGAACTTCAGGTTGTCAATGCACCAATGACCCTTTCTGGTAAATTCTCTGATGACAAATACAGCGTTACTTCAACAGGTGTGGACTACATGTGGGTTCATGTAATGGATATGCCTGTCATGGAGGATCATGAAACCAAATCAGTGGAGTTGGTGGGAAAGGACATATTAAGCTTTGACATCACAATGGACAGATTGTTTGGAAACTATCCTATAATCGGAATCGAGAACACCAAGGGTGGTGAGGTACAGCTTGTGCTTGATCATGAGGTGGACGAATCCAAGGTTGGCATAGCCTTGGTTGACCTTCAGTTTAAAGGCGGTGTGCCCCAATCTCCGAAGATCCTGATCAACGGAGGTTCATTGGATTTGGACAAGGACTCCTCCCATGTGTTGATTCCCGCACCAATTCTTACAATTGTTCTTTCCATATTCAGTTGAGCATGATAATAAAAAGTGGTAGGTTGGAATATGATCGGCGAAGAGGGAAATACACTCTGCCCGGAATGCGGTTTGGTCCTTTATCAATCTGTTTCTCAGTGCCCCAGATGCCTGGCTCCAATTGCCCCTATGCCCTCCCAGCCTCAAATGGTGGAAAGGGTTTATGTTCCCGAGATGGAGAAAGCCCCAAAGGAGCGCAAGGACCCCAGAAGAACGACCATGATTATCATTGTGATTGCCGTTATAGCACTGGTAATATTATCACTTTCGTATCATTACATAATCCCAAGATTGGAGATCAATGTCGTTTCCCAATATAGGGAAACCTCGGGACTGTCCATCAATTTGGATTCCAAGGTTTTAAACGAAGGAACATTGGACATAAAGCATCTTTCTTTGAACATCACTATAATGAATTCAAGCGGGGGGGTGGTTGCAAGGGGCGAGCATTACGACGCTTCCCTTTCGGCTCATTCTTCCAAGAGTTTCGACAATATACAGTTTTTCGGTGACCAGTACGAACGCTACCGCATCGTTATCAGGGTGGAATTCGAAAGCTCCGGAAAGGGTTTTAATGAGACCTACACCCATCATGTGAGCAATGCCATGCTCATACAATACGAGGACAGGTACATGCAGTGGGGCGGGTAGGAGAGGCTGGTTACTTTTTACGATGCCTCTTTCTTCTCTTGCTGACCTGTTTAAGACTCCATCTAATATTCTTTCCACAATAGATACAATACCGGGCATTTAATGCTGTGTTTTTTCGACATCGTTTGCATCCTTTATACCCGCCTTTTACTAGATTATTCACCTCTCTCATCGCCTCGATATAGAATAGAATTACAAGTATCAGGCCAACGGGAATGCATGAACTCCCACTCCAAAAAAGTAAGAGATACAATGATATGAAGATTATAAGCAAGGAGACCATCATGACAATGATCAGTATTAATTCAAAGGTTATCTTATTATAAGGTTCCTGGAACTTTTCAGATGAAATATTGCATTTTTTACATTTCCTTTTATCTTTTAATATTTGTTT
>CBDVCK010000242.1:0-5842 GCA_965372465.1 uncultured Thermoplasmata archaeon | reverse complement strand
GCAATAAGGTCACGCGTAGGACCACTGACAAGATACTGATTCGGTTGATTTATCTCAGTGACTTTTGCATAGACACCGCCATGCATACTATTCCAGCGCCTATAGGCAAGGTTGTGCTGGAAGATAGTTTCTGCTTCAATCTGGGCCTTACTGTATGTGGCTTTATAGTTCTCATGCATATTCCAGATGGCTGAAAGAAAGATGAGATGGACGAAAGAATTGATTGCAAAAGCTGGGATGGACCCTGTAAGGCTCAGATTGGAATGGATATCAGCCTCTGAGGGGCAACGCTTCGCAAATACTGTTAAGGAGTTCACTGATCAAATTAGAGAATTAGGACCTATGAAGGGTAAGGATAGGGAAAAGATTTCAAAAGAGCTTGAAGCGGTGTGCAATACCGTTTCGGAGACCAGAGTAAGGGTCATTATGGGCAAGGAAAAGGAGCTTGTGGAAGAGGGCAATGTCTACGGAGAGAAACTACCCCAGGAAGAATTCGATTCCATGATGAATGACATCCTTGAGAACGAGCGCATCAGGGAGAAGATTCTGCTTTTGGCGAAAGGAAAACCACTTTCCGTAAAGGAGATGGCAGAGAAGATGAAGATGCCTCCAAACAAGGTAGGTGGTCATGTTATGTGGCTGCGGTACAAGGGCAAGATTTCGTTGCACTCAAAGAAGGGGCGATCACCTCTTTACAGGACCGTGGAGGTGAGGGGGTGACGGTTGAAGGGAAAAAGGTAGGTTCCGTGCTTGTTGTGGGGGGTGGAATTGCTGGTATGCAGTCATCACTGGATCTTGCTGAATCAGGTTTCAAGGTCTACCTTCTCGAAAAAAGCTCCTGCATAGGGGGTGTCATGGCCCAGCTGGACAAGACATTCCCAACAAATGACTGTGCAATGTGCATCATGGCTCCAAAGCTTGTGGCAACAGGAAGGCATCCAAACATCGAGCTTATTACAAATTCCGAACTTGAAAAACTTGAAGGAGAACCTGGTGATTTCAAGGTCACTATTACCAAGCATCCAAGGAGGGTAAATTCCGAGAAATGTACAGGATGCGGGACTTGCGCCCAAGAATGTCCTGTGGAAGCAGTAAGCGAGTTCAATGAAGGGTTTGTGCCCCGCTCCGCTGTTCACATCAGTTATCCCCAGGCTGTACCTTTGACGTTCATAATCGATAAGGAGCACTGCATAGGCTGCGGCATCTGCGACAAGATGTGCAAGGCAGAGGCAATCGAGTACGATCAGGCTGAAGAGGAGAAGAATATCAATGTTGGCTCGATAATACTGGCTTTGGGATTTGACGAGTTTTCTCCCGGAGTTAAGAAGGAGTACGGGTACGGAATTTATGAGAATGTGATTTCAAGTATCGAATTTGAAAGGCTTCTTTCCGCAACAGGGCCAACTGGAGGAATGGTTCTCAGACCTTCGGATTATGATATTCCAAAAAAAGTTGCCTTTATCCAGTGTGTGGGCTCAAGGGACGATCAGTGCGACAAGACCTACTGCTCTGCTGTATGCTGCATGTACTCCATCAAAGAGGCGATAATTGCCCAGGAGCATACAGAGGGGCTTTCCAGTCATATATTTTACATGGACATCCGCACCTATGGTAAGGAGTTCGAGGATTATTACAATCGTGCACAGGACGAGTACAAGATCAAATTCACACGAAGCAGACCTGCAAGTATCAGGGAAGATCCGGAATCTAAGAACGTTTTCTTGCAGTATGTGGAAGACGGTGAGCCAAAAGAAGAGGAATTTGATATGGTTGTGCTCTCAGTGGGAATCGACGCTCCCAAAGATGCAGGTAGGTTGAGTGAGAAGTTGGGAATAAACTTGAATGAACATAATTTTGCAGCTACCAAGAACTTTTCTCCTCTTTCAACCTCGAGGGATGGAATTTTTGTATGCGGTGCATTTTCTTCTCCCACGGACATCCCGGATACAGTGGCACAGGCGTCGGGTGCTGCGGCCAAGGCTTCGGCAATCGTGTCCTCTGAGCGGGGTAAGATGGTTGCCAAAAGAGAGGTTATTCCTGAAAGGGATGTGGGATTGGAGGGTCCGAGAATAGGTGTCTTTGTCTGTCACTGCGGAATCAACATAGGGGGAGTTGTGAGGGTCCCTGAGGTTGTTGAGTACGCAAGATCCCTTCCAGGTGTTGCATATTCCGAGGATAATCTCTACACGTGCTCCCAGGACACACAGGAGAGGATCAAGGAAAAAGTAGACGGGCATAACCTGAACAGGGTGATTGTTGCATCCTGCACACCAAGGACCCACGAGCCTCTGTTCCAGGCAACTGTTTCAGAGGCAGGATTGAATCCCCACCTTTTCGAGATGGCAAATATCAGGGACCAATGCTCATGGGTGCATATGCACGAGCCGGATTTTGCAACCCGAAAGGCAAAGGACCTCGTTCGGATGGCAGTTGCAAAGGCCAGGCATCTTGAGCCTCTCAAGAAGGCTACCTTGGGAATCAATCGCAATGCCCTGGTAATCGGAGGTGGGATTTCCGGGATGACTGCTGCTTTGGGATTTGCCAAGCAGGGATTTAGCGCAGTTCTCATAGAAAAAACCCCAGAGCTTGGAGGAAATGTGAGGAATCTGCATTATTCGATTACAGAGGAGGACCCCCAGGAGGAGCTGGGAAAGTTGATCAAAGAGGTCACCGAAAACGGTAAATTGAAGGTGTACACCAGTGCCGAGATACTGTCGATTGAAGGTTATGTTGGGAACTTTAAAACCACAATATTGCACGAGAATTCGGAAAAGGAAATCGAGCACGGAGTTGTAGTTGTTGCAACAGGAGCACTTGAGTATAAACCCACCGAGTATTCGTACGGAAAGGATCAAAGGATTGTGACGCAGTTAGAATTGGAAAAGGCGCTTTCCCAGGGAAAGATACATCCCAAAAATGTTGTGATGATACAATGCGTGGGTTCAAGGGGAGAGAAGGTGCCCTACTGCTCCAGAATATGCTGTACAACTGCAATCAAGAACGCCCTGAGGATCAAGGAGATGAACCCCGATTCGAAAATATATGTCCTATACAGGGATATCAGAACTTACGGCTTTCGGGAGGATTTCTATCGCAAGGCCCAGGAAAAAGGCATCGTATTTCTAAGGTTCGATGTGGACTCAAAGCCCGCAGTTGCAGTTAAAGAGGGCAGATTGAGTGTTTCGGTTTTGGAGCCTAATCTCAAGGATGAAATCCAGCTGTCCCCCGACCTTGTGGTTCTCAGTGTAGCAAACATCCCTGACCCAAAAAACGAGGACCTCTCCAAATCACTAAAGGTTCCCCTTTCCAAGGACGGCTTCTTCTTGGAGGCCCACATGAAGCTGCGCCCCGTGGATTTTGCAACCGAAGGAGTTTTTCTATGCGGCTCAGCTCACTCTCCAAAGTTCATAGACGAGAGCATCTCCCAGGCTGAGGCAGTGGTTTCAAGAGCATGCACCATTCTTTCAAAGGATTACCTGGAAGCAGAGGGTGTGATTTCAATTGTCTCAACCGATAAATGCAGCGGTTGCGAGTCATGCATTCTTGTTTGTCCTTATGATGCAATTGAAAAGGATGAGGCAGGCAAGGCAAAGGTCAATGAACTCCTCTGTAAAGGATGCGGGGTCTGTGTAGCAGCGTGCAGGGCAGGAGCTATTCAACAGAGATGCTTTACTGATCAGCAGATACTCTCGGTTATCAGGTCTGCATTTCAGGAGGCTGGGACATGAGCAAGAAGGGAGAATATGAGCCAAAGATATTAGCGTTTTTATGCAATTGGTGCTCATACGCAGGTGCAGACCTTGCAGGTGTCTCAAGATTCCAGTACCCTCCGAATGTCAGAATTATCAGGGTCATGTGCTCTGGGAGGATTTCCCCAAGGTTCATTCTAAAGAGCTTTCAGGAGGGGGCAGACGGCGTTCTCATTGCAGGATGTCATCCGGGAGATTGCCACTATTCAAGGGGTAACTTCTACACAAGGCGGAGGCACACCGTGCTTGGCACATTACTTTCATATGTTGGTATCAACCCAGAACGATTCCAGGTAAAATGGATTTCAGCATCCGAAGGTGGAAAATTTGCTGAAGTGATTAAGGATATGACAGACAAGGTAAAGGCTCTGGGACCCCAGAAGTCCCTGAAAAAGGTAGATTGCGATGAATGAGATAGAAGGAAAGATTAGAGAAACCGCAAAGAAGCTGCTTTCCGAGGGCAGGATAAAGTACTTCATAGGCTATGAACGGGGTTCGGACGGGTTCAGCGCCCGCCCTGTTATCATCCGCAAACCCGAGGACGTGGACAAACTCATATGGTCTCCAACGTGCGTGAGCAATCTTGCAGTTTATCTTGTTGACGAGATGAAAAAGAAACCTAAAAAAGGAGAGGAGCCTGACATTCGCCCCGTTGGAATTGTTGCAAAACCCTGCGATGCCAGGGCGATCATAGTTCTTATCCAGGAGAATATTCTACCAAGGGACAGGGTGTATATAATCGGTATTCCCTGCACAGGTAAAATCGAACCCGAAAAATTGGAGCATCTTGCCTGGAAGAAGGGACTGTCCCACAAGGCCATGTACAACATGGAACTCAAAGAGCAGGAGATGATGTTCACAGGAGAGGCAGAGGGTGTTAAGGAAGCCTTCTCAAGAGAAGAGGTTCTGGCTGACAAATGCAAGGAGTGCATTCATCATAATCCAAGGATGTACGACATAGTGATTGGTGAAAGAGTGGAGAATCCCCCTGTGGACAAGTATGCAGGTATTAGAGAATTGGAAAATATCTCCCTGGAAGACAGAGAAGAATACTGGGAAGAGATATTTGAACGGTGCATGAGATGCAATGCATGTAAAGAGGTATGTCCCCTGTGCTACTGCGAGGAATGTGTCCTTGATAAGGAAAAGCCAATGAGATGGTGCGAAAAATCTGTGGATAAATCTAATAATACATTCTTTCATTTAATTCGCGCCATGCATCTTGTGGGAAGATGTATTGACTGCGGAGCCTGCGAGCGGGCCTGTCCCATGGGTATTCCCCTGAGAAAACTTTACAAGAAACTGGAAAAAGAGGTAGCGAAATTGTACGGTTACGAGGCTGGATTGAATACAGAGGATGTTCCGCTTCTTGCCACGTTCACTGTGGATGATCTTGACGAGTTCGATTAGTGTGAGATGAGGAAATGGACGATCTGATAATTAAAAAAGGAAAATTGTCCGAATGGTCCCATGAGCTTTCGGACTACACAATCTATGCACCCCAGCGCAAGGACGATGTTGTGGTGTTCGATGTCATGACCAATGTGAATCAGGTTGTGCTCCATTATGCAAACTCTGTAAAACCTCCAAAAGAGGTGTTCTTTCCCCAGACCCAGACCCTTTTCAGGTACGAAAAAACCCCTGATGTGAAGGTAATAGAAGATGAAAAAGAAGGAGAGGACAAGGTTCTTTTGTTCGGGGTTAGACCCTGCGATGCAAGAAGCTTTGAGATTCTGGATAAATTGTTCTACTGGGATTACGAGGATCACTTGTACAAAAAAATGAGAGATCGTACAGTAATAATCGGGTTGGCCTGTAATTCACCCCATCACAACTGCTTCTGTACTTCTGTTGGTGGCAAGCCGTATTCAAAAGAAGGTCTTGATGTGCTCATGACCGACTTGGGTGATAGGTATTACGTCGAGGTTCTCACAAAGAAGGGTGAGGATGTGATAAGAAATCCTGAAAAACTATTCTTAAAGGCGGTGGATGAAGATAAAAACAAAAGAGATAAAATATGGAAAAAAGCTGAAGAAGATGTAACAAACGGAGTGGAGGTAGAAGGAGTTCATGATAAACTGGGTGAGATGTTC
>CBDVCK010000241.1:0-5937 GCA_965372465.1 uncultured Thermoplasmata archaeon | reverse complement strand
TATTTGGATTGATTTGATCCCCTGCCAGTTTTTCTTCAAGCTCCATTTGCGTCATAATATGTTCATCGGTTCCGTAAAGGTACTCCGTGGGTTTGTATTCAATACCACCTGTCGCTACGATCACTGTACCATGTTTTATCTCGGTATCATCTGAAAAGGTTGAAGTGAAGTTGCCCATAAATCCGTCTATGCTCTTTACAGTTGTTTCAAGATGTAACTTTATTTTATCGTTATTGTTCACCTTGTCGGTTAGATCCTTCAATATGGCCTGCGGGTCCTCACCTTTTTCGGATAGCACATAATGGATTTTCCTGAGATTTCCTCCAAGCTCCTTCTCCCTTTCGATAAGATGTACTTCGAATCCTTGTTTTGCCATCTCTAAAGCTGCGGTCATACCCGAAAGCCCACCTCCTATGACAATGCCTGACTGGGATACATTAAGCTCTAACTTATACAAGGGCTCAAGTAGCCTTGATTTTGCCACAGCCATTCTCACCAGGTCTTTAGCCTTTACGGTGGCCTTTTCAGCATCATGCATGTGCACCCATGAGCACTGGTCCCTGATATTGGCCATTTCGAAGAGGTATGGGTTCAATCCGCCTTCCTTGGTCGTGCTCCTGAAAAGCGGCTCGTGGGTTCTTGGTGTGCATGAGGCAACGATGACCCTGTTCAGGTTGTGCTCCACGATTTTCTCTTTGATTCCCTTTTGCGTGTCCTCTGAACAGGTATAGAGATTGTGCTCCGAGTATTCTACATTTGGTAATGTCTTTGCGTATTCAACAACGTCAGGAACGTCAACGACACCACCGATATTGATTCCGCAGTGGCATACGAAGACACCGATTCTGGGCTCCTCCCCCAAAACGTCCCTTTCTGGAGGATATTCCTTTGGAGTAATCAATTTTCCTCTCTCCGAGGATATGATCGAGGATGCCTTGGCTGCCGCTCCTGAAGCCTGTGCAACAGTATCCGGAATGTCCTTTGGTCCGTTGAAGACACCGCTTACATATACTCCAGGCCTTGATGATTCAAGTGGTGAGAATACATCTGTTGCGCAGAAGTTGTATTTATTGAGGTCAATTCCAAGTTTTTCAGAAAATTCCACAACATCCTCAGGTGGTTTGAATCCTGTTCCCAGAACCACCATATTGAATTCCTCTTCTTTGGCCTCTCCATCTTCCACATATTTTATAATGAGATTCTTTGATTCCGGAATCTCCCGCACTTCAGCCACTCTGCATCTTGTGAATCCAATCTTGTGTTCATCCTGCGCCCTGGTATAATAATCATCGAACTCTTTACCAAAGGCCCGAAGATCCATGAAGAAAATATGGGATTTCAACCCCTCCGAGTGCTCCTGGGCGATTATCGCTTCCTTCATTGCAAACATGCAGCACACAGATGAGCAGTACTCACTTCCCGCTTGGCTGTCCCTGCTTCCAACGCATTGTAAAAACGCCACCTTCTCGGGGATGTCGCCGTCCGAAGGGCGCATCACTGTTCCAGCAAAGGGACCTGTTGCCGAAAGGAACCTTTCGAATTCCATACTGGATACAACATTTTTGTATCTTCCGTAACCGTATTCTGTTTTGAGGGTGGGATCGAACATGCTGTAACCTGGAGAAAGGATAATGGAGCCGACATTGAGGTCGAATTTCTGCTCCTCCTGGTCATATTCCACGGCTTCAGCCTTACACTCCTCCTGGCAGATTCCGCAGCCGATACACTTTTCCTTGTCGATCATGAACTTGAGGGGAACTGCCTGAGGATACCTGATAAATGTGGCGTTTCTTCGTGTCAATCCCCAATTGTACTCGTCTATTGCTTCCACGGGACATTTTTCACCACAGACTCCGCATCCTGTACATTTTTCTTCATTGATTCTTCTTGGTCTTCTTACGAGTTTAACATTGAAATTACCTGCATCACCTTCTACAGATTCGATTTCAGTATTGCAGATGACCTCGATGTTGTGATGCCTGCCCGTTCCCACAAGTTTAGGAGCCATGATGCACATTGCGCAGTCGTTTGTGGGGAAGGTCTTATCAAGCTGCGACATCACTCCACCAATACTTGGCAGCTTATCGATGAGATACACCTTGAATCCTGAATCTGCGAGATCCAAAGAGGACTGCATACCTGAAATTCCTCCTCCTACCACCAAAACAGATCCCACCTTCTTATCGATCATTGTTTCACCTCCTGTACAATGGAGATGTATTTGGGAGTAAACCCTTCGATACTATCCAAAGCTAGTTGATTTCTCTTTCTAAGAAATACAACATGATCTAAAATCCTGTCTGTTGGGAGTTCTATCTCAGAGGCAAGCTCCTTTACTGACATGGATTGGTCGGCTATCAACTCAAGCAGTCTCTTTCTTTCAAACTCGGTAATGATTGCATCCTCCATGAACTCATCCCACTCATCTTGGGTTTTGGTTTCCCCGTAGACATTGCCCTGCTCTACTATCTTTCTCTCTTTTGCTACTATGGCTCGCAGTCTGAAGTCCAGTGCGGCAAGCTTTGCGGCGTTGATATTTGCAAGAAGCTTTTCATCAGGTTTTTCTCCTGACAATGGACTTGGTCCCAGTTCCTTAACCTGCTTGGGAAACTCCCTCATGAGAATGGCAAACCTCTCACCTTCTGAGGCTGCAACCCATTCCATTCTGAGCCTTTCAGGTTCCAATCCTGCTTTCTTGACAAGCTGTCTTGTCATCTTTATCTTGCGCTCTGCTTGATAATTGCCTTCCAGGTAATGGCAATCTCCAGGATGACACCCGCCTATGAACACGCCGTCCACTCCCTGGGCAAAGGCTTCAAGGACAATATACGGGTCGATTCTACCTGAGCACATCACCCTGATTATTCTGATATTGGGTGGATATTGAAATCTGGAAACCCCTGCCAAATCGGCTCCTGCATAGGAGCACCAGTTGCAGAGGAAGCCAACGATTTTCGGTTCGAAGTCAGGCATTTAGTTCACCTCCCGAACTGCAGCCACAACCTGGGCAATGAGTTGTTCGTCCGTGAACTGCTTGATTGACACGGCTTTCTCGGGACAGCTTGCCGCGCACGTACCACAGCCCTTGCAGAGGACCTCGGTTACCCTAGCTATTCCACTTTCATCCTTTGATATGGCATTGAAGGGGCAGAGAACAACACAGGTTCCGCATCCCGTGCAGATGTCCTCGTCGATTGAGGAGACCATTCCTTCAGCCTTCAATGTTCTCTTGGAGAGTATCGTGGAAGCTCTCGAAACTGCCGCGCTTGCCTGGGACACACACTCCTCAAAGAACTTTGGAGAATGGGCAAGCCCGCAGAGGAATATTCCTTCTGTTGCAAATTCCACGGGTCTTAGTTTCATGTGGGCCTCCAAAAAGAATCTGTGCTTGGATAGGGGTACTTTCAGAAGCTGGGCTAGATCCGAATTGTCGGGGTGTGGTATCGTGGCCGCACTGAGAACTAATAGATCGGGTTTGATTGTTATCTCCTCCCCCAAAAACGGTTCATATATTGTTACCTCCAGCCCGTTTTCATCGTTTACCTCAGGCTGTGTCTCGTCATCGTATCTAATGAACGTGACACCTTGGCGTGCCGCCTCCTCGTAAAACACCTCTGAGAATCCATAGGTCCTTATGTCCCTGAACAAGATGTATACACTGGTCTTGGGATTCAGCTCCTTGATCTTCAAGGCGTTTTTCACGGCCTCTGTGCAGCACACCCTGCTGCAGTAGGGTCTTTCTTCATTTCTCGAGCCCACGCATTGGATCATCACAATTGTTTCGGCATCCAATTTCTTTTTCTTACCCAGCATCCCTTCGAATTCGAGTTGGGTTATGACCTTATCATTTTTGCCGTAAAGGTATTCCTTGGGTTTGTACTCCTCACCACCAGTTGCTACGATGACGATTCCGTGTTCGATCTCTTTCTCCTCGCCATTGTGGTCGATTTTCGTTACAAAGTTACCTAGGTATCCGGAGATATCCAAAACTTTACTTTTTGTGAACACCTGAATCTTATCATCTGATTCTATGCTCTTTATCAGTTCCTTCAATTTCTTTTGTATATCTTTTTTCTCTCCCACCATTTCATAATGAATCTTTTTCATGAGTCCGCCGAGTTCCCCCTCCCTTTCTATGATATAGGAGTTATATCCCTGCTTGGACAATTCCGAAACTGCTGTCATACCTGAAAGTCCGCCACCTATGACAAGACCTGATGGATTGACTTCAATGGGAACTCTTTCTAGGGGTTCAAGCAACCCGGCCTTGGCAATCACCATTCTCACAAGGTCCTTTGCCTTCTGTGTGGCCCGCTCTGGTTCATGCATGTGAACCCAGGAGCACTGGTCACGTATGTTGGCCATCTCGAAAAGATACGGATTCAATCCTGCCTCGGCACAGGTATTTTGAAATAGAGGCTGGTGGGTCCTTGGTGTGCATGATGCAACAATCACCCTGTTCAGGTTGTTCTCCTCGATCTTTTCCCTGATCTTCTTCTGTGTATCCTGGGAACACGTGTAGAGGTTGTCCTCGGCATAGGCCACATTGGGCAGGGTTTTTGCATACTCCACAACGGAAGGAACATCAACAACACCACCTATGTTGTTCCCGCAGTGGCACACGAAAACACCGATTCTGGGTTCCTCCCCGCTTATATCCTTCTCAGGCGGATACTCCTTCACAGTCACAAGTTTTCCCCTTTCGGATGCAATGACGGACGATGCCTTTGCTGCAGCTCCACTTGCCTCTGAAACACTGTCAGGAATATCCTTGGGTGCTCCGAAAGCACCGCCCACGTATATACCCGGGCGGGAGGTTTCCAGGGGAGAGAACAGTATCTCGGTTGAGCAAAAATCGTATTCATTCAGCTCGATTCCCAATATCTTGCTCATGTCCTTTGCATCCCTGGGTGCGGTCATTCCAACCGATAATGCCACCATGTCAAATTCTCCCTGCACAAGGTTGCCCTTGTCGATAAATGTAACCAGTAAATTGTTTGTCTTGGAGTCCTCCGAAATCGAGGATATCCTGTTATTTTTAACAAACTTAATCTCATGCTCTTTCTCGGCTCTTACATAATAATCGTCGAACTCCTTGCCAAAAGCACGCATGTCCATAAAGAAGATAGTTGCTTCGAGGCCCGGATTATGTTCCTGGGCAATCACAGCCTCCTTTATTGCGAACATGCAGCATACCGAGGAGCAGTACGGGTTACCCACACTCCTGTCCCTTGAGCCCACGCATTGAATGAATGCAATCCTCTTTACAACCTCGCCATCAGAGGGTCTGAGGACCATTCCTCCATAAGGACCTGTGGCAGAAAGCATCCTCTCCAATTCAAGACTGGATACTACATTTGGGAACTTTCCGTAACCGTACTCTTTTCGCTTCTTTAGTAAATCGAACTCATCAAATCCGGGGGAAAGTATGATGGAGCCCACATTCAATTTTATCAATTCATCTTCTTGGTTGTAAGCTATGGCTCCTGCTTCGCAGTGTCTCTCGCAGTTGCCGCAGCCAATGCAGTGATCCTTATCAATGGAAAATATGAGAGGGACGGCCTGGGGATATCTGACGTATATGGCCTTTCTTACTTTCAAGCCCTTGTTGTACTCGTCGATTACCTCCACGGGACATTTCTGTGTACAGATCCCGCACCCTGTACATTTGTCCTCATCAACATATCTTGAAGTTTTGGCAACAGTGACCTGGAAGTTTCCCACTTTTCCCTTTACATTCTCAACAACAGCATTTGTAATCAATTCGATGTTCCTGTGCCTTCCCGTTTCCACCAGTTTCGGGGCCATGATGCACATTGCACAATCATTTGTTGGGAAGGTTTTGTCCAATTGTGCCATGGCTCCTCCTATACTTGGGCTCTTGTCAACAAGATAGACCTTGTATCCGGAATCCGCCAGATCCAAAGATGACTGCAT
>CBDVCK010000240.1:0-5940 GCA_965372465.1 uncultured Thermoplasmata archaeon | reverse complement strand
TTAATAAAACAATTCGTCCTAATTCCACAACCCTTGGGTTTGTGGATACAGGACGACGGTAGTCAGACTAGGAAATGCTTTTGTTTTTCAAAACACGTCTAGGGTTGGCGGCGCGCTCCGCAGAGCGGAGCGCTTTAGAACCGCCAGGAGACGATATTGATGGAAACTAAGTGGTCATACAGCCATGGCTTTGGAAAAAGCCAGTATCATGTGGTGCTTGTGCCCTACAAACGCTTCAAGATGTTTGCAAGGGCAGATATCCGAAAGCGATTGGAAACTATATTTTTTTCTATTGCGGAGAGGCATAGATTCGAGATCTATGCAATAGAAGTGATGGAAGACCATATACACCTCTTTATTGGGATACGCCCTTCCCAATCAATCGCACAGGTAATACAATATCTGAAGGGCGGTAGTTCCAGAGAATTGAGAAAGGTCTTCCCCGAGTTGATGGGATATCACAGATACCGTCTATGGTCGAAAGGTAAATACTTCAGGCCAATCGGTGAGGTGAATGAGGAAACAATCAAACATTACATTGCCGAATCCCAATCTAAGCACCACCGCGATGATCGTAAAAGGCCATTGGGATGGCTGCAAAAAGAACCAGAAAGAATGAGGACTCCTCAAAAGACTCTTCTTGAATTTGCCTGTTAGCCTGAGTGGATACCCCAATGCTTTAGCTTTGGGGAGCACTCATTTTAAAATTTTAAGGAATCCTTTTACAGAAATAATTTTGATATTTTTTACATTTTTCAATGAAAGCAAATGACTATCTCCGGTTACTATATACTGTACTTTACCTGATATTGCTGCTTCAATTACTCGATTATCACTAGGATCCTCTATCACGATATCAACTGAAAAGTCTGGTTTTACAACTTTTGAAACCTTGAAAATGACTGTGAGAACTTTTCGTATATGCTTTTTTGTGTAGTTGAATTTAGGTCTTGAAATAACATCTTCTAATTCGAGTAACATTGCGGGCGATATTACCAATCTAACTTTACCAGCATATACTGCGCTTAATGCTTTATGAGGTGCTCCTCGACCAATGAAAGCAGATATTAGAACATTGGTATCGTATACTGCGGTAATTTCTGCCATTCTAGGATGCCCTCTTCTTTTTACGATATGCCTTAATCTCTTCCATAACTACATCTTCCGTTATTCCAGCTTCCTTGGAAATCTTTGCTGTTATTTTAACAATCTTTTCAAATTCTTTTTGCAATGAGGGCAGTTCTACCTTTTTGAAGATAATATAATCTTCATCACCATAGGCGATGAATTTATCTTCTGGTTTTAATCCTAGCATTGCTCTCAATTCTGCTGGAACAACAAGCTGGCCTTTTTTTGACATCTTTACGAGTTCCATTAATACCACTGTTCAACTGTTATACTGTTCAACACATAAATACTTTTCTCATATTGCATTTCGACAACCAAACACTCAACGGATTAAATCAGATTTAAGACGGGCACACAGCCTTGGTTGATTAGCTCCTCGCCTTTAAGCCCCATCCCTAAAACCATTATCTCTCTATGAGGATAAAGGTTTTGCCACTCTCTGATTGCTCCTTGGTTTGTGAGTGGGGGCTCTGGTGGTCCTTTTTACTTAAATTTATCAACTGCCTTTTTCAATTTCCACACTTTTATTTTTTTGGTTTTAATCTTTTGAAAATGTTTATCACCAGAGATTATATCCACTCCCAGTGATAAGGAACAAGCAAGAATTGGAACATCTCTTTTATGCGATATCATCTTACTAGCCTGTTCCATTTTCTCTTGATATATTTCTTCTTCAATCCATCTAATTGTAAATGAAGATATTAGTTCATCAATTTCATTTGTGGAAAATTTAAGTTTTCTTTCAAGAATTCCAATCAATTCATTTTTCACGTGTTCCGGGGAGATTATTTCAATCTTTCCTTCTGCAGCCAATAGTAAAATTCGACCTGCATTGGAATCCAAATTATAAACACCTGAAAAGATGATATTAGTATCAAGAACGAATTTCATTCAATCAAATCCGATAAGGACATATCCAATTCCTTCATTTTCTTTCTGATTTTTTCACTAGCCCTTATCAATTTGTTTTTCTTGTGCTCTATGATTAGTTTACGAACCAATTCATCCATATTTTTAAAACCTTCTTCAACTTTTAGCAGAGTTAATTTTTTGTGTGAGTCTGCTGATAATGCAATAGTGGTTGACATTATTTCACCTTATAAAATTATAGATTTATAAATATATAAATCTTTCGCAGCACAAATACTTTCTGATATTATCGCTTTCTCGCCTTTTCTGCCCACCTCAAAAACCATTATTTGATTCAAACATAAAGGTTTTGCCACTCTCGGATTGCTCTTATGGAGAAGGTTTTATATGCTTCCAAGTACATTTATTCTCTATTGGAGGGGGGTAAATATGCGAACGAAAGTACTGAGTTGTTTGATATGTGCTTTAATGATTGAAACTGTTTTTATAGTGGGGATTCCAATTGATGTAGGAGCAGAAATTACTGATGAATGGGTAGTAACGTACAACGGTTCGGCAGGTGGTAACGATTTTGGATTTGATATGGTAATAGGTCCCAATGGAAATATCTACGTCACCGGATATACCACCGAGCAGTTGTCAGGTATGGATGTTACCACAATTGCATACGATCCAAACGGCAACGAAATATGGACGGCAAGATATGACGGACCAGATAGCCTGGAAGATGCCGCCTCTTCAATCACAATAGACAATTCGGGAAATATTTATGTCACTGGATGGAGCAAGAGTGAGGATAATCATTATGATTATATCACAGTCTCCTATGACTTGGATGGTAATGAGCGATGGGTGGCAAGATATAACGGCCCATGGAATTATGTGGACATGGCAAAGGATATTACAACCGATGAACTTGGTAATGTCTATATAACCGGGTTGAGTTGTGGAAATGCCTTCAGAGAAGATATCGCCACGATAAAATACGATTCATTGGGGAATTTGCTCTGGATTGCTAGATACGATGGACCAGTTAATGGAAAGGATGAGGCATATTCAATAGATATGGATTCTAGAGGAAATGTTTACGTAACCGGGGGGAGTTGGGTAGGAGTTCCCACATATGAAGATTACGTGACAATAGCTTATGACTCCAATGGGAACCAGCTATGGGTTGCGCAATACAGTTTTAATAATTATGGCTTTGAGTGGACAAATGCCATTGTATCGGATACATTGGGAAATATATATGTCACAGGAACTAGTGGGACCGTAGCATACGATCAAAACGGAAACGTATCATGGGCGCAGGCTGGATTTTATGGATACGATATAACCATTGCCCCATCGGGAAACATTATTGTAACTGGATGGAGCTCTGGTGTTCCGGGAACTGAAGACTTCATTACAGCAGCATATGATTCAAATGGTAATGAACTGTGGATTAAAAGGTATGATGGTCCGGGAAATGGAGTGGACAGAGCATATACGTTAAGTGTTGATTCAATGGGTAATATCTACATTGCCGGGGGGAGTGTTGGTTTAGAGATGTTTTGGGATTGCACTGTGATTGCCTATGACTCAAACGGTAACGAGCTATGGGTAGCCAGGTACGATGGCTTTGAGAACATGCATGTCATGATATATGCCGTGGAAATCGATATTTCGGGGGACATATATGCCACAGGTGTATGTTGGGAGAACAGAATCCCTTGGGATTGGTTTACAATAAAGTATTCCCAAGTCCAGCCAAATCTTGAGGCTTCAATCGACATCGACCCCGACACCCTGAACCTCAAATCCAAAGGCCGCTGGATCACCTGTTACATCGACCTTTCCGATGTCAGCGAAATCGACATCAGCACAATATTGCTGGAGGATGTGATTCCCGCAGAATGGGGTGACATCCAGGGTGATACCCTAATGGTCAAGTTCGACAGATCGGAAGTGGAGGATATGCTGACGCCTGGTACCTACAATCTGAAGGTTACTGGTGAGCTCTTGGATGGGACCGGGTTTGAGGGGTTCAGTGATGAGGTGAGGGTGATTGGGGCGACTTAAGGAATAGTGAATTATTCTTGGTTATTTTCGACGTTCCTCGAAATGCTTTAATCTTAATACTCCCCAAAACAGTTGCATTCCAAACGTTTTAAGGCTAAATACATAATAAATTAATATGCCCTAACCTCATTAGGTTATGGTCTTAATGAGCAAAGAATCAAAACAAAAAAATGAAAGAATGGTTTTCTATGCCACCATTGGAGGAAAAAGAATATTTCCAATGATATTAGCACCTTCAAAAGACGGGATGGTATTAAGCCATGGATTCAAGGATATTGAAGATATCCACCTTACAGTTATGGGTAAGGAAGATAGAATTAGTTGGCATGTAAAAGATAAGAAAAAATATGGAAGTAAACCACCACGATTTGGTGGGTATGAACCTGAAAAAATAGAAAAATTTATGGAAAAACGTTTGAAGAGATGGTTAAGGTACTATCATGGAAATAGGAAAGCTTGGCAGATGACTGATGATCAACGAAAAAAACTACACAATTACATGCCAAAAGTTGCTGATGATGGTGTGATTGAATATCCACTCGAATTACGATCCCTTGAGTTCCTATTAGATTTTAACAATAGAAAAAGATGGAAACATGTAAAAATTAGAAAACTTATCGGAGAGAGCCCTACTTTCGCTGTGATTATTGATGAAGGTAAATGTAAATGGGTTGAACCTATCTCAGAAAATGAAATGTATTGTTTTACTGATGAACAATATAAGCGTTTTTTAAACGATTTATTTAAACACTTTGGAATTGATGATTATATTGATTATTTAAATAATAGAGTGGGAGATAAGGTAAAATCTGAAATTGATCGTCGATTGGTTAATCTAAAGAAGAGCAGGAATAAATGAAATTCAAGGGTGTTTCTTCGCCGGTTCCAAGATAGAAGTTTCCAGAGTTTTAGAAAACAATAAGAAGACATCTTAGGGACCTTTGAATTATCACGGTTCGTTGGTCGGGGGTTTGAGGTGATAGAGAATTATATAAAATGTTAAAGAAGGGTAGGGAATGATATAACTCTAATATTATATTTATAAAATAACATCTTTAGAAGGATTTAAAATGTTTTTTAATTGTTCTTCTTTATTCTTATCAATAAGAGAATCGTCTATTAAATCAAGTATTTCATCTTTCCCTTTTTTAATAAAGATCCAGATAATTATTGATATACGAAGATAATCAAGTAATAATTTTAAAAAATCATTTATATTTCCGTATCTATCAGTGATTTTATTTTTTCCTTTATAAGATAAATGACCACCATGAACAAATAAACTTCTAATCTTATAAGCATCACCTATAACCTTTTTTATTTTATAAGGATCATGTCCTAAATAACCCAAAACTTTAGCAACGCGAATCTTTAGACGATATGTCAATTCTTGCATTTCATCTCCTTTTAAAAATAAACTTTCAAGTCCCATTACAGCATTTGAAATTCTTCTTTCTATTATGCCATTTAATAACAATGCATCTGAATATCGACTATATGAAATTGATATGTGATCTAACTTTTTTTCACCAAGTTCATAGAAATTTTGAGGAATTGCCTTAATCATAATTTCCCAAAATTTCTTAACTTTTTCCTCATCCCCTTCATATATTACATATTTTTCCAATGTACTGTGTGTTCTTTTACCCGATAATCTACTTGATGCTACATTTATTATAGATTCGGAATACATTCTGTATGAAATATATCTTATACTACCAACACCATAAAGCCGCATTAGTGATATTGATTGTTCCACTTTGGATTGCATTTCATTTATATATCTTCCTAAAAATTCAATATTTAAAATAGCTGGAGGTCTTTCCAAATCTGGAATACCTTTTTGTAAATAAGTGGGATATTCCTTTTCAAGATCCTCTT
>CBDVCK010000239.1:0-5951 GCA_965372465.1 uncultured Thermoplasmata archaeon | reverse complement strand
GATTTCGTAATTGTTGGGAGCATACCCAAAGAAATCGATGCTGCGTACCTCATTGCCTGCACTGTCAAAATAACTCAGTGTTCCGGAATCCGCAGGATCTGCTGTGCGCCTGCCGCTTGCGAAGTCCTCATAAAGGTTATTGAGCGTTTGATCGGCCCTATCGTATTCTTTTTGAATGATCCAGGTTCCGAATTCGACCTCTACAACTGAGAAATACATGTAGTTGAATTTATTATCCCAGGGCTCGTCACCCCCGACCCAGTCAGCACCACCGCCTCGGCCGGGTTTGTTGTCCCAGGGCTCGTCCCCACCAACCCAATTGACGCCTCTTCCCCTGCCGGGTTTGTTGTCCCAGGGCTCATCACCGCCAACCCAATCAGAACCTGCTCCTTTACCTGGTTTGTTGTCCCAGGGCTCATCACCGCCAACCCAATCAGAACCTGCTCCATTGCCTGGTTTATTGTCCCAAGGCTCATCTCCACCGACCCAATCAGAGCCGCCGCCTCGTCCGGGCTTGTTGTCCCAGGGCTCGTCACCGCCGACCCAATTGACTCCTCTCCCTTTGCCCGGTTTGTTATCCCAGGGCTCGTCACCGCCGACCCATTCCGAACCCTCTCCCAGGCCGGGTTTATTGTCCCATGGCTCATCGCCTCCGACCCAGTCAGAACCTTTCCCCTTGCCTGGTTTGTTGTCCCATGGCTCATCGCCGCCAACGGCTTCTTCCAAAATAAGCTCCATTCCCCCGGGTGTACAGGTGAAGAGTGGTAAATCCCTACCTTCTATCTCAAAATGGAATACCCGTCCGGTAAGAACTTCGCCTTCGAAATCCTGTTCATATGAAATCTCTCGACCCGGTTTTGAAGCATATTCGATATACATGGGTTTGAATGTAAGGGTTTCTTCAAGTAAACTGTCGTCTCCGAAGGTTACCGAGGGTGGTTGATAGGACGTTGGTAAAGTCCCACGAAATTCATAGGTTCTTGCGGGTTTATCCTCTGGACTGAGGAGTTCCAGTGTACAGCTTACCCTCTTGGTTGTTGAACTGTCTGCCCAGCCGTTGAGCCAATCCAGGAGTTCGTCCCGTGATCCTCCGGCTAATGAAGATATGAAGGGTCCTGTTACAGTAAGGTCTCCAAACTCGATATCATACTGATCTTCGCCGGTAGTGTAGTCCACTGGATGAAATATCATTTCACCGCCCTTAATGGAATACCAGTTTGGCGAAGGGTCTGCCCCTTCACCTGATATGATATCCAATTTGAACCTGCTCACATTGCTAATCTCGACATCTCCTCCTGCCGCTGCGTGGACAGGAGAACACAATCCAGTCAAAATAAGCACAGCTGTGCTTAATATTATCAAATAACTCCCTCTAAACACTTAATCACCCTAAATGGACGTAGTATCTATAACGATATTAAATTTTTGATTGGATGGGAATTGTATTTAATAAGAATCGTTTCTTTATGTCATATCCATTAACTTCAATAATTACCTTACCCCCGACCCGTCCTTGGGAAGTCCCCCGAAACAATCATATAGAAAACTTATCAATATCTTGTTTTGAGGGTTATGGAGAATATTAGGAGCGTATCTCTTATTTGGATAGTCATCATTCTAACAGTTGTTGCGGGATGTTTGGATGATGAACCAGGGAAGGAAACGGAAATAGATACGGATGGGGATGGAATACCCGATTCCTATGATGAATTTCCAGAGGATCCAAAAGAACAAAGTGATATGGACGGTGATAGAGTCGGGGACTATGCAGATGAGTTTCCGAAGGACCCCAATGAGACCGTAGACAGTGACGGTGACAATAGTGATGAGTTCCCCAATGATCCCGCAAGGTCCAAAACTATATACTTCGATGTTACACTTGAGACGATATCAGGGTGGTTGAACAGCGAGGATAACCCTGGGAGTGCTAAGCATAAGGAACATATCTATCTACAGGAGGCCTACATATTCGAGATAACATTTACGGTGCACGTTGAGGACAGCGATGAATACCATGACGACTCTGATGAAGGGTCTGATCCGGACGAGGTAAGGGTCACAGTGGAGAGCAAGGATGGCACCTTACATTATTCCCAGGATCTTGTTACACCTGTAACCATGACAATCTCATTTGAAGCAGATTCCCTTGAATATGAGGATCTACTTGCGAATAATTGGACAGTCACTATCCAGGGATTGGATCGATGAAAATGTTGAAGAACAATGATAAGATATGGATTGAGGAAGGGGGCTTTTAACCCCCTGCCTTTGGATCTCATTTAGATTTCTTTGCAGATTTATGGAATATTCCTTTACCCCGGGAATTTGATTTACCATTTGTATAATCTAAATCCGGTTCTATGGGTTCAGGGATTGCGGGTTCTTCTTTTTCCTGAGGTTCATCTGCTATGATGTCTACAGTTGTGTTAGTTTGTGGGCTTTCTTGGGTTTCTGGAGTTGAGCTATCTTGTGGGCCTTCTTGGGTTTCTGGAGTTGAGCTATCTTGTGGGCTTTCTTGGGTTTCTGGAATTGAGCTATCTTCTGGATACGGCTTTGACTCGATTGGGGGTTTATAAACCTTTTGTACTAAGTCTAGGTTGTTCGGGTCGAGGTAGCTTGTTAGGTCTTGGCTTGCGAAGGTTGATGCTGATATTGCCGGAGCTATGAAAGCCAAAAGCAAGAAAAGCATTGCGGTACTGATAAACACTCTCTTGAAATATTTTTTCACGTTTTCACCTCCGTTTGTCTATATTTGTTATTTCACGATGATGGTAAGTATGGTTCCTCCGGAATTCCCGAATTTACGGGTTTAGGTGGAAAGTTAGGTTGGGGAATCAAGTCGTTATCATACTTTTCCAACATTTGACCGACATTTGTCGGACAAATTATATATGTTTGTCAGACTATTTAAATCTTTCGCTTCTATAAACATTTTGAAATTATAGAGGACTAAACAAGCATTATTGCCCATTTATACATAAAATATTTGTCAGACAAATGGGTTTTTGAGTGGTATATTGTTATCTTTGCGGTACTGATATTCATCTCCATGTTTTCCGAGGATCCCAATCACTCTCTTGACATATTGTATCTTCTTCCTCTGTGGCGCTGCCAGGATTGCGGAAGCGTTTTACTAAGGGGAGTAGGGGACAAGGTTAGAAAGGAAACGGTTTACAAGTGCAATCTCTGCAAGGAAGGCGTGTTCAACGAGTTTGAAAATGCAGCCATCGGGGATATCGTGATAAATGATACCTACGAAAAAGTTGGTAAACTCACAAAGGAACTTCCCAGCTTACCTCAACATTGGAATGCACCCAATATCCCCTTCCCACCACAAAAGAATCCTCCTCTTCCATGAAATGCCAGGTCTTGGTTGAAGCATCGAACCACTGGATCGCATCAACAAGGGTTCCGAATGAAAGACCGTTCAATGCCTGGGTTCTTGCGTGGCTTGTAAGGGACGGGTATCCAACAAGGTTCCATCCTTTGTAAAGTTGTACTGTTTGATTTACGGTTGGGACGGTTCCATTGAAATGCAGAATCGTATCTGCAGGCTCGGTGCTGTAGATCCAGAATCCATTTTTGTTGTTAAGTTCCTCAAGATCGTTGCCCAATGATTTACCAACCTTGTAACTACTCCAGGGCTCATCATTATTGGAATTATCATAACACTCTACAATATTGTATAGACCATCTATCTCGGAAAGAACGCTGGTTAGGTCTGTGTCCCCCTGAATGAACGGGGTCGAAATCATATTCCAACCCGGCTTCAAAACCACATGGTCCCTGATTATCGGCCCGGGCATCATTATGGTCATAAAATCGGGGTCAAGAACCCATTGGCCGACATCATCAGATGCATTGAATGAGAAATTCAGCTTGCTAAAGACCGGGAATGATATCTGAATTGTGTAGAGGCAGCCGTCCGTGTAATCCATGTCCGCGACATCAAGCTTCTCCATTGAATACCTGCCTTCATCCATGCTTCCGATTCTATCAAGTATATCGCCGTCACCATTCAAATCCAATAAAAACTCGGGAGCAGAACCCGGGCTGCGGTTTGCATGTGAGCTGTAATTCACCATGAACGTGAATATTGTATCACTGTCACCGATATCGGGTGAGAAGCAGTTGCCGTCTTCAACCTCAACAAAATGCAGTGAAGGCAAAGCCTGACTTATATTAACAGTTGAATTTATGGGAAGGTTGAGCAAAAAGGACCTGTTATCTTGATAAGGTATGGAAGTAAAGATTAAATCTTTTCCATCCAACTCCACAACAACATCTATCCAATCCATGGGAACTGTGATATTGAGCGTGAGTTCCTCGTCATATACTGTCTTATCAAGTGTGGAATTCAGAAATACGTTGAAGCTTTGATTCGAAAGCACATTGATATCCAACTGGGAATTTTCCCGTTCGGTAATATATTTGGCCACATTTCCGTAGGGTGAAACCCAGACATCATCATTTCTTGAAAGCAGGTAATCCAGATGTGCGGTGATATTGACCTCTGGAACAGGGTCCCATCCTCCTTCCTCCACTGCATGAATCATCTCCACAAGCCAGCCTTCCATGTTTACAGCATCCTGCACTAATTGAGCCATGTAGGTAGGGCTTTCCACAGCTCCGAAGTTGACTGGTACAACCGTGTAAAGGTCAGGGGGATTATTGCTTACAGGGGCTGGAGGCCCTGTGATGTTATGATCATCGGCTCTTGCAAACAGATAATGATCTTTTACCAGGTCCAGGACCGTTCCATCATATGAGCCGTACGGATAGCTGAAGGTATCGCAGGAAACGGACAGGTTCTCCATAATGTACTGCCTAGAAAGTACTACTTCCTCCCACAATTCGGCAGGTGTCAACGTCGGTAGATCCCAGTGATGAATGGTATGCGAAGAGACCTCGTGTCCCGAATTAGATACATACTGCCATTCCCACCATTCTGCACCGTAATCTATACCAACATGATCCAATGTCACAAAGAAGGTACCAAATAGATTTCTTGAGCTCATCTGCGGTGCCGCCCTATCCACATGGGAGGCCAATCCGTCATCAAATGTTAAACTCACTGCCGCGGTCTTATCACCCTTCCAGGTAGTTACCGCAGCACTGACGTTGAGTTCACCATTAAAAACTATGTCACCTCCCAAAGGCTCTTCTCCGGAAGACGGTTGACCCATTGAAACACTAACGATAGATGAAATTAAGAAGAGGAAAGCAAGTACGATCACAAGCTGCTTGTGCCATGATTTCCAGATCATCTTCGAATTTTTTCTTTGTGAATTCAATCGCAATTCTATACCTCTCTTCATTAATCTAGTGTACAAGCCGGTTTCTACCTCCCCACCGTATTGTTACTCCTACCTTCAAAAGATAGCGGAGGAACAGGTATGAGGCCATCAAACCTAGAAATGCATCATATAATATGGAGAGGGGTAAGACCTTCATCAGTCTTTCGGATTTTGGATGCTCTATTAACACCCTGCCCCTCAGCAATAGAAATGCTCCGATTACAGTTAAAAATCTCAATGAGACCGCAGGAAATAAAATCGCGAGAATGATTGCCAGGAACAGGAACAGATTGGCAACCAGTCCTGTGATCCACGTATAGTAATGAAAAAATGCCCATCTAAAACCCCATTTACTGTGCTTGAGAAGGGGAACCTTGTTCTCTCTCCAGGCCTGGTAGTTTCCATAGAACCATCTTTTTCTCTGGACCACCAAGGCTTTAAATGTCTGGGGGCAGTCCGTATACACAACTGCTTCAGGTACAACAACTGTGCGATGACCTTTTGATACAATGTATTTTGTTAAATCCTCATCCTCCACAATTGTTCGGGAAGAGAAGACCTCTCCTGTTGATTCTATTAGCTCATCTGCCACTTCCGCTCTCAAGGCTGAAAGAGGGCCGGGAATCGTTAAAACCGTCTTGCTCATGTTCTGCA
>CBDVCK010000238.1:0-6067 GCA_965372465.1 uncultured Thermoplasmata archaeon | reverse complement strand
ATTTTGTATGATCCATTCTTCGTCAATGGTGTATATATTATCATTTATTTTTTCAACCAGCTCGCGATATTTTTCTTTGCTTTCTCGTAACGCCTCCTCTGCTTTTTTGCGTTTAGTTATATCCAAGGCAGTTATGATAGCAAATTTATTTCCACCAATCTCAATGGTCTCACCTGAAACAGATAAAGTACGCTCTTCACCGGTTTTTTTCTTAATTTTTATTTCTGTATCTCTTACCCTATTTGTATCTTTCATCAGTTCCGTGATTCTTTTGCTCTTTTCTTTTTCAATTAAAAAGCCGGGCTCATTCATTCTTTTTCCTATAATTTCTTCTTTATCATATCCTGTGATTTTAGTAATACTATCGTTAACCTCCAGTATCCGATCATTATTCATATCAAATAAGGCCATCAAATTCGGACTTGAATGAAATGTTTTAGAGAATTTTTCTTCCGATAACCGAAGTGCCTCCTCTGCTTTCTTTCGTTCGGTTATATCAAGGGCTGTAGCAACTAAGAAGATAATATTTCCTTTGTCATCCTTTACCGGGAATATGATATTATCTGTCACATGTAAAAAGTTATCATGCACTTCTCTTGCCTCGAAACTTGCGAACTCACCATTACTTGCCTTTAGAACTAAATCATGGATAAAGTCCCATAATTCTGGTGAGTCGGGCCAATAATCCTTATCCCAGAAAGGTTTGCCAATAAGAGACGGTTTAAAACCCGGTAATTGAGCGATCTTTTCATTGACTTCTAGTATTTTACCCTCAGGTGATAGAATCGTCAGGAATTGGGCTGACTGATCAAATATAGCCCGGAATTTCTTCTCGCTTTCCTGTAGCAACTCCTCGGCACGTTTCCGTTCGGTAATATCATGAGAGGTAATTACGATGCCCCTTATAGCAGGATTGTCCAGGTAATTAGCCCCAAGTGCCTCTATAGTTCTCCAAGACCCGTTCTTGTGCAAATAACGAACTTCCTGGCTCCTGATGGTTCCAGGTTTTTCAAAAAGTTCTTTGAAACCTTGGGCAACGCGTTTCTGATCATCGGGATGGATCCTCTCGAAAATCGGTTTTCCTTTAACCTCCGCAGGACTCCATCCGTAAACCCGCTCCAAAGAAGGGCTCTGGTATATGGCATTCCCCTGGGCATCCACAACTGAATATACAGAGGCGCTGTTTTCGATCAGTGCCCGAAACCATTCTTCGCTTCTTTTCAACTCTTCCTCTGCCTTCTTCTCTTTTGATATATCTCTCATTATTGTTGATAGATATTCCAGCTCGCCAGCAGGTGATTTGTGGGACATGATAACTTGTGAAACAGGGATTTCAGAACCGTTTCGGTTCAGAAGGGCGGTTTCCCCTCCCCAGATGCCATCTTGTATTGCAGCAGGGATGCCTATATTGGCTATGATATCCCAGGCCCAATTTGGATGGACATCGCGGATCTTCTTATCAGCGAGGTTCTCATCGTCATTCCATCCAACCAATTTCCTTCCCGCGGAATTTATGTAGGTAATCCTATTTTCCGAGGTTGCAGTGGAAACAAAATCGCTTGTGCTCTCCATGATGGCAGTTAAACGATGAATGGAATCCTCTGCAAGTTTGCGTTTTGTAATATCGCGCACGATGGCCTGTAAAAATTTCCTATCACCCATGGTCATGAGGTTCAGCGAAACCTCGGCATCAAAGGGTGTTTTATCCTTTTTTATGTGTTTCCAGTAGAATCTCAGGACATTCCCTTCATAGGCTGATTTAATTAGTTCCTTTGCCTTTTTTTCGGAGGAACTACCATCCGGTTGCTGGGGAGGAGAGAATTCCCATGGGTTATGACCCATAATGTCCTCCATTTCACAACCGAACATCTTAAGAGTCATTTCATTGCATTCTATAAACTGGTCCTTTTCCATTGTAAATATCGCATCTGATGCATTATCAAAAAGGGTACGATACTTCTCTTCGGACGCTCCAAGCTCATTAAGCTCCTTTTGCATCTTCTTAAGTTCATTTACGAGCTTTCCCTTTGATTTATCATTCTCTTCCATGTTCATCACAACCGTTTAAATGGTGGTACCAAATAGCCAAGGGATGGAATACTTGAAAACTTCCTGGAATGATTTGTCGTTGCACCATGACTCCCCCTGGTATATATTATCGCAATACCTAGAATGTGTGAATATTTAGAATAATAATTATAATATATATAGTCTTGTCTTAAAAGGAGAAAGGGATATTAAAGGTCGGGTGATTTTGCGGTTTTTTCATAAAGGAGCCAGCTCATTATATCTTTCCAAGAACGATCCTATGCTCCATCAAATTCGCCTCAATAATCTGCGCATCTTCTATCTCTTTCATATCCCCCAGAAGTCCGATACAGATCACCTTGGTTCCCATTACATTTATTTTTGCTACCTCTTTCATAATCTCTTTTAATTCTCCTTTTTCGTTTATGAACACAGCCGATTCGCACATCCTACCACGAAAATGCAATCACAATTGCTTGTATTTAACTATTTTGATGTGAGGTTTTCTGTAGATATTCAAATTTGAAGGGTCTTTAACCCCCTTTGGAATGTATTGAATAGAGCCGGTTTTTAGGGGCATCCCACGGTTGTCCCGCAAAAAAATATTAACCAAAAGCAAGCAAAGAATAAACGGGTCTATAGAAAAAAAAGGAGTGTGATAAAATGGAAGAAATCGGAATTCTGGCTGTGTTTTTTGGTTTTTTAATTGTATTGCTCATAGGCGGATTAGGATTATCAGGTTTAAGGGTGGTGAAGGAATACGAACGTGCCGTGATTTTTAGATTGGGAAATTCAAAGGAATAAACGATCAAGGATAATAAAGGCACAGGCAGAACTGGAATCGGCATCAATGCTGGCAGGTGCGGCAGAGGAAATCAGCAAGAACCCAATTGTACTTGAGCTCAGAAGGTTGCAGATGATATCCGAAGTTGGAATCGAGCATAATACCTCCACAATTATACTGATGCCCTCGGAGTTCATCTCATTTGCAAAGAGTGTTGGTGATGCAGCCAAAGAATTCGCGCAGAAAATGGCAGTAGAAACAGAGACATCTTAAATGGTTCAGAGCATCTTTTGGGGAATAATCCCATAAAATTAATATCAATTGAAAACGTTGCCCCTTCTTATAGGGAATAGGGGGGTTCAACGATGAAGATGAGATTAAGAAAATGTAATACTATTCTGCTAGTACTTACATTGCTTGCAGCTATACTTGTGCTTTCACCAGTTGCAGTGGGTGTTCAGTACACAGATTCCAGTAATCGTTACACCATATTTTTTCCAAACGGTTGGGTGAAAAACGATATAATAGGAGTGGATGTGGCCTATTTAGATTCTGTGGAGGATGATGTACGGGAGAATATAAATGTGGCTTCCACACCAGAGAGCGGAGTAAAGGATACCCAGGCGTTTGTAAAAGAGCTTGCAGAGGAAGCATTGGATGAATTGGAGAGACAATATCCTGATATGAACGTAATTGCGCAACCTCTAGCCAGGATAATAAACGGACACTGGTCAGTTACTTACGTTATCGATTTACCGCTACAGGGCACGATTTTCAGAATGTCTCAGACCCTCATCGTATCCGAAGGTTACAAGAGAGTCTTTGTAATCACATGCACTGCAACACCCTCCACCTATGACACATATGAATCCACGTTTACCCTATCCATAAATTCCTTTGAAATCATAAACGAGCCTCAAACAGATTCATTTTTAGACGGTTTGATAATAATGGTGATAGCAGGAGCCGTAATCGGGGGAATCGCCGGAGGCTTGGGGGGATACATGTTTATGAAAAAAAAGAAGAAAGATGAGTTGGAAACTCAACAAAGGCTCCTTGTTCCACCTGCTCAAAAGTCTTCGTAACCTTCTAAAATTCCCCAAGAGGAGAAAAAGATATCCACTCAACGAAAGGTCCCGCCACCTCCACCTGAAATTTAATTACAGATACTTCACGCAGTTTGAGCAGAACCACCGCCTATATCTGTGGATGTACTCCAGTTCCCCTTCACAGGTCGTGCAGGTATTCTTCACTTCCGATGCCTTGGAAAATCCCTGCCATTTTTCTGATGAAAGCTGTGTGTATGGAATTGCCGTTGCCACTGCTTTGAACCTCTCATTCAGTGAATCTGCAAGGGTCTGGGCCTTTTTTACCTGGCGGGAAATCATATCCGTGGTCATCTCCTCTGCCTGAATTGTTGTATGAATGCACATCTGGAACTCCTCGTTTAAAAACAGCGACTTGGCTGTGTTAAGGAGTTCTTCAGAATCGGAAACATCAACGCCAATTTCTCTTGCATCAGCAATTAGACAATCCACAAAAGCGATGGATTCTTTGATCACCGAGATTCTACACTCCTTTGTATCCTTGAGAGTTTCATTGGCCTTATCCAATGTCTTCTGGCAGAATATAAGAAGACCCCTATCAAACAATAGTTTTGCCTCGTTGAATTTGCGCTCCGCATAACCTGTATTGGCCCCGATCCGTTTTGCTTCATTTATGCGTGATTCCAAATTTTTTATCATCTCGCACGCCTTATATCTTTGCTGGTTGCGTAATATGAAGGTCAAATCTCTTATCATGCGTACGGTCTTGCCACCTTCTTCGTAATTTCCTTCCATAAAATATTTTTTCGATTGTGAAAGCAGTTCATTCGCTTCTTTTGTATCGAGATTCAATTCCTCTAGAGACTCTACCAATCTCTCAGAGGAAAGTATTGCAAAGGACAGACCCTTAGCTTGATATCGTTTCAGGGTTACTTCACCGATGTCAATGGTATTCTCGATATGGTCTAAAAAATTGAAATATTTTCCGGTTTTAAAGAGCTCTTTTGTGCAATATAGCAAATCCTCTAGTTGGCCAAGATCCACTGTAACATCCTTTGTAAAAATCAAGGATTCGTCAATTTGATGGTCTTCTCCTTCTGACACCTCTTCAATTTCCTTTGACATTTCAGTCAGAATATCTTCATCTAGCATCCCATCCACCATCCGTCGATAAAACGATTTATGATGATTTATCCAACCCCTATAGTATTAAGGGAAAATAAAGGTTTCTATGAATGATTCCGTTTTCGTTTGCTACCTACGAGCAATATGAGATCTTTTCTTGATAAAAGGTATCTCAAGCGGAATAGCCTCTTCTCTGATTGCAGCGAGAAATTCCGGTGGTCTTGCGAACACCAATCGTTCGAGGAAGGTTGACTTTTGGAACCTTTCAAAACCAGGATTGTTCCATATCACGATGTGCTGATGAATTACAAAATCCCGCTCTATTTTGGAAACTCCTATGAAGGAATCCATATGAACCTCTCCCTCAGAACCTATCATATCGATAATCTGGGTTTTTTTCCGAAGCGCAATTTTTTCTTGACCGGATGCAAGAACAGTGTAGGTCTGTTCGTTTAGGCTGGATTGTACCAACTTCTTTATAAAATTCTCACCAACACCAAAGGGTTTTTTGGGCATCACATGACCGGGTGCTCTTCTGTATATTAAATCCAAACCTGGAGCTGAGTATACATCCTCTGCTACAATCCATGGAATCCTTCTGAGAAAATCCTCAAAATCAGACGTGAATTTCATTTTATAAAGCAGTCTCACCAGTACGGCTTCCGGATTTGAAGCGCTTGCCACCTCCTCCCACTCTGAAGGTGAAAGATCTGAAATGAGTTCGATTTCCACATAGAATTTTTTTAAAAGCTCCTGCGCGCTGTCCCGTGACGGTGACCAGTTCTTCTTATAATGCGGAAAGAAAAGACCGACCATTTTACCCGGAGGAACCTCCAAAGGTGTCAACATGAATCCGTAAGCCTGTTTGAGGTATTGAAGATAGTCTTCCCTGGTCCTGTATTCTGCCCTTTGGTAGAAGGGATGAAGGTGAGAAAGGAATTTGGACAAGGAGTGAGGTCTTAAGTCAGGTAGCATATCATCCAATACCTGTAGAACACCACCAGCCGATTTTGCTCTCTCAATGAGCTGAATACACTCTTTGCTTTTAACCAGCTCTTCTATCCTCTTTTCCACTCCCTTGTCC
>CBDVCK010000237.1:0-6133 GCA_965372465.1 uncultured Thermoplasmata archaeon | reverse complement strand
TTCAATGCTTACGCAGGCATGAAAATGACAATCTACAGCATCGAAAGAAACGGCATCGTACAGGGTTTTGATGAATTCAGCATAAAAGGGGACATGTATTATCAAAAATACGGAGAAACGCGTGGGGTCATGGTGTCACTGCCAGGTACAAGCTGGTATAGGGTTACTGGGTCAAGTGAGGAAGAATCCTTCTTCTTCTCCATATCCGATTTCAGCATATCAAGATACGTCGAGGGTACGGAGTTCGACGAGAGGGTGCCAAATGGGACGAGCCACATCGTTCTACGGTCCTACGATGAGGTTTCAGCCTTCGAATTCAGGGTAAGGGTGTACGAGCACATTTACGACGAGCCAATGTACCCGCTCCCCATTGCAATAGCAGGTATGGATGTAACCGCTGCCCCCAATGAAAATATCACCTTCAGATCCTATTCATTGGGCAATATCACCAATACGACCTGGGATTTCGGCGATGGTTCCAATGATTATGGTTTGGAGGTCAACCACAGCTATGAATACGATGGAGAATACACAGTTACTTTGACCGTAACTGATTCAGAAGGGAGGGTGAGCATGGATTCAGTGAACGCTACCATCCTCAATATTCCTCCAACTGTGGAGATTGTTGCCCCAGTTAGCATTATTGAAGATGAAACAGTATTCTTCGGAGCCAAAGGCAATGACACACCACAAGATCTTCCGATCCTCAACTACACCTGGTTCTTCAGCGACGGGATGATACTCTACGGCGACAACGTATCGCGGTTCTTTGAATTGAGCCAAAATTACGATGTCGTGGTAATCGCCACCGACGATAACGGTGCCATGGGAGTGGACAAGATCACGGTGACACCCCAGAACGTACCCCCCATAGCACTTGCCAATGACATCACAGTTATCAAGAGAGAGAAATACACTGAGATAGCAATTGTAAGCGACAGTATAGACACACCCTCTGATTACGAGGTCATGAACTATCAATGGGACTTTTCAGGATGGGAGATATACCGCCAGAATGTGGTAAGATACTTTGGGGATCCAGGTATTTACACACCTACTTTGACCGTCACTGACGATGATTTTACAACAGATACAAAAGAAATCCAAATCGAGATCATCAACAACCTGCCTGTAGCCTATTGCGGGCTAGATAGGACAGTCTTTCAGGGTGAGGAAGTTGATTTCGATGGTTCTTCGTCATACGATCTGGATAACGATATCGTCCAGTATATCTGGGACTTTGGTGACGGCACAGGCAGCCTCGATGAGGTGGCCACCCACATTTATGCCGATATCGGAGTCTACTACGTTACACTCACCGTGACCGACAGCTATGGGGTTGTGAGCACAGACGAATGCGTAATCACTGTTTTGAACAAGCTGCCCATACCTTCTGTGGAGATATATCAGGATGTCACCTTCAGACTGAGGGTTGCCGGAGAGAAATGGCATAAAGTGGAATTAAGTGTCCTTGGAGATGGATACGAGATCGACAGCCTGGATATCGTAAGGGTCCCAGGGGATCCGGATGAGCAGAGCAAGAATTTCACATCGCGCCTGGACATCAGGAATAGAAACGAGTTAAGGGTGGAGTTCGAGTTCTTCAACGACCCTAACTTTCACGGCTCCAACCCCAGTTGGGTGAACATTACTTTGGAAGGCTGGGCAGAGACAATTTTCTATAATTTCAATCTCAACGATGGTATCTACCAACAGAAGACCTACGAGATCAACAATGTCCTCTCAAGGGGTGTGATAACCTTCGATGGTTCAGCCTCAAATGATAATGACGGTGACATTATTGAATACAATTGGGATTTCGGGGACGGTACATCCTCAACTGCGCCTGTAGTTGAAAAGCAGTATTCAGATGATGGCATCCACCAGGTGCTGTTGACCCTCTTGGATGATGACGGTGCCCTTGATACATATTCCACACTGGTGAGGATCTCGGCCCACTATCCAACTGCTGATGCAGGTTGCAACGTAACCGCAGATATAGGGGAGAAGATCAAATTCAAGGCCGCATCTTCGTACGATATTGATGGTGAGGATCTTACCTATCTCTGGGACTTCTGCGACGGCAGTTTCGGGAATGATATGGTAGAGATGCACGAATATCAGATTCCAGGTTACTATATCGTCACTCTTACTGTGACCGACGAGAGCGGTGATTCACATTCCGATTTCACATCCGCGGAAATTTCGGGGACCGTGCTTGCAGATGCAGGTGATGATAAGGAAGGCTTCGCAGGGGAGCCAATAGCCTTTAATGCGGTAACCGATACTGCAATTGTTGAATATTCCTGGGAATTCGGCGATGGAGGAACGGATTCGGGGGAAAGCACAAGCCATGTCTATACATTTCCAGGCATATATGTGGCCAAACTCACGGTCAAGGACACAGGTGGAGATTATTCTGTAGATTCTATCCTTGTGGTGGTCTGCGAATCCCAACCTATAGCAAAAGCCGGACCTGATATAACCGCCTATGAAGATGAGATCATAACTTTCGACGCTAGCTTGTCCTTCGCCTACAATGGCATCGTTTCCTATTTCTGGGATTTCGATTCCAGTGACGGGATAACAATGGATGCTGAAGGCGAGATCGTAACCCATTCCTACACACAATCCAGGGAATACACGGTCACTCTTACGGTAGTGGATGACAAGGGGTATTGGGCAAGGGACACAATTCTTGTTACGGTCCTCAACTTCCAGCCCGAGGTTGATGCAATCTTTGAATTGACAGCTTTTGAGGATCAGGTAGTGGACTTCTTTGGAATCGGCCTGGATACCCAATCTGATAATTCATCCCTGAGTTATATCTGGTATCTTTCCGACGGGTCAATCTTTAACAGCACGAACTTCTCACATTCTTTCGAGTATGCCGATGTCTATTCCGTTGAGCTGATTGTGACAGATGATGATTACGGGCGCGGCATTTACCTTGGGACCATCGAGGTCGTCAACTCACAGCCAGTTGCAGATATCACTGTGGACAGGATTTCAGTAATCGAGGATGAAATAATTGGTTTCAGTGCCGTAAATTCCACTGACAATACCTCTGATATGGATGCCCTTCGCTATCACTGGGACTTCGGGGAGGGGATGTATTCCAGAGGATTGGATGTGGACCATGTGTACACATCCAGTGGTGTTTATTCAGTCACACTGTCTGTCTATGATGACGACAACGATGTGGATATAGCTATAATAGATATCGAGGTTCTGAACATCCCACCTGAAGCTGCGCTCTCGAACAGCATATGTTACGGCTCGAAAGCGGGATTCACACCCGAGATATCTGATACATACTCGGATATACCTGATCTGAACCTCACATGGGACTTCGGCGACGGCACCACAAGTTATGAATGGTATCCTATCCACGTGTATTCCTTCTCAGGGCTTCATAATGTTTCCCTGACTATAACTGACGGAGAGGTTTCTGTTTCCACTTCTGCGGAACTTGAGATCGTGATGGACGCAGACGGCGATATTTTACCTGATCACTGGGAAGAGCTTTACGGCTTGGACCCACTCAATGGTACTGGACCAAACGGTACCTTTGGCGACCCTGAGAACGACGGGTTGGTGAACATTCTGGAGTACATAGCCCACTCAGATCCGACTCAAGAGGATTCAGACTGGGACTGGCTTACAGATTCAGAGGAGTTCTTCATCTACCTCACGGAGCCCTCGATTAGGGATACGGACGAGGATCTTTTGTTGGATGGCCAGGAGGTCTACTGCACCTACTTTTACAAGAACGAGACGATCCAGAAGTCCTTTTATGACAACGAGTCCCAGTATCTCATGAACTTGGATTACCATCCGGGCTTGTATAATTTCACGGTATTCGGGAACTTCTCGCATTACGGTGACTTGACTGAGGATGTCTATGACAATATCTACTTCTATATCGACGAGGTCAATACCACGTATGATTACGAAATTGACGGTGAGAGAATTACATATAACTTCACGACCCAGCTCATCTCCGAGACCTCCTTCAGAATAATAACTGACATGGGCAAGGGTGAGAGATGGGTCAACATCGATTACATGATGGTGGAGAGAAAAGGCACCAACCCCGTAAACCCGGATACCGATTTCGATCTGCTCAATGATTCATTCGAGCAGGCCAATTATTTATCACCTACCAGGGTGGATTCTGATGAGGACAAGTTCTGGGACGGCGCAGAGTACAACTACTGGCTGCTGAGAGGCTTTGATTCCCAAGAGGCGATTGCAAGGCTGAAGAACCCGGATATTGATTCTGATCAGCTTCTGGACGGCGAGGAACTCATAATCGGGACTGACCCCACTGAAGGAGACAGCGATTGGGACGGTTTAGGCGATTACGGCGAGGTCTTCGGCTTCTTCAATGTTTACCGGAATGTCTATAATGAGACTGAGTTGACAGGGGCCCATTCAGAGGACTTCCCAATCGAGGAAGAGGCCAACTATATGGTCAAGTTCTCAACAACCGTAAACAGGACCCATGATTATGAACCTTCAACCCAGTGCAATATCTCGCTTTCAAGAGAAGGTATTGATGTCGATGTTGAAATGACCACAGGGAATGCGACGCTCTGGCAATCGGAAACCCAAATCCTTGAGAGGCGATACTTCGAGGTCACATTAGAATTGGATCCAGGGAATTATTCTGCTACGTTCACTTTCGATTCAGGACCTAACGTACTATTGGACGAGTTCGTGGTTAGCAGGCAGGAGCTTGATCCTTACTGGCCAGATTACGATAATGACGGATTGTCTGATGGCGATGAGGTTAAATTCTGGACCAATCCCTACAAGCAGGACACAGACGAGGACGGACTTTTGGACGGCCCTGAGGTTCATGATTATTTTACTGACCCCCTTAGAGCGGATACCGATTACGATGGGATATTGGATGGCGCCGAGCCGCCTTTGAGTCTTCATCCTGCAACTCCAGATACTGATCGAGACGGATTACTTGACGGCCATAATATTGTCGCCTCTAAAGGCGAAGAGGCCTATGATTTCATTAAAGAATTCAGGGTTTACTACGACGGCAGTCGATTCCCGGGGGAGTGGGATGTCGGCTCTGACAACCTTTTATACGATACAGACAACGATTCCCTGCCTGACGGTTGGGAAGTCAAGTACAGCTCAGAATTAAACTGGGCGATTAATGATTCAGATTCCGATCTAGACAATGACGAAATGACCAACGTCGAAGAGTACACTTACGGTATGCCCTCCTACTGGAACCAATCCTATGGCGTGTATTGGGACGGCACAGACCCAACTCAATTTGATACGGATTCCGACAACATGCCTGATGGGTGGGAGGTCTTCTATTCCTTTGACCCGCGAGTAGAGAACGGCCTTGGAGATCCTGATAATGACGGCCTTGCTAACGCATTTGAGTATTTCTACAACATCACAACCAATTGGATACCTACTGCAACCGATGGCTCCATGCCCCTTGGAGTCTGGTGGAACGGCACAGACCCTTGGGTCTACGATTCAGATGACGACGGCATGCCCGATGGGTGGGAATCCCAATACGACCTTGACGCTCTTAAAAACGATTCTTTAGAAGACCTGGATTTTGATGAACTGACCAACATCTACGAGTATCAATACAGAATGCCTCCCGTATGGAACCAGACCAGGGGAGTTTACTGGGACGGGCTGCATCCTGATAATCCCGATACTGATGGAGACTATCTTTTGGATGGGTATAATATTACAGCTACTATCACACCTGTTGCGGGATTATCTTTATATCTATTCCTTGATGGAGAACATTACATCTATTATGATGTTTCAGAGGGAGTGTTTGTGGGGGAATTGTCGATTCTGACCAATCCACTTGTTGCCGACACAGATAGAGATGGTCTCTGGGATTCTTATGAACTGCGAAAATCGCATACAAACCCAAGGAAAAGGGATACAGACAATGACAGGCTTCCAGATGGTTTTGACTACGAATACCTGGATGCCCATGATCCTGATGGCGATAATGGAAGATACGGAGACCCAGATAATGACGGCCTCGACAATTACGGCGAGTACCGCGCAAAGACTAACCCAACTGATTGGGACCATGACGACGACTGGATGCCTGATGGTTGGGAAG
>CBDVCK010000236.1:0-6135 GCA_965372465.1 uncultured Thermoplasmata archaeon | reverse complement strand
TTTGATTTATACTGTCCAGAGTTTATTATAATCTGAGTATTAAATAATATGTCACTTAAATTGGTTGTAACAGTGAGAGCAGTAAAGAGACAACAAAATGAATAGAATCAACCTCTTGCTAAAAAGTGTTAAAAAAGAACCTAAACTCACTTGGTGCGGCTCATCTGTAATCCTGTAATAATGTGTATTACATTCCCTTCTTCAGTGCATCCAGCATGGCTACAACATACCTGTCTTCTTCTAATCCCTCATCCAGTTGCTCCTGGTTGAGCCGTTCGACCTGCACAACAAGAGCCTCTCGCTCATCAGTTCGCATTCCTTTTGCGATTTTTGTTAATGGAGACGAGGACTTTCTGAGGACATTGGAAAGCGATTTGGTGCCTTTGTTATCTTTTCCCAGTTCATAGTCTATCATGACCCTGACCTGCTTTTTTTCGTCAATCTCCACAATTTCTGCAGCTTTGGATAATTCATCCTGCCGGGTTCTGAACCAGGCAGCCTTCATGGAGTTGAACATCATGGCCTGCAAGGCTGTAATCAACCACTGTGCATGATCTTTCTCCTTTCCGGATTTAAGACTTCTAAAGGCTCTTGCATAGGCTTTGGGCTGTACCTGAAAATGCTGCTCCACTGCAGAAAGCAGTGTGGAGTAAAAATCTTGGCGCATCAACATGAAGGAAGCAGCAAGCCTTGCCACCCGCCCGTTGCTGTCACTGAAAGGATGGATGATCAAAAGCTCAAGATGTAGGCGGGAAGCAGCAAGAGGGGTTGGCTCAACACCGTCTTCTGCTCTCTCCAAAGACTTTTCAACAAGGGAAGGAACCTTGGAGCTGTGGGGTCTTCTTACGGGGTCGTGCTTTCCCACTCGAACACCTCGTGAGCGAAACTGTCCTCCATCTGCCACGTCTTTGTGCATCTGCAATAATAAATCCACATCCAATGGTGCCTTGTTCTTGGCCTTTTCCAAAAGGCCGTCATAGGCAATGGCAAGCCGCTTACGGACATCAGAGGCCTCCCGTCCCTCAAGCTCGCGCCGTGCCAATCCCCGCCACCTGGCAGGGCTATTAAGGTTCCTGTCGATGATCTTTCGCTGCTCCTCTATTCCTGCAATCAAGAATTCTATTTGATCTGCAGCTGTATATTCGGAATTTGAAGGAGTCTTTTGGCTGTTATTCATGTTATCATCCTCATTTTTTTTGTCTAGGGCCAGATCCAGTCATGTTTAGTGAAATCATGGCCATCTATTGTGCCTGTTGCGGGATTTGGGCAGGGTAAACAGTCCGGTTTTTTTATCAAATCGATTTGCATTACAGTTACCCCCAGGTCGCTTTTGCCGATATCAATTGGTCTATCCCTGATCATCTCCCCGAGTTCCGAACCCGCCTTATATATCTGCTGCGAGACCTCAGGGTCAAAGCTTCCATAGGATACGTATTCAGCAAAGTGCCCCCCTGCTTTCTGTATACTTGACGGGACACCGAAGAATCCAGCGCACAGTCCATAGATCAGATCATTTAATGTATGACTCACGACGCATTCTCCCATGAGGGTTACAGTGTGCTGGCATTTCTGGGTGGGGCATCCCGAAGAAGTGGGGACATAGAAATCCATCTCCATTCCATTGGCAGCCAAAAAGGTGATTCCATATGCAGCTCTGGCTCCCCAGAAATCTGTAAATGCTCCCCCTGGGGCACTTCGATATTCATGACGCAGTCTGGAAGCGATATCATTGAGTGCCTTAAGATACATCTTTGTTACATCCAGACCACATCTGGGGGCTTTTTGATCTTCTGTTGCCACAGCAGCAGTGGGAGGTGTATCAATTACACTTTCTTCCGGTGGAGTCTCTGTTGTGCCTCCTCTGGTCCTAGTTTTATCCCCCGATTTTCCCCTCGTCCTGGTAGAATCCGGCTTGTCTTGGATATCACCTGTTGTTCCCTCTGTGGTGGGTTCCACGGGTCTTGTTCTGGTTCTTGTAGGCTCCAATCCTGGTTCTCCAAGGCGGGGACCGAAGTATGTTGTTTCAGGTTTAACTATAGCTGCCGCGCCCAAGGTTTCGGATTTGTCTGTTTCATCTCTTTCTTCGGTGGTTTCCGTTGTCTCTTCTGTAGTCTCCTGGGTTTCTTCGGATTCACCCTCAGGGGCCTCTGCCTCGCCTTCGAACTCGTCCGAAGCATCAGCCTTTCCTGTAACTGGTGCAGGCGGTTTTGTTGCCACCCTGGCTGCTTCGGCGCGGGCTCTTTTTATGCAATCCTCTGCTGCCTTGCAGAGTTTATCGACCAGATCTGCAGCCTTGTCGGCATTTTTAATAGCAGAATCAGCTGCATTCTTGGCCTCCTTGGCATCGACCTTTGCCTCCATTGCCACTTCCTTTGCCTTGTCAACCGCCTCTTTTGCCTGCTCTGTACGAGATTCCTGATCCTTTTTTCTCAGCGCTTTTAAGGCATCATGCTCACCTAGCTCCTCCCAGCGTTTTTCAAGGGTTTTGGCATCGATGTCTCCCTGGCGATACTGGCTCCACAGATCCTTGGATGCCTCCTTTCTTAGGTTCAGGTCCGCCGAGGTAATGCGAAGGCCATCCATCTCCACAAATGAACCTTCATCAGGAGGATTTTCTCTGATTTCCGAAAGCTCCTCTTCAGCTTCTCCTAACGCCTCACCTGCTTGTTCATAATCAAAGTAAGTATCATTGGCCTTCTCCTTTGCAGATTTTGCTGCCTCTTTGGCAGCCTCCGCCTCTTTACGAGCCTCTTTACATTTTCTGATCAGCTCGTCGCAGTCCTTTGACTTGGGCTTGGATACTGCAGCAGGCCCTGTAGGTCGGACGTGTTTTTTCCCATCTGGCCTGGACGGTGGAGCCTTAGGTTTTGGCTTGCGAAACACTCTTCTTAACCTGGAAAACAAGAAGGATAGGACCAATGGAAATCCCAAAAGCAGGAATAAATAACAAGGTATCTGTCCAATGGGCAGTCCCCATGGATATCCCCAGGGGTATCCCAGAAAACCTCCTCCATCAGTGGTCAGGCTTTCAGTGGAAAAAGTAGCAATGTTCTCGGTGTCTTTACCGCTGAGATCAAGAATATTGCGAACAGTTGAAAGCTCATTATCATTAACAATGTAATCTCTGTTCGTATATTCGGAAAGAGGTCTATTGACATTTTCAGGTTGTGCTGTCCATATTGCAAGCTGAGTTACTGTCTGGATAGTGCTTGTGGAATAACTGCCTGGAAATGTGTAGGTTTCGAGAGTATCCAAAACCGTGCTGATCTGGGTGATATCTGTTTTTGTTGATGTAGTGGTTAGGCTGAACTCATTGCCTTCAGTGGGAGTTGCCAGATCAAAATTCAGACAGTAACCGATAATTGGAATTGTAACGGTTTCACCGGGAGGTAGTGTAACTGAACCTGCAGAGGTATATGTGGTTGAAATGGGGCTTGGGTATACACCAGGAGTATCGGTAATTACCTCGTCCTGTTCAGTTGCATCAGAATTTTCCAGAACCATACCGTAAAGGCCCGAATTATCAAGGTCCAGGGTTATGTCAGAGCTGGCAGTTGATGTGATCTGCATATCGGCAATATGACCCGAGGCCCACCCTGTACTTGCGGTTGTGGTGGTTATGTCCCCTGAGCTGATGGCATCCGTGATAGTGGTTTGCTGGGCTGAAACAGTTGGGGAAAACAACAGTAAGAAGATTCCGATAAGTACAAACAGAAGTACCCGATGGTAAAATGTTTTTCTAATATGATCCACTCCCTTCATTTGTATATATAATCCCAGATATTTTAATTGAGAGTAATTACAATAGCGGTATTTATTTTTATTTCATATGTTATCGTTTTGAATAAATGGAGCCTCCGAAGAACATATTAATGGTCAGTGATTACTCCATTATAATCCAATTTACAATTTTGGGGTGATTCGCCATGAGTGATAAAATCGGACAGTCGGAGATTATCGACATACCAGGTATCGTGGAAGCATGTACAGAGAAATGGTATAATACAACCCTGAGTACCGTTAATGATTCTCTTGTACGACTTGGGATTTTCGAGGGTGAGTTTCACTGGCATCATCATGATGGCGAAGATGAATTCTTTTATGTTATCTCGGGAAAACTTCTTTTGGATTTACGAAATGGAACAGTTGAATTGAATCAGAATCAGGGATACACGATTCCCAAAGGGGTTGAACATCGGACAAGGGCTCAGGAAAGAACCATTGTTTTGATGGTGGAGACAGATTCTGTGAATCCGAAAGGGGATTAGAAGGGTAAATAAACGTGTCAGATTGCGGGCATAAGCCCCCTTACTGCGAAAAAATGTGTGCGATTCGGCAAGATATTTCTTAACCTTCTTTTTTTCTTCATTCAATATTTGGTTTGAGAAATAGAGAATAAAAGCTTTTAAAACACCCCAATTCGGCTCTTTTGGAAGGTTTTATATGCCTCCAGGTTCATTTATTCTTCATGGAGGGGGGATAAATACGAAAAGTAGGGCATTGAGTTTAGCTATATGTTTGTTGATGATAACAACCATTTCTGCTTCATTTACACAAAATGTTGGGCAGTCAAGTTCAACTCTAGGTGGAACAATCTATGTAGATGACGACAACATAAGTGGGATAGAAGATGGAACCATTGCACATCCATACAATACAATCCAAGAAGGAGTGAATGCCGCGAGTTACGGAGATACTATATATGTATTTAATGGCACTTACCAAGAGAATGTTATCATTGACAAGTCCTTAATTTTACAAGGAGAAGATAAAGAAAATACCATCATTGATGGTGGAGGAATTGGAAGTGTTGTTGAAATAACAGCTCCATCTGTTGAACTTACGAGATTTAAAGTCCAAAACACTGGAACAACCTTCTCCGATTCCGGGGTAAAGATTGATTCAAACAATAATTTGATTTCAGATGTGCTTTCAGAGGAAACTTATAGGGGGGTTTATGTTCATAGCGATAATAATTTCGTAAAAAATATTGTTTGTATTAACAATGGAAATTATGGAATCGAGGTCAATGGGGATTGGAACCGGATTATAAATTGCATTACTAACAATACAGGAACTTTCGGAATTTTCATAAGAAAGGGGGATTACAACCATATTAGAGATAGTTATTCCACACTTAATCATCTTGGCTTTCAGATAATGCATGGAAAATTCAATAAAATTGAAAATTGCACTGCCTATGATAACAACTATGGTATTCGATTTCATGCTAGCGTATATAATTGTTGTATTGCGGAAAGTTCTTGTATAAATAATGGCGTAGGAATACTCCTTGAAATGGAGGTTAACAACAACACAATAACTGGGTGTCTACTTGAGAATAATGGGTATGGTATATGGATTCGAGAATACATAGAATACTACATACCCTATCCCTCCATTAATAATCTCATCCATCACAATATTTTCATGGGAAATACTATTCAGGCATATGACTCTTATTCAAACTACTGGGATAATGGCTATCCTGCAGGTGGTAATTATTGGTGTGATTATTCTGGGGTTGATTTATATAATGGACCAAATCAAGATATTATAGGAAGTGATGGAATCGGTGATACCCCTTACACATTTAGTAACGGACAGGATAATTATCCCTTAATGAATCCAGGGATGAATGGGAATATAAAACCAGTGGCAGACGCAGGTTCAGATCAAACTGTTTATGTTGGAGAAATTGTTCAATTTAATGGTTCAGACTCCTATGATCCGGATGGAACAATAAACTTCTATTTGTGGAATTTTGGTGACGGGACATCTCAGAAAATTGGAATAAGTCCATCACATATTTTCAATAATTCTGGAAACTTTACGGTTATTCTCGAAGTCATAGACAATAATTGTTCAACGGATACAGACACCTGCATCATAAATGTTCTTGAAGAAGATTCATTACCTATTGCCAATGCAGGCCCCGACCAAACCATCAACGAAGGCTCCCCTGTCCAATTCGATGCTTCAGCCTCCTACGACCAAGACGGCACAATCGAATCCTACGAATGGGATTTCAATTCAAGTGATGGTTTGTGGTGGGAGACTGGTGCAGTGCCTGATGCAACAGGACCAACCCCAACCCATATCTATGGCGATGACGGTGTTTAAATAGTAACTATG
>CBDVCK010000235.1:0-6152 GCA_965372465.1 uncultured Thermoplasmata archaeon | reverse complement strand
AAACCTATCAACCAGGTTATGAAGCCCTCCGAGCTTGATATTGACAAAAGAATCGTATCGCAACTGGAGAAGCAGGGGATTGAAGAGTTATATCCCCCGCAAGAGGAGGCAATAGAATACGCCCTGCAGGGTATGAATCTCGTAATGGCAGTGCCTACTGCCTCAGGAAAATCACTTGTAGCGTACCTTGCCGCTCTGAAATGGGCGATTTCGGGCAGTAAGGTATTATATATAGTTCCATTGAGAGCCCTGGCCTCAGAGAAATACGAGGATTTGAAGGAATTCGAAAGCCTTGGTGTTTCGGTGGGCATTTCAATGGGGGATTACGATATCCCCGACCCCACCCTTAAAAAGTTCGATATTCTTGTTGCAACTTCTGAAAAGGCGGACTCCCTGCTTCGCCACAAGGTGGACTGGCTCAATAAACTGGAATTGATAGTAGCAGATGAGGTGCATCTGATTAACGATACCTCAAGGGGACCCACTTTAGAGGTGATACTTGCAAGATTCAAACAGATCAATCCAAATGCCCAGATAATAGCACTTTCCGCAACAATCAAGAATTCGGCTGACCTGGCAGATTGGCTAGAGGCAGTGCATATAAAAAGTGATTGGAGGCCTGTCCCTCTAAAAGAAGGCATCTTTCTTCAAAACGAAATTCGCTTTACTGATAATTCAGTGCATACAGTTGACGCGCAAAAAGAGGCCGTTCACTCCCTTATTCTGGACACTGTAAAATCCGGTTTTCAGTGCCTTGTCTTTGTGAACAACCGCAGGTCCACCGAGAGCCTGGCAGGAAAGGTGGGCAAGATGATAGCCAAAATTCTTTCCGAAAACGAAATTGCGGATTTGGAAGAAGTTGCTTCCTATATTCTTGAAAGACAGTCCGAGCCTACTATTATCGGGAAAAGGCTTGCCTCCTACATAAAAACAGGTGCCGCCTTTCACAATGCTGGTCTTACAAATGCGCAGAGGAAGACTGTTGAGACTGCCTTCAAGAACGGGCATATCAGATGTATTGTTGCCACACCAACGCTTGCTGCTGGCATCAACCTGCCTGCAAGAAGGGTAATAATCAGGGATTACAGGAGATTCGAGCCCAACCTTGGGAGTATCCCAATTCCAAATCTGGAAATAAAGCAGATGTCGGGAAGGGCGGGAAGGCCAAAGTACGATGATGTGGGTGAGGCTGTGCTTATGGCAAAATCCGAAAAGGAGTATGACTTTCTTTTGGAAAACTACCTTCTTGCTGACACAGAGGCCATAACCTCGAAGCTTGGTACAGAACCTGCTCTGAGAAATCATCTTCTGGCGCTTATCGCATCCGAGATTGCACAAACCGATGAGGAGATAGACATCTTCATACAAGGTACCTTCTTTGCATATTTGGAAGATATCTGGACCATATCGGGAAGAATCCAGAGCACGCTGATTTTTTTGGAGGAGAACGATCTTATAGAGCATGAGGATAAATTGTTAGCCACAAAATTCGGAAAGAAGACATCATCGCTTTATATTGACCCGCTTTCTGCGGTTCGCCTGAGAACTGCAATCGAGAACTTAAGTTCCAAAGTTAATATGGAGCTTCCAATTCTGCAGGCAGTAAGTTCCACACCCGATATGTTCCAGCTGTATCTCGGGAGAGGAGATTATGGGTGGGTCTCTGCAAAGGTTGCGGAGCACGAGAAAGATTTTCTTCTTCCGGTACCCAAAGATGACGGTGAGTTCGATTATTTCCTTGCTGAGGTGAAAACAGCGTCCCTTCTCGAGGATTGGATCTCCGAGGTCTCAGAGGATGAGATCGTAAGAAAGTTCAATGTGGGCCCGGGAGATATCAGAAACAAGGTTGAGACTGCGGAGTGGATCACCTATTCAATGCTGGAACTGGCAAGACTTTTCAAATGCCCTTATTCAAGCTGCATTGAGGAGCTGGTCGTAAGGTTGAGATACGGGATAAAAAAGGACTTAATGAGCCTTATACAACTGGAGCAGATTGGAAGGGTAAGGGCCAGAGCCCTGAATAAAGCAGGGTTTCATAATATCCACGAGCTCAAAGGTGTACCTGCGGGAAGATTGGAGACAATTCCAACAATCGGGCTCAAGATCGCAGAGGGCATTGTGAGCCAGTTGGAGAAGATTTAAATAATGGGCTTTTCTTTAATTCCTAAAAAACTATAAATACGCACCAACACCTGATTCTAAATACATGTTCGAGGAAATCGACAAGCCGAAGTTCACTGTGATTCTTGTGATCACAGCCTTATTTCTGATACTATCTTATGGAGCTGCAATGTTGTATGTCGTTTTTGTAAGGCCCAGCTTCGGTCTCCGATATGCTAATATCTTTTTCATGGTATCATTTACAATCATATTCTTTTCATTGGTGTATTTATATCATATCTGGATAATGAAGATTCAAAGCCGGGAAGAGCCATAAAGTATAAAAAGTATGATAAGTATGAAGTTCCTATTATATTCGACGTTTCACTAGAATTACAATGACGATAATTATCACGATTATTATGATCAGGATGAAAATTAAGGGTATTCCGCACATATCTCCTAGCAATCCTTTTTCCTCCTTCGGGTCCCCATTGTCCTGGTCAACAACGGTCCCTGTTTCTCCAGGGTGTCCGGGAATTTCTGAAACGTAATCAATGTATGTGTGGTTCCCTTGCTCCTTCCACGTGAAGCCATCTAAGTTGAAGTAAGTGATATTGGTCAAATATTTGTCCTTCGAAATTTCCACTAACAGAACCTCGCCGTTATCGTCTATTACTGATGTATTCGAGGTCATATCCTCAGAAAGCGTGTTTTGGAAATTCGAGATTACAGCCGAGCCGTTTATGTATGTAATGTTGTATCCAGTTGAATTGTCTGAACTTGTAAAAATTCGAAATACATACTTCGTTTCATTTGACATCTCCAGGACCAGGTTGTTCTTGAATTCCATTCTAAGAAGCACTGTATCCTGGGTTTCGTTTAAAGATCTAAGCCATTTAATATCTATCAAAGACTGGGTTCCCACTGTACCGAGATTGCTCCATGTCTCGTTGAATTTCACGACATCCTCTGCGGGATCTGAGTAACTTAATTCATAATCCACATCCGCCACAACTGGGTTTAAGGCATTCAAACATATAAGAACAAAAAAAATTCCCAAGCCCACAAACAATGGGTATCTTGTGGATTTACGGCTCAATTCAAACACCATCAAAGAATCAAAGCTTCTCCTTATTATTACTTTGGATATTATTTTCAAAAATCTTAAGTAGAGAGAAGTCGATGAACTTTCAAGATCAAATACCGGGGGTGTAAACACGGGAATCCTGGATAAAACAAAGGAGCTGGGAAAGAAAGGCCTAGACATTGGTATGAAGGCCGGTCAAAAGGGAGTCGAAGTGGGTAAAAAGGGTGTGGATGCGACAAAAGAAGCCGTGAGAACCAAGACATGTTCTGAATGCAAACACTACGAACCAGTGGATGAAAATAGAGGTGACTGTCCAATAGCGGGCGAGCGGTTGTCTACTGCGAATATAAATGTTTGCCCGCAGCAAGCCTTTGCACCGCGATTATAATTTTTTTTTTTGGATTTATTTTAAGTCGAATAAAAATTACGAAAAAGTTAAGTTTTGGGTAAAGAGCTACAGAGCCAGTATTCGAAATTTTTGCAAAAACCAAAAAAAAATAATTTTATATAGGAGCAAAAATATAATATACATTATGCGAGAGGAAACCGCGAATTTCACATTTAGTGCGAGAGACCGTGAAATACTGGAGTTGATGGACTCCCTGGGAATGAACAAGAACATCTCAAAGGTCTTGCTCTTCCTTTCAAGGAACGGTGAATCCTCTTCTCGTAAAATTGAAGGTGCTGTTGATCTGAGGCAATCCGAGGTATCCATAGTGACTACAGAAATGAAAAACAAAGGTTGGATGAGCTTTCGGAGTATCAAGAGAAAAGGCAAGGGAAGGCCCACAAATTTGTTTAAACTAAGGCAGTCACTTCCAAGGATTATCAAGAAGATAGAAGCAGAAAAAATGATAGAAATAGAGGATATGAAGAAGAGGATAGTATATCTAAAACGGCTTGCTAAATAGTTTTCCCCCGTCCTCTGTACCTATTATAACCAAGTCCGTCAACCCCAAGAACAGACCATTTTCTACAACACCCGGGATGTTATTGATCTGAGTTTCCAGATGCACTGGTTCTTCGATTTTTGAAAAGGTGCAGTCGATTATGTAGTTTTGGTTATCCGAAAAAAATGTTTTACCCTCCTTGACCCTGAGTTCTGGTGTGCATCCCAGTTTCCCAAGCTCTTCAAGGCAGTTCTTCCATCCATAGGTGGACACCTCAACTGGAAGTGGTGATTTTGTGCCAAGAAGGTCCACCATCTTTGAAGGGTCTCCCACAATGACCTCCATCTTGGATGCAAAAGCCACTATCTTCTCCCTGAAAAGAGCGCCCCCCATCCCTTTTATGAGATCCAGGTTCGGGTCCACTTCATCCGCACCGTCAATTGTGACATCGATTTGGGGATGCTCCTCAAGGTTCGAGAGTGTAATACCGGATTCCTCTGCGATTTTTTCTGTGGAAATCGATGTCGGAATGCCTATTATATCCATGCCCTGGACTACCATCATTCCAAGTCTTTTTATGGTATAGTATACCGTACTTCCGGTCCCGAGACCTACCACCATACCGTCTTTTACATATTCTATTGCCCTCTCACCTGCAACCTGTTTTAGATTCAAAATCTGCCCCCCATCAGGGGAGGTAATGGCTCTACTGGGACTTATAAATTGTCTTTATTGTTCCATTATTTATATTGGATTTAGGGAGGGTGGAGGGGGATATGGTGGTGGGTATACCAAAACCTAGAAAACACAAGATTTAAACTTACCAAACCCCATAACCGCCTTCTTCAGGTGAACCAATTGAAATACAAGTTCGTGGCTTTTGACTTGGACGGTGTACTTGTGGATACATTCAGCTCCTGGGTTTGGATGCACCAGTACTTCAATGTGAACAACGACCATTCCCTTTATGCCTACCAAAGAGGGGAAATCGATTACGCAGAATTCATGCGACGGGACATTGCGCTTTGGCTGGAGAAAAAAAAGGATATGACGATTCATGATGTGGATAAAATTCTCTCCGAGATCCCTCGGATGAAAGGGGCAAAAGAGGTGGTAGGAGAAATTAAAAGCATGGGCATACAAACCGCCATAATCTCCTGCGGAATCAAGGTTCTTGCAAGCCGGATTGCAGATGAATTCGGAATCGATTTTGTCGTAGCTAACGGAATCGTTGCAGATGAAAATGGAAAACTCACAGGCGAAGGGACACTGGAAATCGAACTTGCGGACAAGGGAAAACCCCTTAAAATACTCCTTGAGAAAAACGCAATTAAAAAGGAAAATTCAGCTGCAATTGGTAACAGTTATGGAGACGCCAGTATGTTTGCAGTCTGCGGATTGGGGATAGCCTTCAACCCCCAGGATGACATCACTAGAAATAACGCAGATGTGATTGTCGAAGGAAAAGATCTAAGGGATATTTTACCTTACCTTAATGGTGATTAATTAAGGCATAAAAAAGAAAATAAAAATGGGATCTAGTGATGACCCCATACCGGGAAGTTCTCTTTTCCTTTTTCATATGTTCTCAGGGAATAGTACACTTTGTAATTTTTAAGTACTTCATGCACTTTATTTATATAATCAAAGAACTCCTGGATGTTCGTCTCTTTGGTTCCCCAATTGGGACCCCATTCATATATATAGTCGTATCTTCCGTAGCAAGGCTTCCATCCGAATTGTTTCAGTGTCTCTGTTAGTTCTGTTGGTGTTGCTCCATTTGAGCAAAAGCTCACGTCCATATATGTTACATATCCTGCCATTTTCTTCTCTCCCGTATCATTTTGTTGCAGACTAACCCTTCGCTGCAACTTTCCCCTCATCATTTCAATTTATTCAAATAAAACTGTGCTTGATATTATCGGATTTGAGAATAATATGGTGGAATTGAATTGCGCCCCCAATCCCTGTCAGGAGGAAAAAATTATTGGGTCAGATAGCCGCGTAAATTATGCGAGGAAGGATGGGGACCGGGGACGTACAATATATTATATTTAAAGCCAGGGATATAG
>CBDVCK010000234.1:0-6155 GCA_965372465.1 uncultured Thermoplasmata archaeon | reverse complement strand
AGTTCCATATTTCCATAATTAATAATTGAATTCCTTATCACAAAAAAGACGGTTGTCGATTGAATTGCAATTGCTTCCCTGGAGTAGTTTATTTCATACCCCTCGATAATATATGGATTTTCTTCGGTACCATTCCCTGGCCAGCTTTCGTTTGCGGCCATTGAAGCGAAATTTTCATTTCCTTCAATTAAAATTGGATCGTGTGGCGTGTAGGCCTCAACATGAGAAGGCAAAAACGTAGATGAGCAGGTAATTCCCCCTATTACCATAGTCAGAATTGTTATTAGACATCTTACCTTTCTGTTCATCTTTGGCCCCTTCTTTGCCTGACTCAACTATTATATTATGGATTCTTGATATATTAAGTATTGTGGAGTGGTATTTTTACTGTTTAAATATGGATTTTAAGAATTAGGGGGAGATTCGAACTTGCGTAGGTAACCTCGGTTAATTATTGCTGGTATTCGGTTTCCTACTAGTTCAAATCTCCTTTAAATAAAATAGCTTTGATCCCTCGGCTTAGCTATAAAATAATATAATACGCCGAGGGGGAGATTCGAACTCCCGAGGTGCAAAGCACCACGAGCTGGCTGGTAAGAATATCTCCAGGCTCGCGCCTTACCAGGCTGGGCCACCTCGGCAACGTGATAGCGGACCAGGCGGGTACCCAGTGGGGACCTAAAAGGTTGCCACACAGTACCAGGCTGGGCCACCTCGGCATATTGAAAGCTGGGCCAACAACCTAATAGTCTGCCTTTTAATAACATTTTTGCTATCTGCAGAGCTATAATCGGCTTCTCGGCAAACTTTATATTCAAATCAATGTATTCCCAAACAATCCAAGACAGGGATAAGAGGTACAAATTATGGCAGAGGATGAAAAGCCAAAACAAGCCACATCACCAATGCTCATGATGATGGTCTTTTTGATGATGATGCTCATAATGCTGGACCCAAATGTGAGAAAGGGAATCGGTAATGCCCTAAATCCGGTTATGACACCTGTTTTGGGCTTTGATCTCAAGTTTCCTGTAATCACTTTATTTCTTGCAGGTCTTATGTCACTTACGTTTTCAACCCTTGTAAGACACTTCACCACAGACTGGATGGAGATTGCCAAGATCCAGAAAATCCAGTCCGAGTTCAACAAGGAGATGAAGGATGCAAGGCTCTCAAACAATGCTGCAAAACTGGCGAAGCTTCAGGAAAAGCAGCCGGAAATCATGAAAATGAGCATGAAACTGTCATCCAATCAATTCAGGATCATGCCAGTGACCATGATATTCGTTATCCCAATATTTATCTGGCTCAGTGTATTCATGAACCAGCTGCCTATTGATACAATATCCGTTCCCTGGGCATCAAAGGTCAAACTGAATGTCGGTCAGGTGTGCTTCTTCCCCAACTGGATCGTCTTATATTCCCTTCTCTCCATACCTTTCAGCCAGGTTTTTCAAAGGGTGCTCAAACTGTACAAATTCAGGGAGGAAATTGCAGCACTCCCAGAGGAAAGGAGTATTTAGGATGATAGTCACTTTAGGAGGACCACCGGGAAGCGGCAAGACTACAGTTGCTCGAAAGCTTTCCGAGAAACTCGAAAAAGAGCTTGTTGTTGTTGGTGAGATCTTCCGCTCTTTGGCAAAAGAGAAGGGATACACATTGGCTGAATTCGGGGAAATAGCCTCAAATGACCACTCCATTGACAGGGCCCTGGATGAGAAGATCGTCAAAATTGCAGAAAAAGGCGATATGATCCTGGAAGGCAGATTGGCAGGCATCATGCTTACGCAACATAAAATCCCGGCATTCAAGATCTGGCTAGATGCAGAGATAGAGGAGCGCGCAAGAAGGATTACGGGAAGGGACGGAGGCGATATAAAGGATGTGAAAAATCGCATCCAAAAACGGGAGCAGTGCGAAAAAGAGAGATACAGGGAAATATACGGGGTAATTTATGATGACAGTACCCTGTATGATCTCGTTGTGGATACTTCAAAGTTATCAGCCGAGGAAGTTGTGGACCTTATACTGGATAAACTCAAGGTGTAGTCATGCTTCCGCAGGAGAGGGTAAAAAGGAAGAGATTGGAAAAGGCCACATCCCTGACCACAAGTAAATACGGTATGCCTCCTGAAGAAAGAAGCATTGAAGACTTGTGTAAATCAGGTGTCATACTTTTGGATAAACCGCGGGGTCCAACAAGCCATCAGGTATCGGCCTGGGTGAAGGATATATTGGGGATTCCCAAAGCAGGCCATGGAGGCACACTGGATCCCAGGGTAACAGGACTTTTACCGGTTACATTGGGAAGTGCAACAAATGCGGTGGCGACAATACATATCGGAGGAAAGGAATATGTGGGCATCATGCGTCTTCACAGCGACGTCCAAAAAGAGGAGATTGCGCAGATATTTTCGGAATTCACAGGAAATATCTACCAGACCCCCCCTGTTCGTTCAGCAGTAAAAAGGGAATTGCGGATCAGGGAGATTTACTATCTCGAGCTTTTGGAGATTGAGAAGAGGTTGGTGCTTTTCAAGGTTGGCTGCGAGTCGGGAACCTATATTCGGACCCTGTGTCATGACATTGGAGACGCACTTGGCATTGGAGCTCATATGCTGGAGCTTAGAAGAACAAAGGCTGCTGGCTTTGTCGAAGAACAGACTGTTTCCTTGCATGACCTCAAGGATGCCTATGTGTTTTGGAAAGAGGATGGTATGGAAACTGAGCTTCGAAAGGTGATTTTACCAGTGGAGAGGCTTTTGGACCATCTTCCAAAGATAGTGGTAAAGGATTCTGCAGTTGATGCCCTCTGCCACGGAGCCAACCTTGCACTCCCGGGAATTGTGGAGCTGGACAGTGAAATAAAAAAGGGAGATACAGTAGCCATATTAAGCCAAAAGGGCGAGGGAATCGCCCTGGGAAAATCGCATTTGACCTCAGTTGCTATCTTGGAAAAGGATAAGGGCATCGCTGTAAAGACCGAAAGAGTGCTCATGGCTCCTGGGACTTATCCCAAGTTGTGGAGAAGCAGGTGATTTTTCAACCTTCTTTGAATTCCACGCAAAAAACTTTATTTCATACATGAATGCAGGAAGGTATGTTTGCCAAAGGTTCGATTCTATTGATATTGGTCCCAATTATACTGGCTTTGATCTTTATTGTGGTTCTTGTAATTCCACTCCTGGTTTTACTCCTTGTAATCACCCTGTTTTTCATAATCTTCTTCAGGGACCCTGAAAGAAAGGCGGGGGAAGGCATAGTCTCGCCTGCCGACGGATATATATCTGAAATCCATGAGGGGACAGATAATATTAGAATATCCATTGTCATGGGCATTCAGAACGTTCACGTCAACAGGGCACCTCTGGAGGGGAAGGTCCTGAGAATAGAACATAAACCCGGAGGACACAGACCCGCATTCAAAAAGGATTCCGGAGCAAATGAACGCCTTATAACCGAGATAGAGACAAACCACGGCACAATTGGTGTTATCCAGATAGCGGGAGCCTTTGCAAGAAGAATCGTCACATATATTAAAGAAGGTGATATTGTATCAAAGGGGCAGAGAATCGGCATGATAAGATTCGGCTCTAGAGTGGACCTCATCCTTCCGAATAAGCAAGTTAAGGTGAACGCAGCTGTAGGCTCAAAGGTAAAGGCGGCAGCAAGCAGTCTGGCACAGGTGAGCGAAAATGAAGATTGAGAAGGATGCTTTGGCAGATTTTGTCACCCTGGCAAACGGCTTCGTGGGCCTCTTGGCAATAATGTACGTCATTGACGGCGAGTTCAAATATGCAATGGCTCTCATCTTGTCAGGTGTCCTGATTGACGGGGTGGACGGTATTTTGGCCAGGTATTTCAAAAGAAACAAGCGCCACGGAGTATATATGGATTCAATTGCAGATATGGTGACCTTCTGCTTTGCTCCCTCTATTCTGTTATACGGATTGTACTACGATGTGGAAAAAGGATCAAGTTTTCAGAGTATAGAAAACGCACTTGTCGTTACTGCAAGCATGCTTGTTGTGCTCCTTGGAATAATGAGGCTTGCAAGGTTCATTGAAAAGGAGCATAAATTTAATAATTTCATTGGCCTTCCAACACCTGGAGCAGCAGTTGTCATTGTCATGACTGCCGAGGTCTTTACCAATCAATTTACAGTACTTTTTATGACCATAATAATAGCACTGGTTATGATATCAAAAATCCAATATCCCAAACTCAAGGGGATTCTCGGGGGAATTGCAGGTTCTGTCATTGCAATGGGTGTTTTGGCAATTTGGGCTCAAAGCGAAGTCTCCCCTCTTATCTCTATGTTCGTATTGACCCTGGCAATTGTTTATGTAGTTTTAGGGCCATACTACGCATCAAAGTATTCAGGTGATGAAAATGAATGCTGCCGATAGATATTTCAACTGCACGGATTCAGAAAGAGCGGCCTTTGAAGCTGGAATAAAACTGGGCACAGTTTATCATCAATTTATTGGTGCTCCCATAAGCCAGAACAATGTGGAGGTTATGGAAAAGTCAATTTCCGAAGGAGCAAAGGTGCAGCCCTTTGTCAAGGATGCAAAAGTAAAGATTGACAGAAGCAAATTGAGAGAAAAGAGCAGTGAATTCGATTATCTGACACTAACCGGGGATATGCTGGATGTGAACCTCGTGGTTAAATTTCGGGATGTAGAGGTGATCTGCGAGATGAAGCACATTTCCGAGATGGACTACCCCTTAATGTATGTAAAGGAAGTTAAAAGAGGCTAAATAGGTTTTTAATGAATTAACATATAATCCCCCAGATTGTTGAAAAAAGATATATGTTGGGAGTGCTATACATATAAATGGATGTCTGAGCCAAAAGTGCATAATTATGCGTTCCGAAAAGCGTTGGGGTATGTCAGAAATAAAAAGGGCAAATTGGGGAGCCTTAACATAAGAGAGACCTTTATGAACACAACCCACCAAAATATTGCCGAACAATATCCCTATGTACCCTCCTATTATCCTGCAAAATCCTTTGTCATTTTGCTGCAGATCATAGAAAACAACCTCGAGGATAAAAAGATTGTAAGCGAGGAGAAAAGAACCCCAAGGAGCCATGAGGTGGGTTTTTATCTTTATACGGGACCAAACGAGGCGGACAGCCCGTATCACTACCTGGACCCGCATAAGGAGCTGTCTCAGGTCATAGACGAATTCTACCATAACCTCAAGACCCCGAGTGCCATATTCAGAAACTGCGAGACCACACTTGAAACAGAAGGTGATACCCTTGTGGCAACCTGGAAAAAGCGCGAGGAGTCTATTGAGCTCTTCTATTATCTGGAAGGTGTCCATACCGGTATGATAAAGGAGAGTTCAAGCGATGGGGAGCTTGCAGCCTTAAAGGAGAAGGACGCCTTCATTTACAGGATAAAAATGCTTGATTGAAGATTTCCTACTTTTTGTTAATAATATCGGGGGAAAAATACTCTTCATAATCCTTTTCCCTGAATAACGAAACAATCTGTGTTTTTAGATTATCGAACGCGATTCTTTTCTCCGTGGTTTCTGAGAGCACTGCAAGGCTCATATGGCCCCCTCTGTCATTGTAAAAAATATTAAGATTTGCATTTAAATCGTATAAATAAAAATTAACGGATGCATCCGTCCTCACACAGTATATATTTTATCAATCCAAGCCCTTTTAGGATAATAATTAACGAAAAATTAAATCTTTTGGATATCAAAACTCGGAAAACATTGCTCCTATTCGAGCTCGTGTGATAACTCCACCCTTTTCCTAATCAATTGCCTCCACTGCCTGCAACCTTTTCAAGCTCCTTGTCAAAGGTCAATAACCTATTGATTCCATATAACCTCATCAAAGCGAGAGTTGAACAGTCAGTAAAACTCAGTTTGTTTTTCGGGTAAATCTCCCAGGCTTGTTGGAAGCATTGTTCATCAATCCTTATCATATCGATCTCCGAGCCCAAAATGAACTCCCCCAATTCCACGCTTTTCTTATGATTCTTCGTTCTAACAAATGTCGTGGTCAAAGTCTCATCAAAGATGTAATCAGATAGATACGGCCTTCCGAATTTACCTTCCGTACATTCCTTCATTAATTCCTTTGCGTGGTCATGGTGTATATCCCGTTTGTTGGACAAGGCAAC
>CBDVCK010000233.1:0-6159 GCA_965372465.1 uncultured Thermoplasmata archaeon | reverse complement strand
ATCTGACCCTCCAAAATCGACGATTTTCTCTTCACCCTTGGAACTTTCCTCATCCAATGCTTCGAACTCGAATGATTCCTCTTCTTCCTCCTCTGGAGGTGATGGTGCTTTTTTCGATTCTTCAGTCCTTTCCTCTACCATGGGCCTTTCTTCTCCGAATTCCGTATCAGTCCCCTCAGGCTCTAAACCTTCTTCCTTTTCCTCGGGTAATTCTTTTCTGCCTTTTTCTCTGATAAGATAACCAATAATGAAAGCAATCAAACCGACAATTATCATCATTAAAATCCATGTAAAATCAAAGGGCTCCTCTCCCTCTGTCTCAAGAATATGGAACGTAAGGATTATTTTGTCAGTTTCGCCTTCCCTATCGGTGACCGTGATGGTAACGTAATGGACCCCCGCGTCCTTCTTTTCGGGGGTAAATGAAATCTCACCTGTGCTGGGGTCTATATCGAAAAGCTCAGTATCGTCAGAGAATGTCACGATATCTTCATAATCAACATCGGTTGCGGTCACTGCATAGTTAAAAGCCCTGCCTACTGTCACTGTCAATCCATCTATTGGTTCTATCTTGGGCGGATCATTCACATTATTGACTGTGAAAGTAACCACCTGAGAAGCCGAGCTGCCACTACTATCCTTAACCGTGATATTCATCAGATAAATCCCCACATCCTCGTTTTCCGGGGTAAAGGATATTTCGCCGGTATACGGGTTGATATCAAATAAACTGCTATTATCTAAAAAGAGAAGAGTTTCACCAATGTCAATATCTGTAGCCTTTATCATCATTGTAAAGGGCACCTCTTCGGTCAGGGTTTGAGGACCGATCGCTTTAAGATTTGGCGGGTCATTCACATTATTGACTGTAAATAGTACCCTTTTAACATCAGATAAACCATAAGAATCAGTTAGTGTGATTTTTACGATATACATCCCAACATCATCGTTCGAAGGTATAAATGTTATATTCCCAGTAATTGAATTAATGTCAAATAAATCGGTATCATCGGAAAATATCAATGTATCACCAGCATCGATATCAATAGCTGTGACAATGTAAGAAAAAGTTACGCCTTCCGTGGCTACTAAAGGACCTATTGCCTCTAAAATAGGAGCGTCATTGCTATTTGCTACTGCTATGATAAATTCCTGGGTAACAAAAGCACCCATTGAATCTGTCACATTCACTGCAACATAGTTTACTCCAACCTGGTCGTTGGTAGGAACCCAAGTTATGAGCCCTGTAGAACTGTCTATGCTCATCCCAATAAGTGCTGTATCTAGGCTATATATCAACCTATCTCCGATATCCACATCAATAGCATTAACGTCATAAACATATTGAGCATCCTCAATCGCAGTCAATATAGATGTTGAGGTGATTGTAGGATTATCATTTACATTCATTACCATTATGCTAAATGTTTGGGTGTCAAAATCGTCCCCGTCTGAGATATTCACGATCACCACAAAAGTTTGAGAAGCCTGTTGATATGTAGGTGTCCAGGTAATTTTACCGTTCGAATCTATGGTCATACCCTCTGGCTTTAAGTCCAACCCATAGGTGATGACATCTAAGTCGTCATCCCTGACTGTCAGATTATAGTAATAGGATGAATTTTCGAGGGCAACCGTGATAGGGAAGGAGGTGATAATTGGCGTATCGTTTGTATTCTGGACATTCATCTGGATCGTTATGTAGCTCTCAGTACCATCATCGTCAACCACAGTGACATTTACTAAATGCGTTCCCACATCTGCATTTGTGGGTGTGAAAGATATAATCCCAGTTACAGGGTCTATATCGAACATTGTTGTGTTGATTGAAAAGGTGAGTGTATCTCCCTTAACATCGGTTGCAATAACCTGTAGGGTAAAGAGCTGATCCTCCTGGAAAAACTTAGGAGCTATTGGTGTTATCTTAGGTGCGGCATTGTTTACCGTGACGTTGATAGATTCTATACTTGTTGAACCATCATCATCAGTTACTTGCAGCGTTACTGTATAAGTTCCGTTGTCCTCATAGCTATAGTTGATCATTTTCCCGCTGGCAACTGTTCCATCACCAAAATCCCAACGATAAAACAGGGAGTTGATATCTGATGCGGTATCGATGGAATTACTTCCATCGAAATTTATTTGCACTCCCTCATCTCCTATTTTATCGTCTCCGGCATCGGCAATTGGTGGAACATTATTAACAAATATATCTACCGTGTCGGTGTCCCAAATACCCGCTGCGTCAGTAACATTGAGCACCACAACATAGAAGCCAGAAGATGTGTAGGTATGTGTAGGTGTCTTACCGTATCCAAAAGTTCCATCACCATAGTCCCAGCTCCAATTGATAATGCCCACATAAGCAACAGAACCACTGCTATCAAAGGTGTACGGCTCGTCTTCATCCACTGAGGTATCTATACCAGCATCTGCGATCGGCTTTTCTATATTCAATATAACAGTTAAAACCTTGCTTGAATCCATTACCGGCTCAGGGTCTGCATATCCCGTAATATCGCTTACGGTAACTGTAACATTATGGGGTGTGTATACAACGTTCGAAGTAGGGTTCTGTATTCTCTCTGTAACGACTACCCATCTGACGAATCCATCATCTCCTGTTGTAAAAGGAGAGCCTTCAATGGGATCATCTGTGATATTAGTAACGTTGACCGAGGCCCCTAAAATTGGCAGACCATATGCGGATTCCACAGATATATGTAGATACCATTGCACAGTGAGCGTCGTTGATAATGGGGCCCCGCTATCAAAGGTGACACTACTTTCGTCGAATTGCGTATTTAACAGAGTTATCTGTGCTCCATCATCCAACCAAATATCACCAGAGACTGAGCCAGAGATCGTGCTGTTTAAGACCCTAGGGGTTGATGTAGATGCTGATCCTCCGACTTGGATTCCCCAAAAGCTGCTAGACATAATCGTAGTATTTATTATCATAGGACTGGAAGAGAAAACAGAGATGCCAGCAGCCCAGCCATTCGAGATTAATATGTTGCTATCAATTAAAGGTGTAGCGGATCCTATACAAAAAATCCCAGTGCCAGGGTTATTCACGATATAATTTCCAAAAACGAGGGGATTTTCTCCAGAAATATAGATGCCTCTATCATTATTTGTAATTGTGTTATTTGAAATTGTTGCCGACGAGTCTAATAATAATAGGGCAAGATAGTTATTCCTTATTATATTGTGATCAAAGAGGACATCATCCGAATATATATGAATCCCAGAGCTTTGTGATGAGAAAGTTTTGTATCGACAACCGCTCAGCTCGCTGTTTTTCATTACCAGCTTAGCACCATCATAAACATCAAAAAGGAAATATTTATTGGTGTTATTTGTGATAACTGAAGCGTCTTCGAGTGTCGTGTTATCGTCATCATAATCATATATATAGAATTCACCACCATTCTCGACTTCAATTCTGAATTCATTGTCCCCTTCGTCAGTGGAATTCATCCTTAATGTAACATTGTTAAAAGTTAATATTCCGCCATTTTTGATAGTTAGATTGCCAGTTAATATTATTGTCTCATTAGTATATATCTCATTTCCCGTCACTTCCCAATCCCCCTCAATATATTGAGTTCCATTAATATTGTCATCTGGAGGTGGTGGGTTACCGCCCTTTACAGTAGGTGTGAGGTCTAGTATAGGGATGACGGTCATTGTTATTAACAGCTCTATGCAAATTAAATTAAATATCTTACCCATCGAAAATCCTTATGCATCATACCCATTAAAATACTTTTTACATTTTTAGCGCCGTATTTTCAGGTTGAGCCCCCTGTTAACAATTAAAATTCTTAAAAAGCCCCAAATCTCATTTATACAAAACTTATTTACTTCTCGTCACCTTAAAATGACCCGATACACTTATGATAAGATTGGGTAGGAATAGGCGGGGGCTTCTCAGGATAATTGGTCTAGCGATTGTCAATTCCAAGAGCAACTCGCAAGGATTCGAACTTACCCTCTCAAACCTCCCCCTCCCCCTCATACTTATCCTGTATATCCAGCCCATCCAGTATCCCCTGGATCTCCTTTGCCTTCTGCGCATTCACAGAATTTATCCCCTGAAGCTGATTGATCAAGCGTTAAAATGAGAATGTCAGCATTGAAGATGTTTCAGCGCAGCCTTAATTAGTATTAAATTCGTTTGTAGATCAAACTTTCGGATATTCAAAAACTACAATTCTACAAACTTGACATCTAAAGCCATTGAATCCTTTTATCAAGAGTAGTGGTGATTTTTGTAATATTTCCAAACCAATTAAAGACTGACGTTTTATTGGTTGGGGATCAACATTCCAAGCTATTCCACCATTTGAATAAATTCTTCCGTATTCCATGTTATTACCACATTCAGGATATTTTTCTATAGACATAATAACACCTTTCTTTCATTATCATCGAGGATGTAAGAATTACCTTCATCCTTCTTGCGCCCACTTAATCACATAGTATATGGGAATTATTATCGCAATGATTATAACTGTAAAAATAACAATTAGGGCCGGGGAGTATTCTTCTTTAAATCCCACTCGAAAAAGAGTGTAAAAGGACAATGGCAGCAATAAAACATAAAAGAAGATAAGAAACACTATATTCTTATCCTTATCATCGAGCCTTGAAACTGCCCACCAAAAAAATAAACTCATTTTTGATCACCAAATCGTTTTTCCTCACGTAAAGTCTGAACCTTATTCCAAATAATAAAGGAGATTGCATCTTTATAATCCTTTTGCGGGAATGCCCTGGGATTCCGAGGGGTTTTTCAATCCAGTAAATTTATTATACCCATACACAAATATCTCATTTGTAACTCCGACAAATAGGCGAGGAGAGCTATGATTAAGAAGATCGTGTCCATTTGGCTGAGTATACTGCTTTGTTTCAGCGGTCTTGCTGTACTTTTTGTAGTTGACACGCCGGTAGTTCTCGTAGAAATGGTTTCGGCAAGCACATTGTATGTCAATACCTCTGGGTCCGGTGGAGCCTATACGAGCATACAGGATGCAATCAACGATTCCCAGAACGGAGATACTGTATACGTCTATGCAGGAACGTATTATGAAAATGTGATAGTAAATAGATCCATCACCCTTGAAGGTGAGAGCAGGGATACCACCTTTATTAACGGAACTGATGATGGACACGGAATTTATGTAACTGAAGATTATGTGAATGTAAGTGGTTTCAATATCACAACCAATGATCTGGAAGTTAATTACGCTCTTTATATTCATTCAAGACAATATGTTAACATCTCAAATTGTGTAATGTACAAAAGCTGGTATGGAATTCGAGTAGCGTACAGTCATAATATCAATATATCCAAATCCAAGATAATTGGCAACAAGAATGGTATCTACTTTCCCTTCTCCTCTAACGTGTATATCAATGAATCTGAATTTACATCAAATTGGGGTGAGGCTATTTACACTAACGGAGCTCGCAACATATTTGTAAGGAATTCAAATATTACCGGAACAGGGGGTCATTTCGAACTCCATACAAATTCATCTATCACTGTATTCAATATCTCATTTTCCGAAAGCCAGGTGTATTTTGATGATGTGGGGTCATCACTTAGGGTGGGTTGGCACCTTGATGTTTATGTGAACGATTCAATGGAAGCACCAGTGGAGAATGCAGAGGTTTACGTTTACAACATCACAGGTGATCTTGATTCAAAGGGCATGACTGATTCTGCAGGATTTTCATATAATCTTGAGTGCATTGAAAAAGTATTATCAAACGGCCCCACAGTTTACTTTACTCCCCATACTGTTGTTAGCTACAAAATAGGTGTTGGCGGCAACAATTCACAGCTTTCAATAACCAACAATTCCAGATTGGATCAAACTTTATACCCGGGAAACAACACCAAAATTTCTCAAATGCACTTTTCACATTCCCCTGTAATGGATGATACCGATTTCTATATCAATGCAACTATACACAATACAGGTGAATACACCCAAAATATCGATATCTACTTTTACGATAACGGGGTGCATGTGGGAATCGATGCTCTCAATCTTGCATCTGGGGAGACCCAGACCGCTTCACTGCTATATTCCACTTATTTTGGATTTCATGAAATAAATATCAGTCTGGATCCCCTTGATA
>CBDVCK010000232.1:0-6238 GCA_965372465.1 uncultured Thermoplasmata archaeon | reverse complement strand
CAAGATGTGGAAAATATGAAGAACGCCATAAACCAGCAATTTGGCAGTGTGGATATTCTGGTGAATAATGCGGGAATTCATCAGCATTTGAAAAGCTGGGAGATCTCTTCAGAGGACTGGAACCGGGTCATCGGGGTCAACCTTACAAGCGTGTTCAACTGCACCAAGGCTTTTACTCAGGGTATGATCTTGCGAAAATGGGGAAGAATTGTAAACATATCTTCTGTTATTGCAAATATAGGAACCGACCATGAGGTGCATTACGCGGCTTCGAAGGGGGGTGTGGTTTCTGCAACCAAGTCACTTGCACTTGAAATGGCACCGTATAACATCACTGTGAATGCCGTCTCCCCGGGATACATTGATACCGATATGACGAAGTTTGCAAACGAAGAGGAAAGACATTACTATCTCAAGAAGATACCACTTGGGAGATTGGGCAGTCCATCTGAGATTGCCGAAGCCGTGGTTTTCCTATGCTCACAGAGGTCTTCATATATCACGGGGCAGGTTTTGCATGTAAACGGCGGTTTGGCATTTCCATGAGCTGAATAGGATAAAATAGCCTCACCAAAAAATACTTAAGAAGCAAGCCCGATTATTCTATAAAGATTTGCGGAGTTGCAATGAACATAATAAATCAAGGGGGAGTTGGTTTTGGTATCAAAGGAAATCATGGAGAACATTGACCTCGAAGAGGGGAAGATACGGGTAAATGACGACTGGTTAACCGAGGACGAGATCAGGTATGCCATCAAGATGAAGGTATCCAGCGACGATTACAATGTTGCAGACCTTGCAAGCGCCTTAAAAACCCTGATTACAGAGATGAATAAAAGCACTGTTTTGAAGATAAGATTGCCAAAGGAAATGGCAGAAGAGTTCGAAAAACTGAGCAATAATGAAGGAGAGACTGTTGAATCCATGCTCAGAAATCTAATAATGGAATATATAAACAGCGAGGAAGAAGAGTCCGAGATTGTGGAAGCCGAGGGAGAAGAGGCGGATTCCTATGATGATGTTGAAATCGAAAGGCCAAAGGAATTTGTTAAAGGTGTCATCGTGGATGAGGAGGAGGAAGACGATGTAGATGTTGGAGTCAATGAGGATTCTGATGAGAATATCGATATCAACTTTAAGGATGATGAAGAAGACGACGATTTCTTGGAAATAGAAGACTCGGATTCCGTGAAGGTGGAGTCTGAGGGTGAATTGGAGGTCGAAGACATCTCCGATATCGATGATGAAATCGAAGAGGAAGAAGTTAAGGAATTTAAGAAGCTCCCAAAGAAGAAAAAGGTGGCAAAGAAGAAGTCTACAATGATATTGAAAAAACTAAGACAAAAAAGAAGATGATATTTTAAAATAATATGGTTGATTATATGTCCTTCCACCTGAGAAAGAGGCATAGGCTCAGAAAAAAGGAAATAAAAATGATTGCTGAGGATCTAGTGGATGTCTTTTCAAAATCCAGCATTATCATGGACGACACCGTGGATATGGCAGAGGCAGGTAAATTCCATGTCATCCTGGTAAATGGTGATATTCTTGGGATGGTTGTTGATAAAAAACCTTTTCTAACTGTCAAAGGACTGCTCAAATACCGTCCCGAAAGAAGATATGTAACAGTGGATATGGGGGCTGTGAAATTCGTATACAATGGTGCAGATATTATGACGCCAGGTATAGTGGATGCATGTGAATGCATCACAAAAGGCGATCTCGTATGGATAAGGGATGAAAAAAATCTACAACCCTTGGCAGTAGGGGAAGCCCTGCTTTCAAGTAAGGAGATGATCCAGGCAAATTCTGGCAAAGCAGTCATCTCCCTGCATCACGTAGGAGATGACATTTGGAACTACGAAAACTAGGAGGGCTATTTATAGAAAAGGCTTTGCCTGGAAATTATGGTGAATATCAACAACCCATGGCTCGTTGTTTTCGGGCAGAGGTTCAATAAGGTCCTTTGATCTTGGACCTGTCGATTTTCACTCCCTCGGGGGTCACGATAAGAAGGTTCCTACTGACCCCTGCCAAATCTCCTCCAACGTCCCGTGAAACAGCCTTCAGCTCATTGGTTATGCGCCTTAAGGTCAACGTGTCTTTTGCAATAGGAGTAAAATCCAAAAGAAGGATATCACCGCCATAAACATATGATGTTAGGTCACCCAAATCCTCATACCTATGCAGTTCTGCAACCTTGATATTCATCTTTGCTGGAAAAGCGCCTATTTCACTTCCCTCCATGTACATCTCACCAAGGTCAATGTACTTTTCAGGTTCTCCGGGTGTTGCTTCACTTTTAAATTTCTTAAACGGTCTTTTTACCACGTATAACACCTCTTCTATCTCTCGCAATCTGTAACAGATTATATAAATATAAGCTTTATTGATGGTTTGGATGTTTTTTTAGATAATTGTAGTAAAAACTAGTGTTTTGAATATTTAGAGAGTGTATTCATCTCTTTGAAGTTCATTATCGTATCCAGCTTGTAGGCGCCTGATGACTTCGATAAAGTAGAGTGGTTATCAAGGATTAGAAACCAATCCCTATCTTTCATGTCCATTTTCAAAGACCCCCAGATTACCATCAATTCGCTTTACGTTTTACCTCTAAATCACCAAAATGGAGGGGACCGCCTAATATGGCCATTCTCAGATGAATAATGTGTGTTTTTTTCATCTTTTTTCACCCATTGTTTTACTTCTGAGTTTTATTATGTCAGGTTGATATATTTATACTGTGCCTGGTAATTACCCTGCAAACACCAATTTACCACCCTATGGTTCAAAAGGCTTTCAAATATGGATTTAGGAAAGGTTTATTATCGATGGCAGAGATACACGCTCTGCGATTCAATGGCCCAGGAAGATCTGACCGAACTTGACAAAAGGGTTTACGAGTACATCAAGCTCAACGACTTCGAAACCAACAAGTGGTCCACTCCCGATGCCGCAAGGTCCTTGGGTGTGGAAGAAAGTGCAATTTACGATTCACTGGCCAATCTCTCGAAGCACTTCAAGGACAAGGTGTGGATATACTATAAGGACGGCGGCTTGAGAATTATAGCCGAGTGATCATGTAGCGGGGTGGGGTAGCCAGGAAACCGAATAAGCCAAATGCTTTCGGCCTGATATCCCGACGGGCTCATAACCCGTAGATCGATAGTTCAAATCTATCCCCCGCTATTACTTAATTTTGTTTGAAGCGATTGCACTATTAATTATAGTATATTATAATTAACATGCGTGGTTCAAATGGAAGGGATGAAAGGTAATTAAAGATTGCTCATATTCTCCTTTCATCCGGCGTCGATGTTATACTGGTACGTCAATTGGTTCTTAAACATCGACATCCCTCGCTACCTAAAATCATTAATCATATCTCCTTTCACTCGGCGTTATTGCGATACTTTTTGAATATAAGGGCTTCGCCAATATAAGGAATGACACCATCGTCACAAGTCTCTATAAAGAAGTTTTTCGTTACCAACTCCCCCGCTACCAATTCTTATTGCAAAAAATGAAAGCCCAACCCAAGGTGAATAAAATTCACTTGAGGTGGTTACCGGAATTAGGCTGCGATATGGGCCTTGGATTGGGAACGATATATATCTATGCCCATCACAGGTATTATAAAGTTATTCCACGGTACTCAAAAATGAGTCTCAAAATTGAAAATCGGAAGAAAAAATTAACCCTCTGGATGCTTCGAAATCGCATTCAGTAGTATTCTGAGGTCAGTCTTTAAGGATACATCCGATTCTGCAATCTGTTTGTCTATTGCCTCAATCAATTCTTCCCGATTGCTTTTTTTATGCAGGTTTAGGAATTCCCTGATGGTCTGCGGATCGGAAAGATAAGGCAGTATCTCCTCGAATAATTCCTCCAAATTCATGACAGCGACACCCCTTTCCATCACACGTGTGAGAATCAATTGTCAAAGAACACTTTGTAGCCCAGATGGGAAGCATACAAATCCGCTTTGCTCGCCACCTCGAACGGTGCATGAAGGGAAAGAATAGCTGGGCCGCAGTCCACAACCTCCATATTGTGCTCTGCAAGGAACTTCGCAATCGTCCCGCCTCCGCCTTCATCCACCTTACCCAACTCACCTGTCTGCCAGGGAACCTTGTTCTTGTTGAAAATTCGCCTCAACTCGCCTATATATTCTGCATTGGCGTCGCTTGACGAATATTTACCTCCGGAACCTGTGAACTTTGTTATCACCAGTCCATAGCCGACCTTTGGGGCGTTTCTCATTTCATGTACATCCTTGTAATTTGGATTAACACCGCCTGTTACATCGGAGGACAGTGCCCTTGAATTTGTCAGGGCTTTTCTCAATACACTGTATCTATACTCAGGGTTCTTCAGTTCAATGAGCTCACCTATCATGTTCTCAAGGAATCTCGATCGAACTGCTGTGTTGCCTTCGCTTCCTATCTCCTCCTTGTCGAAAAACAGGGCTATTGCGGTTCTTTTAGGTCTTTTCACAGCAGCTATTGCAGTCATGGAGGTGTAGGCACATATCCTATCATCCTGGCCATAACCTCCTACCATGCTTTGATCAAAACCAATATCCCTGGGAGCGCCTGCTGGTACGATTTCCAGCTCCGCGGTTGTGAAATCCTCCTCTATTATTCCGTATTTTTTATTCAGATAATCAAGTACCCAGAGTTTTATCTTCGATTTGGCTTTGTCATCTTTCATAGGGACGCTTCCCACGAGAACATTCAACTCTTCACCCTTTATGGCCTCTGGGACTTTTCGTTTGGCCTGCGTTTTGCGGAACAAATGCGGCTCCAGATCAGTAATCGTGAAGGCTGGCTCTTTGGGATCCTCACCGATTACAATGTCAACCGCGCTTCCATTTCCCTTCACAATATAACCATGTACTGCCAAAGGCTGGTTCACCCATTGATACTTCTTTATTCCGCCATAATAATGTGTTTTAAACAATGCAAGCTTGGTATCATCATCCTCATATAGAGGATTCTGCTTCAAATCAAGCCGAGGAGCATCTATATGGGAGGCTATGATGTTTACACCGTTTTCTATTGGTTCAGAGCCAAGGATTATCAATGCAATGTTCTTGTTTTTGTTGGTAATGTAGATTCTGGTTCCAGCCCTTGGATTTTTGATCTTTTCTTTACTCCGAAAGCCGTTTTTTTCTGCGAACTTGATGATCTCGGCCACAGCCTCCCTTTCGGTTTTGGCTTTGGCAAGAAAGTCCTTGTAGCCATGTGAATATGAAAAAGTCTCTTTTTTCTCCTTTTGGCTGAGTTTGTCCCATATTAACTTGTGTTTCCTTGTAAGCTTCTCCTCCAATTTTGATTTTTTGTCGGTATTTTTAGCCATTTCTACCCCCCGTGGTAACTATGCCAAAAGCCGTTTTGTGTTAAGTAATTTTCGATAATGTTATCCTGATTGAAGAGAAATGACTCCCCAGCACAAATCTTAAAAAAGCAGAGCGCAATTCCCTTTTGGGTTTTAACATGAAAAAGATAGCATTGGGCGAGACTTTGCCCATTGAAATTACCGGTGTTTCAGAAATTGAAGGTAAAGATAAGTTCAAGGTCATATTTCGAGATGAGGATGGTTTTGAAGGTATCTTATATTTGGATGTTGAGCTTCCTACAGGCCCCGCAGAACTCAGGATCGTACACAAGGAAAGATGAATAATAGGAGATGATTGAAAAGAAAGGTTTAATAGCGTCTATAGCTTTATAATGGTGATAGATATGGCTGATAATGAATTTTCAGGAAAGATTCTTATAAACGACGGGAATAAAACCGTGTCTGTGAATATTTCTGGAAAGTCTGAAAAGGAACTATACGAAATCTTCACTTTCATGAGGAAAATGAAAAAGGAACCTGGAAAATACACCATAGAACTGGAAATAGAATGAACAAAAATCCCGCTATCATTTAATGATGTCCTCAAAAACTTTTATCTATTACATTGAATATCAGGCTGGATGCGATTTGATGGTATTTCTCCCGCTGGGGGATATAATCGCTTCTTACATGGAAGGTATATACCACTCAGTCGCAAATTACTTCGTAATTTGCTCCCACGGGCAGTGCTTTGCACATGCCCTGGGTCGCATATTTGCTCGTTACACTCACAAATATGCTCCTGTAGTGTAGACCGGCCAATCATTTCGGCCTTTCGAGGCTGTCCAAAAATGGCCAAGGACAGCCGAGGACTCGGGTTCGAATCCCGACGGGAGCA
>CBDVCK010000231.1:0-6294 GCA_965372465.1 uncultured Thermoplasmata archaeon | reverse complement strand
TATTAACTATTTTTGGACTTCTTCATTACAAAGGAGGAGCAGGTTCTGGCTTGGGCATAGTTTTTTCCTGGTTTTTTTCTTATATCCTTGGATTATTTGTTCTGCTCATCGTTTTTGTTGGAGTAAATCCTTTAAAGCTCATTTGGAGTGGATATTTTATTTCTTCAACATTGCTGATTTTCGGTATCCTGTTTTACTGTATTCCGATTGTCTTTTTTTCTATCTATATCATCTCTGGTCTCCTATACAGGGCACCGGGATTGGGGATCATCTGTGTCTTGGGATTTTCCATACACTTTGCTTTTGTTCTCCTGTATCTTGCTCATGCTTTTTTCATGTATTCAAGTTCCAGAAAGAAAACACCGCCGCATTTTCTTATAATGCTACTTGTAGGTGCTGGAATAACAATACTTTCGTTTTTTGTGATAATACTCAATTTTGAGAGACTCAATGAACTCTTTCCCTTTGGGGTCTTTGTCCTACTATCATTTTTGGGTTTGGCACTTATATCTTTGGGTCTTATTGAGATAATATTCAAGCATTTCAAGTATATCTTAAGATATTTCGGTCTTGTGATCTCTTTCGGAATATTCGGAGTATCCTTTTACATGATCGCAGTGGATATCCATCTATGGTCCAACCGTTTCTTTACAATGATTCTATCCGTATTGTTCACCCTAAGTCTTATTTTACAACTTATACTTCTTGCGCATGCTCTTTTTGGAATCAAACACCTTAAACAAAGAAAATTCCAAATGATTTTATAATTGACGGGAGCATAATTTTGAATACGCCAAAAAGTATAAATAAAATGACAAATATATACTATTTGATGACATATGATGACACAAGATGACAAGAAAGATGGTGAAAAAACAAGTCAACCCGAAGGAGGAATCGAATATCGGGCCACGATCCGCTTCCCGAGAAAGGATTACGAATTCATGAAGAAATTAATAGAGGAGGGCGAATACACGAACATAACCGAGATCGTCCGCGACGCTGTAAAAAGGTTCAGACTGGAATGGCGGGACATGGAGGCTGTGCGGGAGTTCATGCCAATGCGCAGGATGGGTGGTATGACCATGATGCCAATGATGAAGCGTATGATGATGGGAATGTCAAATGAGAATAATGATAGGAGAAAAAAGGACAAGGAGGGTGATTGAATGGGAATCAAGGATAGAATGATGGAGCGTATGATGAACAAGATGACACATGAGGAAAAAATGGAGATGATGGATTCAATGATGGACAAATTTTTCGAGAGCATGACCTCCCAAAAGAAGAAGGAGATGATGAACGCAATGATGCCAAAGATGATGGAGAATATGTTCAAGGACATGGAACCTGCAGATGTTGCGGAATTGATGTCTTCAATGATGCCCCAGATGATGGAGAACATGTTTCAAAATCTGGGATCTGAAGCGGCGGGAGAGATGATGATGTCCATGATGCCAAAAATGATGGGAATGATGGGCGGTGAAGGTTCTCAGGATATGAAGGAGACCATGTCACAGATGATGCCGGAAATGATGAAATCCTGCATGGAATCCATGGGAGGAGAGGGTATGGCAGACTGCATGCAAATGATGATGCCCCAGATGATGGAGCACTGTTTCTCCATTATGTCGGAAGAGGAAAGAGAAAGGATGTTTTCTTTTTGTCATTCCATGCTTTCCGATATGGAAAATAGGTTTAAATTAGTGGAAGATGGCAAGTAATAATACGAGATTTTACTTCTATACATTGAATTTTTTATTATAAGCTTGTATTTTTCTAATTTCGCAAAAAAAGAAGGGGGCATGGCTCAGGGTTTATATAGGTTTTATATAATGCTACTGCGGTACATGATTCGGATAGGGGGGAACTAGTCCTTGGAACTCACAAAAATATTTAAAATGACCTACAAAGGGGTCGCCCTTTTAGGTATATTGGCCCTTGTCTCCGGGGTTTTATTTGCCTTGTTCGAAAAACAACCGATAGGTCAATCATTTTACTGGGCACTTATCACATTGACCACGGTGGGTTACGGGGATGTAAGACCCACGGAACCGCCAGCCAAGATACTTTCTATAATTCTAGCATGCTTTGGCATACTGCTCTACGGTTATATCGGTGCTCTTATCATGTTCGTTGTTATGGATACATCGTTATCAGGAGTGTTTGGAATGCACAATTGCAACTATAAAGACCACTTTGTGATCTGCGGATGGACCTCGCTTTCAGATGTGGTGCTTTCGGAATTGTTAACCGATAAGAGGCAGATTGCTGTGATAACGGAAGATCAGGATGACATCCTGGCAATAAAGATGAGGGGGGATCCCAAAAACGTGCTGCCCATATTCGGAGATCCCTCAAAAAATGAGGTTCTGGAGCAGGCAAATATCGATTCCGCCTTAGTTGTGATACTCAGTATGGATGATGACAGCAAGAACCTAATCACCGCACTTCATATCAAAGAATTGAATCCCAAAGCCAGGATAATCGTCAAGACAAACAGGGTAGAATTGAAAAAGACCATGAAAATCGCTGGTGTTACATATGTTGTGACACCGGATGTCATGGCAGGGAGAATGATTGCAAGTGCAGCTTTCGAGCCAGAGGTTGCCCACTTCATAGAGGACGTCACATCGGCTACAGACGTGGGGGGATTTGACCTGCGCCAGTATCCATTGTCGGAAAGACATCTAGGCACGATTTCCGAACTGTCCGCTTCCCTCAGGAAAAATACCAATACCACTTTGGTTGCCTTGGCCAGAAAGAAAAAGATCGAAGGTGCAAGAGAGGAGAGATGGGAGGTATATCCCAACCCGGATGGCGCAGATAAAGTAAAGTTGGGAGATTTCGTAATCCTTTTGGGAAATGATGAACAGTTCAATAAAGCAAAGGATTTCTTTGGCACGATGCAGGGGCGGTGAGGTTTTTTTTAATCTAAGGTGGATTATACTTCGGGACGATCCCATAACAAGGTTCATCTATGTTGGTATAAGTATGTTGACGATGATCCTTTCACATAAATCATCTAAAGAAGTAAGAGCTGGGAGGCGATGATTTATATAAAAAGGCATATTAACAAGTTAACTCATTGGCCAGTTGAGGATTATGATAGCAATCCTGGTCATGATGTACATGTTTCTCAAATACGTTCTTGAGATGGGCAAGGAGGATCTTCTCAAGTTCATGCTGGCTTTGAGTTTGGTGAATCTTTTACCTGCTGTTATCTATTTCATATATACATTGATGTACGGTGGATTCAATCCCATGGTATTGCTGCTAATGGCTGTAGTTTAAAAAGCACCCGCTCTCTCTATTTTGGTGTGTATATCTCAGATGTCATAACCAGATTATAATCGTTTGATTCATCTGTAGGGCTGGGAACCCCGAAATCACCGCAGTTTTCGAGGGTAATCTCCACGACCCATTCCCCTGATCCCACAACCGATTCTGTTGAATTGTGATCAAATTCGAAGGATACAATGATGCTTCCCTCACCGCCTTGAGGGTTCTCCCCTGAATTTGTACCTGTGAAATTTTCTCCAGATGATGCTATCATATTGAACCTGTCAGGCTGGTTCTCTAAGCTTACCTGGCCAAAGGGCCCCGGTTCCAGGTCGGGTTCGTCCTCCCATGTCAGTTCGAAGGTAATGGATTTAAGAAGCTCCCCCTCTTCTAGATATTCACCGTCCCCGATTCTTATTGTAACTGTCTCTGTTGTGGTTTCCCCTTCGGCCAGGGTCCCGGAAAACTCCTCGGAAGTACCACTTGTTATATCGTAATCTTCCGCATCGAATGGAGGGGGTACATCTTCATCATCCTCTGCAAATGGGTCTCGGAATTCCATTGTGCCCATACTAAATGTGCTAAACAGGACTATTGGGATCAATAATGCACATATTATTACAGAGAGTTTATTATCAAAGAGTCGAAATATGAATGGTTCCTTATAATCAGATGGAATTTTGGTTTCTTCGGAAACGCCTTCCTCAAGTTCCCTGATTCTTTTGGCTCGTTCAATAATATCTTGACCCCATGTCCAGTAATAAATAATAAATGCGATTAGTAACGCAAGGCCTATTGAAATAATAATACCATAGAAGAAATGAGGCATTTCAAGTTCTGTTCCAACATATGTAAGAATTAATCCAAAAACAAATGTGCCTCCCAGTAGACCAATTAGATATGATATGAAATTGCAACCTACATATGCAGATACCTTTTCCTTTGGCGCAAGTTTGGAGACAAAAGCCATGTAACCCGGTGCAATTATAAACTCGCCGATCGATACAACTACAATTCCAAAGATAACCAATACCCATTGTAAAGTGAAACCAATAATTGCCATACCTATTAAATAGATCACCAAGCCCGTTAAGATGACCCTCATGGATTCGACTTTCTCTATGTATTTTGCCAAGGGAATCCCAAGGAGAATAATGGTCATTGGATTAAACACACCCAGTAACATAATGGAGAATCCTAGGGGAAGGCGGTCAAAACCAAACATTATCAAGGGTAAAGCATATAAAAATGTGGAATATAACCCCCAGAAACCCCCAATTAACAGGACCATAACTACGAATTTTTTATCCTTCATCGCAATTTTGATATTGTCTATGGCGTCTCTTACTGTTTTTACCTTTCCACTCCTTGGAACCTCCTCGAATATTAAAATGGCAGTTAAAATATTGAGACTGACAAATCCGGCCCCCGCCAGAAAAATCACATAAAACATCTCCTGTGTGATTATCCCAAGGAAAATTATTGCAGCAAATGACAAAGGTATTATAAAAGCCGCCACGTTCACAATCCAGTAATATACACTATAAGCGCGGTTCCGGTCTTTATCAGATGTACATTTGGCAACAGTGGAGGATATGAGTGGTTTATAAATTCCAATACCCAAACCTACTACCATAACTGCAAATATCATTGTTACTGTATTAAATGCGAAAGCAAGAAACAGGTATCCTGCCGTTAAAATTGAAAAAGCAACAATAATTTGTTTTTTATACCCCACCTTCTCTGCAAGAGCACCTGTGAATATGGGTAAACCATACTGGAAAGGGTACATGAAAACAGTAATTATGACACCTAACCAGATTGGAACTCCAACATTATATATCGCATGCACCACAATGATGGGCATCATTGAATAGTAGGCCCCACGCTCCATTAACTCAAATGTCTGCGAAACCCAGAAAACCTTGGGAAATCCAGAGAACGTACTAAGTAAGCCTTTACTCATCTTTTGTCCACCAGGAATAATGGGGGTATATCCGGTTCGATATTTAAAAGATGTTTACACCCGGATGTCTTTGAATACAGAGAAAGATTTAAAAATGAAAGGCGATTTTATGAAGGTTGTGAAAATAAAGATATTAGGATCAGGACAGGATGCCGCAATTCCCCACCCAGGGTGTTTTTGTGAGGTTTGCAGCAAAGCCAGAGTCGATCCGAGATACGGAAGATTAGGACCTTCCTGTGCAATTTTCGATAATGACCAGTGCTACCTAATCGATGCCTCACCCGATTTCAAATCTCAACTGGATATGGTCTATGATGAGATGGGGGACAAAAAAAGAGAAGGAAAAACTCCCGTAACCGGGATTCTATTGACCCATGCCCATCCCGGCCATTGCCTGGGTTTGTGGCATCTTGGAAAGGAGTCAATGGATGAAAAGAATCTACCAGTATACTGCACCCCAAAGATGGAGCGGTTACTAAAAAGCAGTTCGCCATTTTCCCTTCTCATCCAAAGAGACAATATCAAAATACACAAAATACAGCCGGAGGAAGAGTTTGAACTGGAAGGAATTAAATGTGTAGCAATTTCGGTTCCCCACAGAGATGAGACGGCAGATACGGTTGGCTACATATTAAAATCCAAGAAAAGAGCAATTTATTTGCCTGATGTGGATTATTGGACAGACGTAGTCATTGACGAGATCAAAGCATCCGACCTCGCAATAATCGATGGGACCTTCTACTCAAGGGACGAAATATCCCGGTTTTCCCAGGTTCCGCATCCGCCGATTAAGGATACAATTGACCTGTTGAGAGATACAAATACAGATATCTACTTTACCCATGTCAATCACACAAATGCAATAAATCTGAATGGCAAGGAAAGAAAATATGTCGAAGAAAAAGGTTTTAAGATCGCCTTCGATGGAATGATAATTGATATTTAAACATCCTCAATTGTGTCTTGATTGAAAGGTGGATGGATTTTTTTCCAATGAACAACCCACATTTGAAAAATGTGGGTATCATCACTCGAAAACCGCACCT
>CBDVCK010000230.1:0-6301 GCA_965372465.1 uncultured Thermoplasmata archaeon | reverse complement strand
CTACACCAGCAAATACGAATGGAATCGATATCGGTACAACCTCTGAAGCAGTGTGGTTTAATGCCAGTTATAGCTTTTTTACTCATAGTGTCCAGTACTCGATTGATTTATCCAATGATACGAGTGTTCCTATTATTAACCTAATCTCTCCATTGAATAACTCGACAATTTACGCAGGTACAACCCTTGACTTCCAGATTACAGATGATAATCTCGATAATGTGAATATCTCTATAAATGGGGGGTCAATAATTCCTTTTTCCAGTCCATATGATATGTCAACCAATGGTTGGGCAGATGGTACCTACTTATTACTAATCGAGGCTTATGACACTTATGGGAATTCAAATCATTCTTCTTTTTCTTTCACCATCGACACAACCCCTCCAGTATGCAGTATAACATTACCAACCTCGGGAGGTACTGGTTCAGGTGTCTTATTAATTAAAGGGTCTGCAATGGATTCAGTGAGTGTCGAAAGTGTTTGGGTCAGTATAGACAGCGGTGCATGGGTCCTTGCCAACGGAACAACATCCTGGGAATATTACTTGGATACCACTTCTTTGAGTGATGGAAATCACATGATAATGGTCTCAGCTTACGATAATGCAGGCAATTATGATTCCATAACAATTGATATAACGGTGGACAACTCCGACTTGACAGTTCCCTCAGCGCCGCAAAACTTTATAGCAGCATCCGGCCCTGGTTACAATAACTTGTCCTGGTCGGCTCCTGCTTCGGATGGAGGTTCGTTAATCGTAGGTTATAACATTTACAGGGGTACCGATTCAGGTGCACAAACACTCCTTGCAGGGACTGGGAATGTCATGTATTACAATGATACCAGTACTACCACGAACATCACCTATTATTATAAAGTGAGAGCTGAAAACAGCATTGGGGAAGGAGGACAATCCAACGAATTGGTTGTAAAACCAGGCACCACAAGCTCCAGTTCCGAAGGAGATGAGAAAAGTGAGGACTCTGATTTTATTAACCTTCTTGTTAACAACATAATCTATATAATATCTGCCATTATCATAATATCCATCACAACTGCAGTTATACTCATCAGAAAATCAAAGATAGAGGAGAAAAGGGCATTTGAAAAAACACAAAAAGAGATGACTGAGCTGGAGACCGAAATCCAAGAAATGAAGGAAAAAGGTGTCAAGACAGATAGGCTTGAGAAAGATTTGGAGGAGATGAAAGCAAATTTAGAAGGAGAAAGGATTTAAATGGGTAAATTTGAGAGAATCGGGCATTTAGCCCATAATTTCGAAAGTTTTTTATTGTTATATTGTATTAAAAAAATGGGAGCGAGGGTTTCCAAAGACAATTGAAAAGCCATTACTATTGATAGAATATAAACGGTGTAATGATGAGAAACAGATTGGTATCGATTGGGATTGTATACTTATTGGTGATTGGAGGGTTTGTTGGATTCATACCTTTTGAGTCGGATGTAGTAAATGCTACTACACACTATGTAGGCGGGTCAGGTGGGGGGAACTATAGTAGCATTCAAGAAGCAATAGATAATGCGAATGATTGGGATACAGTATTTGTTTACAATGGGACATATTTTGAAAATGTGGTGGTTAACAAGAGTATAGCTCTGATTGGCGAGGATAAGAATATTACGAGAATAGACGGCGGTGGGATAGGAGATGTCATTAATGTAAGTGCAGATTTTGTGAACATATCAGGATTTACGATAATGAATTCCGGTTCAATTGAAGGGGATTCGGGGATCGAAATTTATTCTTACACAGACACTTTTATAATCGGCAACAATATTAGTTCTAACTGGGACGGTATTCGCCTTTTATCCGATGATAATAGTAGAATAATCGGCAATAATATCTCATCGAATTTTAACATGGGCATTTATCTTAACTCATCATTAAACACCAATATAACTGGCAATAATATTTCATCGAATACTGAGGGTGTATCTCTTACATCATCGAGTAACAATAATGTAATCGGTAACAATGTATTGGATAATAGTGGTGGCATTTATATTAGCTCAACCTCATATACCAACATAATTGGTAACAATGTATTGGATAATATTTGTGGCATTTATATTGTCTCAACCTCATATATCAACATAATTGGTAACAATATATCGGATAATTTTGATAGCATTTATATTGACTCAGCCTCATACACCAATATAACTAATAACAATATATCGAACAATGATGTAAGTGGCATTTATATTGTATCATCAGATTACAACAACATAATTGGTAATAATATATCAAATAATCCAATAATTTATGGGGGTATATATCTTGTCTCATCAAATAACAACAACATAATTGGTAATAATATATCAAATAGTTCTTCAGATTATAGGGGCATATCTCTTGACTCATCATCATATAATAACATAACCAGCAACATTGTATCAGACAATGAGAGGGGCATAGTTCTGGACTATTCATCATACAACAACATAACTGGCAACAATGTATCAATTAGTTGGTCTGGTATTGAACTTCATACATCGTTTAACAACACTATAATCGCCAATGATCTTTTCTCGAATATCGATTCAGGCATTTATCTTGATATAAATTCAGATAACAACACAATTTACCACAACAACTTCATAGATAATGTGAACTCTCAGGCTTCAGACTATGGAAACAATTGCTGGAACGACACATATCCCTCGGGCGGGAATTACTGGTCAGATTATACTGGAATAGATTTGTATAGTACTCCGACACAGGATGTTCCGCCTCCAGACGGTATCGGTGACACCCCCTATATCATAGATGCCAACTCTCAAGATAACTATCCTTTCATGACGAACAATAGCTGGGAATTCACAACCGAGGATGTTATTGAGCCTGAGATAAGTTCCACATCTCCTGCAAATGGAACAATTGATGTTCTAATAACTGCAGATATTGTTATAACTTTCAGCGAAGAAATGAACACCTCTTTGGTAACCTACATCTGCACCCCGGACCCAGGGGGATGGAGTGTAATTTGGAGTGCGGGAAACACTACTGCTACATATTCACATAACGATTTCTCCATCACTACAACTTACACATTCAATATCACAGCAGCAAAAGACGTTGCAGGAAACGATCTAGTTGCAGGGGCAGTACCAAATCCATGGACCTTCACAACCGAGGATGTAATTGCACCACAGATAAGTTCGACAACTCCCGCAAATGAAACTATTGATGTGCCTATAAATGCCGATGTTATAGTGAACTTTACCGAGGAAATGAACACATCCACAGTGACGTACACATGCACTCCCGATCCTGGTGGATGGACAGTAGTATGGAGTGCCGGAAACACAACTGCCACATATTCTCATAATAACTTTGCCAGTGAAACCACATACACATTCGAAATCACGGGTGGAAAAGATCTGGCAGGTAATGATCTAGTTGCTGGTGCAGTACCAAATCCCTGGGAATTCACAACCGAGGATGGGATTCCCAACACTCTGCCTATTGTTTCATTTATAGAAACTCCCATTGGAGTACAAACTGGAAATGTCACCATCCAGTACAAGATCTTTGATCCTGATCCCGGTGATGATGGAAGCATGAGTGTAGAAGTATTTTTCAGCACTGACAACATGAGTTGGTACCCAGCGACACAGGGGGGAGGTGATCCTCTCACTGGATTAAATAACAATACGCTTTATAGCTTTATTTGGGATTCAGCTGATCCACTCGACCTTCCCGATACATACAACACCACGGTATATATAAAAATCGTTCCATACGACGGGGCTGGACAGGGAACCTCAAACCAGACAGGTCCTTTCACTGTGGACAACAAGGCACCTGTGCTGTTATCAGGCCCTACAGTCACGCCAACCAATACCACAGCGCTCATCGAATGGACAGTGGATGAACCCGCAAATGCTACCGTTTGGTATGGGCTTACACCCAATCCAACAGACGAAACTTCTAATAGTTCCGGTACGACCTTACAATCTGTGCTACTTACTAACCTTATGCCAGGCAGTAATTACACTTTCTGTATCAACTCAACCGATTCTGGTGGGAACAAATACACCTCATATCCTACAGATTTCACATTTGAAACTTTAACAGATGTTACATTAGATCGCATAATCATTTCGCTCACCCCAGATTGCAGCACCGGGTGGATTGGTGATCAATTTTATGGTTTATTTGATACAGACACCTTCTATGCTTGTGGATGGAACGATACATATAACGAATTCGTCATTTTGGTGGAGGCAGATTGGTTGAGCAATGATACCGGTGTAGGCGATGTGAACCCGATTACTGGCACTTCCACCACATTCGATGCCTTGGGTGTTGGAATATGCCATGTCACTGCAACGAACGCTTCACATGGCTCTAATGACACAGGGAAATTGACTGTTATGGATCCAACCATCGACTATGTCCAAATCAGAACCCAGGATAATGGGGGGGGATTGGACCTTTGCGATCCTGCAAACTATCCAAGCTATCAGAAAGGTACTATCCTTACCTTCTACGGCGCGGCCTACAATTATTCTGCTCCAGGTGATGGATACATAGGCGATGTTAACACATCTTCGACTTGGGACAGCACAAATTTTAGTATTGTGGATGTCATTCTAATAGGTTCTTCTTCAACCATAACATGCAGTAATTCCAATTGGGGAACTGTCTCAGTGACCCTAAATGATAACGGTATCACCAACACAACACAGGTTACTGTCTTGGCCGCGACGGTGGATTATATTTCCATAGTGAATACTGCTGAAGCAGGAGAATTTGAAATAGATAATGATATTATCGATCTCGGCGTTACGATACGAGGTTATGCAGCTGCATTTAATTTCACTTCGGGATATCTTGGTGATGTCTCGGTTAATTGGTCTGTATGGAATTCAAGCGGGGCGAATGCCTCCACCGGCCCATTAACGGGGAATTTCTCGGATTTCTATTCGGGCCTTATAGAAGGTACAACGTATTGGAATGCTAGCTGGTTCGGAGGTAGCTTTTATTGTAATGATACTGTAGTGTTCACTATTAAAGACCTTACAAGCCCTGTAGCCGATGCTGGTTTCGATGATACCGTGAATGAGGACACGCCTTACATGTTCGACGGCTCTGGTTCTTGGGACAACTCAGGCTCGATAGCATGGTACAACTGGACCTTCGGTGATGGAAACATAGATCATGGTACGAACACAACGCCATTTAATACATACACTGAACCTGGGATTTACATTGTAAACCTAAACGTATCAGATGCGGCAGGCAACTGGAATATTAACATTATCTACATCACGGTTTATGATGCAACGCCTCCGGACACGGTCTTATCGGTAGGCGGACCCAAATATCGCGAAAAACCAAGCCACGGATGGAATGTGACCTCAATTACACCTTTCACCTTATCTGCTGTAGATTATTACTCGGGTGTGAATTTCACTTGGTATACGATAGATGGCGATTACTATGTTTACACCGGACCTTTCGATTTTAACGGCTATAGTGATGGAATGCACACTCTAACTTACGGTAGTGAGGATAATTTAGAGAATAACCATACTGGAACACAATTGACAGTCAAGGTGGATGACTCACCACCAGTAACTAATTTAGAAATTGAGGAACCGAAGTACAGGAATAATCCAATGGATACATGGAACATTACATCCTACACGAACCTCACTCTCACTGCAGATGATAATTTAGGCTCAGGTGTCGCATCTATGGAATATAAGGTGCATAATGTAACTTACGATTCAGGTTGGCTGTCTTATTCAGAAAATTTCATCCTTGAAAGTCTGGCGCTAAATGACGGCTTATATACACTAGAATGGCGTAGCGCTGACCATCTTGGAAATACCGAATCAGGTAATGTAATTAACATATTCTTAGATTCAATCCCACCTGACATTCAATTGCTCTCTCCATTGAATAACTCAGTAATCCCTGCGGGTACTATCCTTGATTTCCAAATATCCGACGATAACTTAATGGCGGTTAATTATTCTGTAAATGGTGGGGCGAATCTTGTTCTCTCTCCACCTTTTGACATTTCAACTACTGGATGGGCTGATGATAATTATATAATTCAAATCAATGCTGGTGATTGGGCTGGCAACTGGAATTCCGCAACCATTACAATTACAGTCAGTGATAAAAACGGTTCTGATGTCCCCCCAAGCGATAATAATGTTTTCTTTTTGATACTTGCCATAATAGCAATTTCTATCATAATAATCGTTATCCTCATGATCATAAAATCTAAAAGAGATGAAGAAAAAGCTCATAAAAAA
>CBDVCK010000229.1:0-6340 GCA_965372465.1 uncultured Thermoplasmata archaeon | reverse complement strand
AAGGAATGTGGTATTCCAATTTCTTTGGGTACTTTCATCTACTAGAGGATCCGGCACTACGCCATTTAAACCGTAGGAAACCGCATCAATTAAGATGCCATTTTGGAAGAAGTTGATAGTATCCCCCTCAGAGGCCAATCCGGGAGCTGATAAATCGAATGTTACATAATTTCCGGTTCCCACGGATGCAGCAGACCAACTCCCGGTAAGCGGTCCTCCCACAGAGGTGGATTCAAAAGTGAAACCTACACTGAGGTCCACAGGTGGATAAATGGGATTGTAGACCTCGATCTGCGCTGTTGAAGAATCATCGTCAGCTATTTCGGTAACCTGGATCTCCAGGGGATTATCGAATACCCATCCTGCGGCAACAGAAGAGACATCGTCATAGCCATCGATAGTGCCGAATGTATCCGGAATCCTGCGTACGCTCATCCCCTGAAGGTGTGCAGAATTCCATCCCACCATATCCCAAAGCTCTCCATTGGGGTGATATAGGTATAGATTATCTCCAAATGCCGCCATGTTGTTGAAGAGCGGCTGAATGTTAACATCATCATTGTATCTTAAAATGAACCTGTCACCATTGCCTAGAAATGCACTGAAAGGAATCACATAAACATCGTCGCACACCAAAATGAAATTATTGATGTCCCAATTCCAATTTGGATCTCTACCTACGATAACAATGTATCCTCCATCAACAACACTGGGGTTGAACATGACTTCCGTCAAGATCAGGTCGGAAGTCGTGTTGACAATGGCTACATCGTTTTGAGCGCCGAAAGTTTCCAAGTCTTCCCTGTTCCACATATCCTGGTAAATCGATAGTGTGGTATCCCAGTAACGGGCGGTGGATTCCCCGGAAAGAGGATCGGGTGCCACGCCGTATGTGCCAAAGGAAACCTCATCTATTATATCGGTACCAAATTTAAGAGTGATTGTATCTCCCTCATCGCCCAGGGTCGGGCCGGGAATCAAAGTAAATGTTGAATAAGTTCCGGTGTCTATTTGTGTTGCACTTGGAGCCCAATTTCCTGTCAATGCACCGCCTACGACACTGCTTTCAAGGGTCCAACCGGAAGCAAACACCTTGTCCCCTCCTCTTGAATTATAAAGCTCGATTTGTGCGGAAGAACTATCTACATAGAACTCAGTGAGCTGGAGTGTGGGCCTCTGGTCGAAGACCCAGCCTGCTGCAATTGATGTGGCATCATTGTAACCCTGGAATGTGCCAAAACCGTCGGGCATTCTGGACATGAAATACCCTTGGGTGTGGTCGGAGTTCCATCCCACCATGTCCACAAGATTGTCGCTATCATCATATAAATAAACATTATCGCCATTGGTAGCCCCGTTGTCCAAATCAAAGCCAGCAGGATAATTGGCCTGGGTCAATGTATAATATCTGTTTGAGGTATCAAGGGTTACCGATGGCACTGTGAACTCTGAATCACATACGAGTTTATAATCTGTTATATCTCGTGATCCTGATGGGCCTGTAAACATCAGCTCCACATAACTTTCAGCAGGGTCTGCGGGATTGAACATCACTCTATTAATAACAACAAGATCTGAAACAATGTTCCCCACATCGTTCTGAGCGGTCCATGTGGGACCCAAAGAAGTGCTGCCCAGCCAATCATCAGAGTAGCCTACTATTGATGAATCCCATCGCCTTGCCACGGAACCTGCATCCAATGGATCGGGAGCTATCCCATCCTGTCCGAATGAAACCGAATCAATAGGGGAACCACTTTCGGAAAGAGTGATGGTATCGCCCTCGGAATCCACTAGATCCGTTGTTGTAAATACACTGTAGCCGTAGGTTGGAACTGGATTTGGGACCCAGGACCCAGTAGTCAAAGGCCCACTATTAGCGCTGAGAGACAAAACAGCTGATGGGTCTATTGGTTCACGTCCGAAATTGTATACCTCAATTTGTGCTGAGCCTGAACCGGAATCTTTTATCTCAGTCAAAAGAAAACCTGTTGCCACATTTTTATAGTAGTATTGGGCATCCTTAATCGCGGTGTTCATATCATCAAATGAATTATTTACCGCAATCACCAATGTGAAGGTCCTGGCTTCACCGATTCCTAGGGTGATTCCACCCCATCCAACTGTGGATGTACGATTTCCCGGAGTCAATCCAACTACACCATTTGGTGCATGGATGCGGTTATAAAGCCAATCTTCATCCTCATAATAGTACTTGGCGGTGTCATAATCGGTTGCATAGTCTGCCGAGAAATAATGGGTAATGGGGTCAGAAGAAATTGCAGAACCGAACCCAATCGTTGTGCCCCCATCATCCTGGGCCCAGTAGGTATCGTTTATTGGATCATAACCGTCAATATCATCTCCACTGTCCCCGCCCAATCCAAATCCGGCTCCTTCCTGGGAGAGTGGTAATTCCAGAGCCAGGCAAAAATTTGTTATTGGTACTACTTTCTGGTTGAGCACATTCCATTGAAGTATGGCCCAGTCTTTATTTATTACAGTCCAGGCCGTTTGATTGATGAGGATGTCGTTTGGATCCCCGGTTCCAGTTCCGTTATTTATAAACGAACCAAAACTTTTCTGCGTTGTTCCGTCGTCAATGACAAAAGAAACCGCTGTGACAGGTTCAAAATCATCCACATTGGAATACGGCGCCGTTTTGAAGGAATCCGCAATATCCATGGGGGGTGTATGGTCGTAATTATCTTGATCCACCACAAGACCAATAAATCCGATCCCTGACCCTGGATCATTGGTGGTTTGATAGGTGCCCCAGGTTAATGGTAGAAATAACCTCCCAAAATCAGTGAGCCATTTAACATCCAAATTGCCTATATCGTGGTCCACACTACCAGCCGATGCATTGGGTGTTTGAAAGGTTGAACCTATCAATAAAGAACCCAATACTAGCATAACAGTGGCCATCAATGAGAAAAATTTCCTTTGCCAAGATACATCTTCTCTCCCGGACATTCTTTAACCTCCTTATATATCATATAATATACCTGAAACATCAGGAAAGTAACTCTCAAGTCAGGGACAATCAACGAGCTCTTTTTACTGTTTTTCAGATATTCGATTGAAATTTCATATGTTCATTATATTACTGCACATAAACCGTATATGTGTCAAAGTATATAGAGTTTTGCATATAGATTCCTGAGTCGTGAACCCCCAGCCAGATTGTTATAATTGGGAAGGGTATTCGAATATAAATAATTATTGTGTTGTTAATAGGTAATAACCCAAATTAAATCTGTTGTAATTCGGATCCAATAACCCTTACCCAATTCCATTACTCCCAGATTATCAACATAGGGACCAGCACCATCGTAACTTAGCCATATGCCTGTGTCTTCATCATAGGTTTGCACGGTTTCATACGGCACACCAGATAGTGCAGCAGAAGGGCTTCGGGATACGGTTGAAGGATACCCAATGAAATTCCACCCCGTAAACAATGGAACCGCTATTGGATCCCCCGAACTTGGAGCGTTCTGGGCAGGGGTTAATACACCGTCACTGGTCATGTGTATCACAACGCCAATTTCGTGGGTTATTGTATCCATATCATTACCAAAAGGCTTACCTGCTGGTTTATAATGCTTCCAAGGATCGCTTGGTTGACTGGCATTATAACTTTGCACGGCATCGTAATCACCTGAAATAGTGGATAGCACAGTGCCGAGAGTTGGATCAGGAACGTATGGTAGCACTGATATCATGTTCCAGCCTTTTTTAAGTTGATACTGAATCACCCCAGGGAATGGAACAGTAATTGATATGACTTTTGACATGTTAAAGGAGGGCTCTGGATCAGCATATCCGGTCTCGGTAATATTCACTGCAGAGACATTGAATGGATTGTAATAAGTCTTTCCAATGTTGTCTTGGGTAAATTCTCTGACTCTGAAATAACTTGCCCAACCGTTCACATCCGTGGGCCTCGAGGAAGGTAACGAAGGCGGTGAAACGGTGACAGTGGAACCTGATATATCGTTATTATCGGGATCCTTTACTTGTACATTAAGGAACCATTCAAGATGAACGGTATTGCCACCAAAGACATCGAAGGAAGTATTATCAAAGCTATTGTCCCAAATGCCTGGACCGCCAGTTCTAGTTGGGTTGACGACTGTTGTATGAGTGGTAGCTCCTTTATCAAGGGCCCAGACAGCCCGCGGGCTTTTACCTGACGCATCAAGAGTGCAGTTCTCAACTAGAGGAGAGGCTCCATCCTCAACGAGGATGAGTGTGTCATCGGTGGTGCCTCCGGTCAAAACACTTGAGGATATTACAGTACCGTTGGAATACCTCTCGATAAATATATTGCTTCCCGTTTGGAGGAGTCCATCGATTCCAGAGTCGTCAAGAATTACAGCTGAATTATTTATATGGAGGCCGTAAAGCCCTGGTTGATGGCCCATAATCGTTACTCTTGTAATATTGACCTGACTATCTTTTATAGTTAATGGAACTCCCGAATTCAAAGTATCTTCAATTAATGTATCAACGATATCGGTTTCCCCCATTACGCCATCCAGACGAAGCCCATAACCACCCTGTATGTTATCAATCCTAGTGGAATTTACACCACCAAAGAACATGGTGGATCCCGGTTCAAAGGTAACACCATTCTGAGCATCCCTGATCCAACAGTCAATGATATTGCCAGTACTCCCGGACTTGAAGTATATGCCATCCCAGGGGTTAACATCAGCCACAAAGCCATTTTTCGAAGTTTGATTAAAATTATCCGTTGTACTGAGCATCCCCTCTACATCTATCCTTCCACCGGGAGCCTGCATGGTAATTTCATATTGCAGAGGATCGGTTGGGGGATTACCCAGGTAATGTAATGGGTCGATCCAGAGCGAAAAACCCGCGTCAACCGTGTATACAGGAACTGTGACAATGTGATCTATTCCGCCGGCCCATCCGACAACACCTACCATGGGATTCACATCATACATCGGATTATTGTCCTCTAGTGAGGAGCTAATCAGGTCGTGAATAACCTGGGCCTTAGCCGGGGGTGCGCTCATTGGAATAAAGATCACAACACTCATCGCCACAAGTGCACTTACCAATAACATCGATTCCACTTTTCTTCTCTCTTTTAAACTCGCCAATTTGTTCATCATTATTACAAACCTCCATCTCCAATAATAATTATCAATTTCGATATCATATTTTAACTATATAAAGCTTTTAGAACGATAATTGAACAATGGCTACCCCAGATAAACATGATATTTACGAGGTGTTTTTTGGAAAATCTATGCAAAACCATGAGCAGCACCAAAACCTGAACCCCTTTTCAAAACCCTTATTATAAATAGGAGTTCGTAAATTACGGGTTGGTGACGATAATGGGTTTTGATGAGGCTTATATCCCATACGGTGGATATTGGAGCACCCCGTTTTGCAGATGGCAGGGAAGCTTTGCAAATCAGCATTCCATCAGGTTCGCAGCAGAAATAAGCAGACGTGCTCTTGATGAGCGGGGAATCTCGCCTTCGGAATTCGATGGGATAGTATTGGGGATGACAATCCCCCAGAAATCGAATTTCTATGGTGCTCCATGGCTTGCAGGAATGCTAGGAGCAGAGAAAATCACCGGCCCCATGGTAGGCCAGGCCTGTGCAACCTCTGCAAACGCAATCGCCCTGGCGGCCCAGGGGATAGAAAGCGGTGTGAACAAATCAGTAATTGTGATTTGCTGCGATCGCACAAGCAATGGGCCCCATCTTGTATATCCGAACCCTATTTCTCCCGGGGCAAGACCTGATTCCGAGGACTGGGTATGGGACAACTTCGGATACGACCCCTATGCAAAAAACGCTATGATAGAGACAGCAGAGAACGTGGCAAGGGAATGCAAGGTCACAAAAGAGGAGCAGGATGAAGTGACATTCATGCGGTACAGCCAGTATCAAGAATCCCTAAAGGACGAAGCCAGGTTTCAGCGCTCATTTATGATAACCCCAATTGAAATTAAGGATGCAAGAGGAAAGAAGGTCCTGGCCACCGTGAACGGGGATGAAGGAATATTTCCAACAACTCTGGAGGGCCTTGCAAAACTGAAACCGGTGCTTCCAGAAGGTACTGTCACTTTCGGTTCTCAAACCTACCCGGCCGACGGAAATGCGGGAGTGATTATAACCACAAAAGAAAACGCGAAAAAGCTCGGTTCCAAAGAGAACATAGAAATAAAAATCGTATCCTACGGGGATGGAAGAGCAAAAAAAGGATTCATGGCCCAGGCCATAGTTCCCGCCGCAAAAAAGGCCCTATCCAGGGCCGAGATATCTATTTCGGATTGCAGGGCAATAAA
>CBDVCK010000228.1:0-6346 GCA_965372465.1 uncultured Thermoplasmata archaeon | reverse complement strand
TGGGATGAGTTAGTTTGATATCGTCTGACATAGAATATGAAGAGCCGCCATTAGAGGTTGCATATATCTCTGCACTCTCGCCGTACCATCCTATGTAATCGCCTTCCTTGACCTGGATTGAGCATTCGAAAGTATTGTTTACACCAATATCCTCCAGTTCTGTTTCATCCATATATCGGAAATCGCCTCCTATTTTCCGAAATATCTTCATCTTTCCTTTCCCTGATGTGGCAGTATAGACGGTCCATTCTGTAATCAATCCATCCACATTCACAGGTTTTGTGGTATCGATGATGGTAATTCCAGTGGGCCTTTGAACGATATTAACAGGGTCGTTTCCCACCTCCATGTTCCTTGTGGAAAGCTCCACCTCACCATCGCTGAATCTCGTGCTTGTTATCTTTATCTCATCCAAATACCACCCGTAATCAGAAACAAGACCGTCGGTTGCGAAGCGGAATCTGATTAATAAACTATCTTCACCGTCAAGGGTAGACAGATCGTATGTCTCCTCGATCCAATCACTGCTGTTTCCGACAAAGCAATAATCATCATAAAGAGGGTTTGCAGTGCTTTCTATCTTATCCATAAAACTTCCCAGATTGAACTTCGGTATCCATGAAAGCCCGTTATCTATGGAAACCTCGACTCTGCCCCCGTCACTCCAGATTGTTTCGTTCTCAAATGAATAATAATGCCAAAGCGTCATTTTCGTGTTAACGGAATCGCCCAGATCGATTGCAGGGGACATCAAGAAATAATCGCTTGGAACAGCATTGTCATCGTCATATTTACCGCTGAGATTCGTACCCCAAACGTAATTACCTGAATTGCGGGGTCCGATAAAACCGGGTATATCTGACACTTCACCATGCTGCCATTGATTCTTCCCTCCGCCTAGAATGCCCAGGATCCAATCACCTTCATCGATGCGCTCGAAGTCATCTGACCATACCTCATCAGTGTAAGTCTTCTGGGTGATGGTGACATTGTCCTTTTGGACCGCCGAATTAAAGTCGTTCTGGGTTGTCTGGTTCCAGAAATATTGATGGGTCTCTAAAACCACCTCACTGTTTGAAATGATGGTTTCTTTTGTAGTGAAATCGGATGGATTATCGAAGGTCCAGGTGGCTGTAAATTCCTGGGATCCTTGATCTACAATATCGGGCTCATCACCAACTGCTCCAAAAAAAGGTGAGAGGAAAAGGAAGGATACCACCAAAAAGAAGCTGATTGTAACCAGGGATTTCGGTCTTGAGTTTGTGTTGTTAGGGATACGTGGGGGTCTAAGAGAACGAATATACTTTGGGCTGGGAGATTGAGAATCCCCTCTCAACAGTTTCGATTTTCCCATGCGCATCGCCTCTCTTATGGTAGCTTGGTTGGAAACCAACTCATCCCCATCAAATGCATCCCTAATCTTCGCTCTTTTATCGGGTTTTACAGCGGGTTTTTCCCTGTACACACCTCAAAGTTTATGATATTTCCAGTACGTTTTAGGTATGTTGTGGTATATAAATATATAGGTATTAGAGAATAATAATAGGTTATTTCGGTGAAAAGGGGCATTTAATTGAGGATTATCAGGGAGTTCTTTCTCCTGTGTATTATTGGATGATGATTATCGTCATTTATCCAATATCTAGAGTTACTGAAACCAAACCCCCGTCATCATCTTTTACAACTAGTGTTATTGTTCCCGGGCCCTCGTAAACCAGAATTGTCGTGGCCATAATGTCTCTTGGATTGACTTCTGGTGAGGGGTATGGGTCTGGATTAGGTGGATTATTCAAATATGTTACAGTCACAATCTGAGAGCCATAAGAGTAAGTCAGAGTTTCATCATCACTTCCAGGGTCGGTGACATGCGAGGTGATTTCGAAACCCAGTCCCACAAATTGCGGATTCAAGTCCACTTCCCATGGGTCGATATGGTTCCAGTGGTCGCTGTCCCAATATGACTTTTTTACATTAAACGTGTGATGCAGGCGTTTTGTTGAGCCATCCTCGAATTCCATGTCTATCCATACCGGATTTCCTCCCCATACATTGCCATTCACCCTCGGATCGTTGGGAAGATAGTCAACCAATGAAGTGTAGTTTTTTGTCATGTCCAATCTGACATTGGAAATCGTGGCTTTCTGTTCATCAGGACTTCCCGGATACCTGGTCACAGTATCAGTCCATATCTCGGAACCGTCCTCGTAGAGTCGTATAGCAACAGAATGATATTTTTCACCTGCAACTCTCAGGGATATGTTCGCATACATATAGATTTGTATATCCATGATTATTGGGTCAACATTTTCAACCTCAACTTCAACTGTTTCAATAGTTTCCCCTAAATCATCGTCCAAAGCAATGATGGTAACTGTAAATACACCATTGTCGCCGTAGGTATGAATCTGTGATTCCATAACTGAAATTGGGTTAATATCAGGGCTCGGGAATTGGTCCGGACCAGTTCCATCATTGAAGTGTGTTGTTGTAATTGTGGATGAGATACCATCTCCCCAATCCCAGGTAATGATGAGGTCATCACTTCCATCATCAGATACAATTGCAGAAACTGTTACAGGAGAGTTTTCATCGACATCGAGGGGATTATCAAAATCAATCAGAGGTAAGACATTATTCACTGTTATCTCAATAGTGGCTGCGTTAACTCCTCCATCATCATCCTCAACAGTTAATGTCACTGTAAACACCCCGTTGTCCCCATAAATATGGGCTAGATTGTCAAGAACATCCATTGGATTGACATCCGGGCTTGGGTCAGGATCAGGACTTACACCGTTATTGTAATAGGTGGTGATTATCCTAGGACCAAACTCGAATTCCCAGGTAAATGTCAAATCATCACTACCCAGATCTGTCGCGTGTCCATCCAAATCAAAAAGTGAGTTCTCATCCACCCCGGAAGGTCCGGTAAGATCAAGCAAAGGTGCAACATTGTTCACTTCCAAGGTGGTTGTATACGAAGTTTCTCCTCCGTCATCATCTTCCACAGTGATTGTTACAGAAAATTCACCATCATCCCCGTAAATATGTCCCACAGTATCAGAAGCCGAGAATGGATAGGTACCCTGGGGACTGGGATCCGGGTCAGGTCCTGTTCCATCATTGTAATATATATTTGAAATTGAAGGTCCATACTCATAGTCCCATGTGAATGTAAGGTCATCGCTTCCAGGATCAGTTGCCATTGTCATTATAGAGATAGGAGTTCCTTCATCCACTGGTTCCAGGATAAAGGGGACGATTGTGGGAGCTAAATTATCAACCGATACAGTTGTTGAATATACAACATAATATGAATCGTCATCTGTGATAGTCAGGGTCACAGTATAATCGGCGTCATCACCATAAATGTGCCCAACCGAGTCTGTAGCACTGAAGGGAAATATTCCACCTGGGCTTTTAGAAGGATCGGGTCCCAAGCCATCGTTATAAAACGTATTTACATTATCTGGAGTTCCATCTCCCCAGTTCCAAGAGAAGGTTAGATCATCGCTTCCCGGGTCGGTTCCGGAAGCTGTAAAAGAAATTGACGATCCCTCATCTCCAAAATAAATGCCAGAGATTCCACCGGATGGAGAGAGATTGTTCACAGTTACAGAAGTGGAATAAGTTTGAATATCCCCGTCATCGTCAACAACTGTTAAAGTAACAGAATATGTTCCATCATCCCCGTAAGTATGACTTATCGAATCTGACACTGTAAACGGAAAATTGCCCCAAGGACTAGGATTGGGATCAGGTCCCACACCATCATTATAGAATGTCCTTGTTATTGTCGGTCCCAGTTCAAGTTCCCAGGTGAGAGTTAGATCATCGCTTCCGGGGTCGGTACAAGTAGCTGACAGAGTCAAGGGTGAACCCTCATTGACTGTGAATGGTCCGAAGGGTGTAATTGAGGGAGCAAGGTTATTGACTGTCACGCTGCATGTATCTGTATCATTTTCCCCGTCGTCATCAGTGACTCTGAGACTTACCGTAAATACTCCATTGTCACCATAGATATGTTCGGTTATTCCATCGAAGGCTCCGTCAGGTGCGTTAGCCTGCGTTTCCTGGTAATCGTAGGTCCCGTCGCTTTCGAAATCCCATTCGTAAGATTCTATATTGATATCAGGATCGTATCCTTCAAACTTCATTTTTGGACATGGTATTAGCGTAGGACTATTTCCTGGATTTATGATATTAGCACCGGGTTCGTAGTAAATCCTATGACCTACACCACCAGTAGATTCAAATGAGGCTCCGCTTTTCAGATATACATTACTGCTCCCCCCTCCTGAATTAACAACAGAGCCACCACTTTCAACGAAATAATTGTTGCTACCACCACCATTAGCATAAAGAATTCCGCCATTCTTGATTAAAAAGGATCTGCCACCACTACCTGTTGAATATGTTGAGGTGATAATAATTACGTCAGATAGAACCTGAAATATGCAATGATATGTTGTAGTGCCTTCGAAGTAGACGGTCTCGCCCTCATCAACGGTCTGGTCGGGGCCTGCATCGGCGATTGGGGGCATATTAGGGGTCCCGATAGCATATAATTTACCGTCGGAACAGCCAATATAAATCGTCCCGTCTGATCCGATTGCTGGTGATGAGCGAACACCGTCACCTGTTAGGAAGTTCCATTTTTCTGAACCATCCGGATTGATTGCATACACCTTATTTGTGTCATATCCGACATATATTGTACCGTCAGAGCCTATGGCAGGGGATGAATACCAAAGACGCCTTTCAACAATCCGAAAACTCCATTTCTCGGTTCCATCTTGGTTAATTGCATAAAGACATCCATCATCAGAGCCAACATAAATCGTTCCATCAGACCCGATTGCTGGTGAACCACGCACAATGTCACCAGTCGGAAAATTCCATTTCTCGGTGCCATCTGGGTTAATTGCATAGAATTTATTATCGTCAGAGCCGACATAAATAGTTCCATCGGAACCAATTGCGGGGGATGAGCTTGATAATTTGTCGCTAGTTGGGAAGTTCCATTTTTCAGTGCCGTCAGGATTGATTGCATAAAGATTATAGTCATACGAGCCAACATAAATCGTGCCATCCGACCCGATTGCAGGTGATGAGCGCACAATACCTGTTCCAAACCTCCATTTCTCTGTGCCATCGGGATTGATTCCATAGAGATTATGATCAAAAGAGCCAACATAAATCGTGCCATCGGAGCCAATTGCAGGATTTGAGTTTACTTCGTTGCCAGTGGTGAAAGCCCATTTCTGGGAGCTATCCGGGTTGATTGCATATAGCTTATAGTCCATAGACCCTACATAAATCGTACCATCGGCTCCGATTGCGGGAGATGAGTCTATTTCGCCAAAACTTATGAAGCTCCATTTCTCGGAGCCGTCCGGGTTGATCGCATACAGTCTATTGTCACGGGAGCCGATATAAATCGTACCATCGGCTCCGATTGCGGGAGATGACCGAGTGTAATCACGGGTCGTAAAATTCCATTTCTCTTTTCCCATATTTGCGCTTGTATCATAAGGACTAACACCTGTATGATTGAGGTTCTGCCTAAACATCGGCCACGGAGAATCGGCAAGACCCCCCGTTCCGCTGGAGCCTGAAGTTGGCTGCCCGATATTTTGAGGGATTACCCCAAAAACATTTGTGATCATTACTGCACAAATTAAGAGACTTACTATTGTTGATTTCATGCTCTCCCCAATCGCTAGCTAAATCAGAAACACCCTTTCCAGCATTTCTTCCGAGCCTTGATTGTAATAATGGTTTATTAAATATTTATAATTTCGGTCTTAACGGGCTATTTGCGTCCTTTTTCCTCCTTTACTATCATCTAAAACTTAAAACATTTTTAGAGTTGTAGCAATATTCCATCGCAGCAATTATATACTTGTAAATCTTTTGCATTAAAAGTATAGAAAATTCATACTATTAGATATTTATAATCTTATCTATTATCCAATATCTAGAGTTACTGAAACTAAGCCCCCTTGACAGGTGCTATTTATTATCTATTTGTTCATTATCCTTTTGTTGTTGAGGAGTATTGGAGTCCTTTGATTCTACTTTCTCAGTGGATTGCGTTTGTAAAGCTGATTTTTTAGATATCAAAATTATAGCCACTAAAGCTATAACGATACCTAAGATTCCCAAAATCATAGCACCATATACAAGAGAATTATCAGTATCCTTTAGTTTTTCAATTTCTATAGTAAGGTTTTCTATTTCATTATTGAGCCTTGAATTCTCGGATTCAAGCTGAAAGATACTATTATTGAGGTTCTCTTTTTCGATATTGAGTGTATTTATTTGGGTTGTAAGGTTGTTTATT
>CBDVCK010000227.1:0-6355 GCA_965372465.1 uncultured Thermoplasmata archaeon | reverse complement strand
AGGAAGGATTTATTGTAGCGAAAAAAACCAAGACCAAGAAAGAAGTGTTCGGGCTTCATCCGGGAGAGCTTTCCGTCATAGATCTTGCCAAGAAGATGAAAATAAAAGAGATCATCGTAGATGATAGAAAGGCAATTTCAGTTGCCAAGTACTTCGGACTGAAAGTGGTGAGCACTCCCTTTCTTTTTTTAAGGAATCTAAAGGCAGGGAGGATAGATTACAGGAAGTTTGAGAATGCCTTTGAAGGATTGATGGGATTCGGCTATTTCATTTCACCGGACCTGTATGTGAAGATATTGGAAAAGGCAAGGGAGCTTTGAGATTTTTTTAGTGTACATCTTTCATGAAACTTTCACCGTACAGTGAAAAATAGACCTGATGATTATATAACAACACTTAAATGCGATGAACTGGTTAGGCTATTGTTAATCCCCTGGTATAATGGAGAGTAATATTTGGCCAATAGAAGAACCGGGCCCACCAAGGCCCAGATAAAGAATAAGAGAAGACCTGCTTACCAGAAAGAGGCAATGCTCAACTTAAGATACATTATCAGTTTCAGATACCATCTTAGACATATCCTGGAAGATTCGAAAATGGATGAGGATTTTTCCAATGCTTTCATAGCCAATCTAATAACCAAAGGTTCCCGGGTATCCTTGATAGAGGCAAAGGACTATGTAAGGTCCCTTGCCAAGGATGGGGTTTTAACTGAAGAAACATCAAAGGAGATACTGTACCTTTTAGATAGGAACAGGAAATACCGGTAATCACGTTCATATTGAATCCATTTAACTTTTTTACTACCATTTTGCATCAAGATAATATGTTTTTCCACCATCATAAGATATTTGTATAATAAACTACTATATATCCCTGATATTCGTGGTTCTTTTTAATCTCGAAAATAAAAAAAAATCCGCCCTACTCGTTGCACTCCTTATACTTCTGCCACTTATTGTATATTTTCTTTGGGTTGCACCCTCCCTCATGGAATCGGATGCCAATATAGACCTAAGTCCGCTTTCTGCCGAATCAGGGAAGATTACGTCCTTTACAGTTACAACCGATGCAGATGATGGAATGGTGTATCTTCCGAACTCCACTTTGGCTGTGATGAACGAAAAGATATCCACAGACCAGAACCTGAATTTTAAGGGACGGAAGTTCACATTTTCGGCAATGATTCCCCCTACATTAAGCGCAATCAACATCACTGTGTTCAGTGGAGGTAGTAAAAAGACCTTTTTAATCTCCATTGAAGAGGCGCAAGAGGGTTTTGTATCGGGTGAGCAGGTTTACGAGAGAATGCAATATGTAACCGATGAATCAAATGGTATGATGCGCAGGGTTACAAGCCATCCGCAACTTGAAATGGGGGCAAGATACTTTGAAGGTGTTTTTACAAGTTTCGGGCTCGAGGCCGAGGTAATAAGATACTACGATCAACCAGGCGGCACCCCAAGAGATATAGTGCATGGAATGATGATTTGGAATGTGGTTGCATATCACTGGGGCGAGAACACAAAGGAGTGGATCGTTTTGGGCGGACACTATGACGTGGCCCCGGGGACACTGGAGGGAGCATACGACAACACGGGAGGCTCGAACTTGGTGGTGGAGGTGGCAAGGGGTATATCCCAGATCAAGACCAACAAGACCATTGTGTTTGGTCTCTGGTCAGGTGAGGAGGAGGGATTATGGGGTGCTACTGAATTTGTGGATTCCATACCTGATGACGTTACAGTTAAAGCCTATCTGAACTTCGATATGGCGGGTCTTAACTATCCTGCACCTTTCGAACTGCAGGCTTTAATAGGTCCAGATGAGGACCCGGAAATAATCGAGCAGGGAGCACTGATCAACCTCACCAATAAAACAGCATATGAAATCCTGGACTATCCGGAGGTTACAGGAGTTCTGGTCACAGAGGATCCTTTTGGTAGAAGCGACCATGTGCGCTTCCAACAAATCGGAGTTCCCACTGTATTTTTCTTTGGAGCCGATGATGATGAGTATTCCGCTTATCACTCTCCAGATGATACCCTAGAGGAAATGGAGAGGGTGGCAGGCAGCAAGGAAAACCTTATCGGGGGTTTTGAAACCGTTGCCTGGATGGGGTTTTATTTGACAGTTCTTTTGGATAATGACGATACAGTGCATCAGACTGATTAAGACATAATTATTTTTCAATTCTTTTGAGTATTTCATCAATAGATAAAGTGTTTTTATATTTCTTCGGAAGTTCCCTATCCTGAGTTATTAAAATTGCTTTATTCTTCTTACATAATGCAACATGAACCGCATCGTAATATGTAATATTTTTTTTCTGTGCCAGACTTTGCGATTTGCATGCCAGGTCATGGTCAAGAGGAACAAACTCTATGTTCAGCAAAAAAAGCAATTTAATATAGCTAGTTCAATCCTTTTTTTTTCTTTTTAAATTTTTCCAGATAGTATTTCCTACCTCGTGTATTACCAGATCCGATGCTATAAATTCTATGTCCTTTTCATCACCTATCTCCATGAGCCTGATTGCGGAATCACTCCCTTTCTCCTCGAAAAAGAGCTTGGCAACTACAGAGGAATCCAGAACCAGTTTCATCTCATATCCCTGTCCTTACGAATCTGATCTTCAATGGTTTCTCCTTTAGATTTCAATCTATTTTTCTTAAGCCATGATATTGTATTTCTTGCCTGCTCCTTCTTAAGTTCCCTGATAAGGATTTTTCTGAGGTACTCCCCGGGCTGGTATCCGAGATCTTCGATATTCTTTTTTATTTCCTCATCGACCCTAACAGAGATGGTAACGCTCATGTTTACACCATTGTTTACATATATGTTTACATATTTTATATACTTTTTGGTGAAAATATCGAGTTGTAAATAAAACCTCATAATGTTAATCCATTAAGCATCATAAACCGCTCCCTGAAATGGTAACTGTCAAACAAAGTGAGATCTGGTTTTCCGAAAAGAAGTGAAGCAAGATAAAGTGCTTCTACACTTGCAAGCCCTCCCTGAGGCGGCGGGTCCCTTCTCACGGCGCCTGTAACGTAACCCTCAAGCGATACCCTCCTTATTTGCGGAAGCGAATCAAGAATTCCTTTTGTTTTTTTCCAGCGGGAATCGATGAGGACGATATTGAGTTCTTTTGTGTCTTTTGCAACTTGAATTTTAATTTCACTGGCAAGCTCTTTATTTAGGGGTTCCCCTTCGGGAAAAAATAAAATTGAATCGGGTGCAAACTCCCCTGGATTCTTTCTTGTCCGAAAAGAGAAGTCCGACCTACCTCGGAGGGGGTGAAGTGTGCATTTTTTTTCTTGCTTTGCATCCCTGGAGATTATTATATAATTCAATTTGAGATCCTCATTCGCACTCTGATTGTCTTGCATTGTAAGGTACATAATCTGAATTCCGTATACAATTTTCGGTTTACGGATCTGTACCCAATATCTTCTTAAATATCCCTTCTTTCGAAGAAGATGTAGGCCAGTATCATGGGCACAATTGTCCATATCAGCATGACCCCCACTAAAAATTCCAGGCTCATATATTCAGGCACATCTATTGTGAATCCGAACATCTGATTGATGCCGAATGCCTGCATAGCCGACATCTGGTACATGTCCCCGGGGCTGAGAACAATGGATCTCCAGAGCCAATCTGGGAACTCTATGTTTCCAGAAAAAAAATCGTCCATACTTCCGCCGGTTCCGAGATATATCCCCATTATTATCATGCCGTAGATCATGGCCCAGAAGAAAATTATGATGCCTGATGCCAGGGCTGTGACCTTTCTTTTACAATAAGCAGAGGCCATTATAGTCAGGGCCAGGTAGAGGAGGCCAATAAGTATGGTCAGTCCTATGAAGATCAAGAAACCTAAACCTGAAGCTGTTCCCACTGTGGCTGCAATGATTACACCAGCTGCGCCAAAGCCTATTATACATGACACCACAATCACAAATCCGAGGCCTATAAATTTCCCGAGCAGCACCTCACTCCTTTTTACAGGATAGGAAAGCACTACATACAATGAACCGCTCTCTGCCTCACCGGCAATGGTGGAATAACCCAGCATAATTGCGATGATAGGAATAAGTATCACTGATATACTCATGACGGTACCTACTGTGTCCTCGAAATTGCCAAAGGGCCTATCCTCTTCCTCTTCTGCATATAGTGAAGACTCAGGCAAAACCGGTGCTGGGATCAGACCTTCATTGGGTAGGACCTTTGGTATCTCGTTCTCGCTGTCCCAGGCCTCCTTAAAGAATTCGCCTTTCATGAATTGGGAGTCAATCTCCACCACATGAAGGGTGATGTCCATCTGGTCCCCCATACTGTAGTTACCGGTTACATTGCCCTCGATTACTACATCGAATTTTATGTACTGGGAGGAGGATGAGTTGTACCAGTCGTTTGCATTTTCAAGAAAATGGGTGCTGTTGAACCAGACATACGTTGCATTCATACCCAATACGACATTGTATTCTGATACGCGGTATATTACCTCGTCTTGTATTATCAAGACATCCCCTGGCTCGAGGTTCTTTAAATCAATATTACCCTCGTCGTCTACTTCCGATATCAACATTAGACCGGCATAGGGCATTTTAGTTGGACCCAGCTCCTGCCCGGCAGCAAGATAGGAGGCTACGATGGTAAGTAATACAAAAATCACTATAAGTGAAAGGACCCATTTGTTCCGGACATTATCAGCAAATTCCTTTTTTGCCATTGTATAAACTGATCTCGTATTAATTGCCATTATTCATCACCCCCCTTCTCCTCGTCCTCGGAAACCATTTTTACAAATACATCCTCCAGGGAGGTTTCAATCGTCTTGAAATCCGCAATCTCCAGACCCTCGTTCTCCAGCGCGTTTAACACCTTGGGTCTTGCAGAGGAGTCGCATATCACAAACATGGTATCATCCTTTGCCTCTGCATCCGCTACACCTTCAATTTCGAATACAGAGTCCGGAACCTTTCCACCCAGACCTTTTACAGTAATTTCCAGCCGCGGTTTGATATGCAGTCCCTTGCTGAGATTCGCAACGGTATCCACGGCAACGAGTTTGCCCTTGTCTATTATTGCAACCCTGTCGCAAAGAGCCTGCACCTCGGAAAGAATATGTGAGGAAAAGACCACTGTTGCACCCTCCCTGTTCAATTGCCTGATCTTTTCCCGGACCATCTTCACCCACCGCGCATCCAGGCCCCCCATGGGTTCGTCCAGTATGTAAATAGAGGGTTGTCCTATCATGGCCTGTGCAACCCCTAAAAGCTGCGTCATTCCTTTGGAAAACGTCCCTACCTTCCTGTTGGCTGCATCTTCGAGTCCCACTTCCTTGATAAGCGAATCTACAACTGATTTGTCGCAACCCTTTAATTCACAAAAAAAACTCAGGGTCTGCTTTGGTGTGAGATTGTCAAACAATGCAACCCTCTCTGGGAGAAATCCCATGTCCTTTCTGATATTCACCTTGTTGGGACCCGCTTTCTCTCCATTGATGAAAACCTCTCCACTTGTGGGATGTATGAGCCCCATTATCATCTTGATAGTGGTGGTTTTCCCTGCTCCGTTTGGACCCAAAAATCCGAATATCTCGCCCTCATGTACACTCATGTTAAGATTTGTTACTGCCTTGACATCCTTGAAGTGCTTTGTCAGATTCACAGTTGAAATAACACCCGAGTCTACTGAGGGTTTTGATGGTTCCTCAATCATTTGCATCCCTACCTATAATTTCAGGATAGTAGAACTTGCATTTATCCTTTATGGATTCCTTTTTTTGTGAAATAAAGATAGTTAGAGAACGGACCTAAAAAACAACATTTGATTTTGGATATAATTTAGTGAACATTCCTCCTGATATCCCCTATCAGGATCGCACCAAAATGACCCGGTTCAAGCAGGCTACCCAGATTTATCCTCCTTTACCCATGACCCCACCATCTTCTTCATCTTCTCCTTGTCATCTGAAGCCATGTCCGAGCCTTTAATGATTGGTAATAATTTATCGTACTCTTCCCTTGTAATTTCACCATCGATGAGCATGTCCTTTATCTTGATCTCGATATCCTTTGGCAGTTCGGCAACCTCGCTTTTCATGGACTCGCTTCTTATCTCCCCCAGTATCTCATCAATGCGCGTTTTGAGGATGGTATAATTGTTCTCGTCAATTGTGCTTTTCTTGAGGTCCTCGTTGATTGTAGCCCTCATCTTCTCAAGTTCTGTCTCGCATCTTTTAGGATTCAACTTGAAGGAGCCGTACACCTCGTCCAACTGGGTCAAAAGCTCAGAGAACCTTCCGTGCTTCTTCTTCCTTCTCAATACTCCATATGCA
>CBDVCK010000226.1:0-6444 GCA_965372465.1 uncultured Thermoplasmata archaeon | reverse complement strand
GTCATATTGTTTACGAAATGGGGAAGTAAAAAAATATTTTTTATGCAATTTGTTTTAAAAATTCGGTTAGATCTTCTGATAGATCCCCTCTTTGCAATGCCAGTTCCAACGTGGCTTTGATCCAATCCCCCTTTGAGCCGATATCGTATCTTCTTCCCGAAAACTCGTATGCATAAACCTTCTCACTTGAAAGAAGGAGCTTTATGGCATCTGTAAGTTGGATTTCACCACCAACACCTGGACCCGTGTTCTCAAGGCACTCAAATATCAGGGGAGTAAGAACATATCTGCCAATTGTGGCGATATTGGAGGGGGCAAGCTCCCTTTTCGGCTTCTCGATAATGTCCTCTATTTCATAGAGATTGTCTTCGATTTGTTTTCCCGCAATCACGCCGTATTTATGCACCTTATCTTCAGGAACACGCTCCACAGCTATGACAGAGTATTTGAATTTGTCAAAAACATCCAATAACTGCCTTATGCATGGTTTTTCATCGACTATCAGGTCATCCCCCAACATCACGGCAAAGGGTTCTTCGTTTATGTGTTCCTTGGCGCACAGCACTGCATGGCCCAGACCCAGTTGCTCTTTTTGCCTGATATAAAATATGTCCGCCATATCAGATATTCGCCGTATCTCCGCAAGTTCTTTGGTTTTCCCACTTTTCTCTAGAACCCGCTCAAGCTCCAAAGAGCGGTCAAAATGATCTTCAATGGCTCTTTTTCCCCTGCCTGTAATTATCAGTATGTCCTTTATTCCCGAGGCTATTGCCTCCTCCACAACATACTGTATTGCAGGTTTATCCACAACTGGCAGCATCTCTTTTGGCTGGGCCTTTGTGGCGGGTAAAAGTCTTGTGCCCAAGCCAGCAGCAGGAATTACGGCTTTCATAATAAAAGGAGATTGATTACAGTTTTATAAAAGTTATGAGGAATTCTCATATTGATTTTCTGATAGCGATTCCCTTTTCACCTATTGAGTATTGGAAGGCTCCTGTCCTCTCAGGATGATCTCTGAGTTTCTTTATCACGATTGTTCGCTTGAATTCCGCTTTTTCAATCCATGTGTCAAGTTCAATGATACAGTCGACAACTCCCTCAATACCGCTGTAGGTTCTCCTCTCATATACATCCTTTTGCAATGTGAAAAATGCAACACTTTCACTGTGCTGGACATGGGCCTTGATCATTCTCAGAGCCGATATCACGTCGGTATGTGGGTGCAGCTCCAAAAAGAAGTCCAAAGAATCGATCACCAGCCTGAACGGTGGCTCCAACTTGGAGACTTCATATGTGAGGCTGCTTAAAAAGTTCTCCTCCCTCTCACTCTCCGCACCGTGAATGAGAGTATCGATATCCTCTCTTGTGAGCCCTTCATATCGGTATTTGCTGACCTCAAGCTTTCTGGCTAAGATATTTTCATAATACCTTGTGCCGATATTAATAATGTTGAGCTCCTGGGTCCATCCAAATCGCTTCATGGTGGATAGAACATCCTCGTTTCGCTCGGTGGTGGACACGTACACTATGTTTTTTGTGTCTGAGCCAGCTGATGCGAATTGTTTTGCAAAGAGCTCCATGCCAGCACCGGGTGAACCGGAAACCAGGGTGGTGAACCCCACAGGTAGACCACCTCCCAATGTCTCGTCCAATACCTTTACACCAGTGCTATAGACCGCCATGTGAATTCACCTATTTTCCCTCAGTAAAGTTCAATGTCTCATCACACAACAAACCAAGCATATTGACTATTTCCTCGGAGGATTGCTCCTCCACCGAAAGGATCACAGTGTAAGCCTCATTTGCCCTGAGATTGTTCACCATAATATGAAGGAATTCCGAAAGTATCTTAATATTATTATGGATCGCAAGAGAGTTTATAGAATCCAGGAGAACGATTTTCTTACCTTCGATGCTTCTTAATAAATATTCCACTTTCAACATTATATTTTCAAGCATTGTGGGGCTCTCTACAAAGGATACATGCTCAGATCTAACAGCTGTACCCATCATGATATGGGATATGCAGTCCACAAAGAAAATCCGGTCCATATTTATTTCAAGTATGGTCAAGACATTCTTTATGGATTGCGAGGGAATTGTGGATGTGATGTAAATTGCAGAAAGATTCTTTTCAACTATAAACGCGTCTAACGTGGCACGCATGGCATCCAGGTAATCGTCAATTTTTATCATCATGGCAATAGCCGAGGAATCGGGTAAATCCCTTAATCGTGCCACTATCTCGGTTGTCAGGCTCGTTTAAATCCCTCCTGTTACGCTTCCACCCTTCAACAACGGGACCAATAACACACCCACACTAGTGAGATCCAGGACATACTTGGCCCTGGAATGCATGGTTCCCCGCATCTTAACAACCTGCAGGGTTCTTAACAGATCCCCTCTTCTCTCCAGATTGGCCATAAGAATTATCCCGTCTGCAATGGCTTCCTCAACACCGTACATGGAGTAACTTTGCTCTCCCGGGGAAATCTCAGATACCAGAATGCATGTACATCCTGCTACTGAAAGATTTTTTCCCAGGCTCAATATGAAATCCCTGATCTTCTCCTTTGTCTTCAGCTGAAAGCAGATTGATGTAATGGAATCGATTACCAGCCGTTTTATATGCCATTCCCTTACAATATCACCGATTGCCCTTACAATGATGTCGATGTCCTCGGCAGAAAATTCTGCTTTTCCAAGCCCTAACTTGCTGTAAATTGCACCAAGGTCAATCATAATGAGTTTCTTGGATTTTACCAATGATTCGTCGAAGTAATCATAAGGTATCACATTCTTAAGGAGTTTTTCCCAGTTCTCAGTTACACTGATGAACAGGCCGATTTCGTCGTTTAGGGCACCGTTTAAAAGGAACTCGAAACTGAGCGTGGTTTTCCCTGTACCGCAGCTACCAGTGATCAATACGGTGTTGCCTCTTGGTATACCGCCGTTTAAAATTCTGTCCAAGCCATCAATGCCGGTTACACATCTGTCCTCTTCGGTAGCATCTGCTTTATTTTGCTTCGCTAGGGCCATGCAATTTCCCTTAACGCACTCTTTTCTATATATTGTTTTGGTTAAAAGTTTTACATACCCTAAACCTTTTTATACAATCTAAAAATTACCTTAATCTGATGTCTGAGATTGTGGATGAGATAGAGCGGCTAAAGAAAGAAAAAAAAGCAACCATTCTGGCACACAACTACCAGATTCCCCAGATTCAGGATCTTGCGGATTTCGTAGGTGATTCCTTAGCTCTGGCTGTCAAGGCTACGGAAGTGGATTCCGAGCTCATAGTTTTTTGTGGCGTGGATTTCATGGCCGAATCCGCCTTGATTCTGAACCCTAAAAAGACGGTGATTCGTCCCAATCCAAGGGCAAAATGTCCCATGGCTGCAATGGTGGATGTGGAGGGGTTGAGACTTGCGAAGCAGAAGAACCCGGAAGCAGTTGTAGTGAGCTATGTTAATACAACGGCCCATGTAAAAACCGAAACCGATATCTGCTGTACTTCTGCCAATGCCGTAAAGGTCATCAAATCCCTTTCAGAGGATGCCATACTTTTTGTGCCTGATTCCAATCTCGGCCTTTACGCGCAGAGATTCTTGCCCGAAAAAAAATTCATCTTCTGGCCCGGTTACTGCCATGTTCATCAGGATATTTCGGTGGGACAGCTGAATGATCTGAAAACCGCTCATCCGAAAGCCGTGGTTCTTGTTCATCCCGAATGCAGCCCAGATGTTGTGGATTATGCCGATTATGTATTCTCAACAGAAGGTATGGTCAGGCACTGCGCTTCCTCTGATTTCAAGGAATTCATTATAGGCACTGAAGAAGGGCTGGTGCACAGGCTCAAAAAGGAGAATCCGGGCAAGTTGTTTTATGCCATCCCGGATGCCATATGTCCTAACATGAAGAAGATCACGTTAAAGGATGTTCTCAATGCCTTAAAAAATCTCGAGCCTAGGGTGGTCTTGTCAGAGGAAGTTATAGAAAAAGCCAGGGCCCCCTTGGACAGGATGGTGGCGATAGGTAGAGGGGATTGAGCGGATCTGCATAAACCACAATCTTTTTAGCCAAAACCACTCTACACCCTATCCATCCAGGAGAGCCTTATTATGAAAATCAAACCCATCTGTGTGCCATGCCTTTTCAATCGCACGCTTTATGAAACAAATCTCATCGATTCCTCACTGGCTCTCAAGATTATAGAGGATGCAGTAAGAATTGTAGGCACTTATGATCTGGAAAATTCCTGCTCCGCTGTGGTTGCCACAGAGGTCCATAGAAAGACATATTCTACATTAGGCTCTAATGATCCTTATAAACTAATAAAAGAAAGGTGTAATCGGACCGCAATTTCGCTTTTACCCAAAGCCAAGGAGATTATCAGAAACTCGGAGGATAAACTAAGAAGTGCGGTATTATGCTCAATAATAGGGAATGTCATGGATTTTGGCATACCATCCAGCCCGGAAAGTCCCGAGATGCTAACCGAGCAGTTCGATAAATTGTGTGAAGAAGGCTTTGGAGTGGATGATACCGAGGAGATGAAGAAATATCTTGAAAAAGGGGGAACTGTGCTATATTTTGCAGATAATTGCGGGGAGATAGTGTTTGACAAGCTGTTATGTCGTGAAATAAAGAAATTCCCAGTCCATCTGACCTTTGTGGCCAGAGGCGAGCCAATTCTTACGGATGCCACGCTTGAGGATGTAAAAGAACTGGGTATCGGTGATGTGGTGGATGATGTTCTTACAACAGGATGTTTTGCAGTGGGTGTTGACTTTGAAAAGATGGGTGATGATCTTAAAAATGCACTTGAGAATGTTGATCTTATCATATCAAAAGGCATGGGAAATTATGAGACCTTCTCGGAGACGGATTACACACCTATTGCCCACCTTCTTAGGACAAAATGCCTGCCTGTGGCAGAGGATATGGATCTTGAAATGAATATCAGTGTGGTTAAGGTATATGATTGATCTTTTGTAAAAGGGGGGGCCCCCTTGATTTCCTATGGAGATCAGGGATGATGGAGTCTTTTATGCAGTGGTTATATTGAAAGATTATAGTATCTTACCGCCTAATTTCACACAATATTTCATTATATGGGCCTTATCTCGTTCCCTGTATTTAATCGATAAAATAACATTGGCTTGATATTTGATTGAATCGATATCGCAATTTATATGTAACCAATTGATAAATGTTTGGGCCTCGGAAGTATTTGGTATCTCAATCCTAAGTGGTAAGGTGAATTCGGTATTCTTCAAAATTGTTTCAATAATCCTATTCCTATAATTCCTATCTATTGCAGATAGAAAGATTATATTACTAACACTATGTTCCAATATCAGATTATCCACGATTTTGGATTTTAATTTCTCTTTATCTTGTAAATTTATATCTTTATCTTTTAACCTATCAAATTTGTTTAAAATTAATGTAATATTAGAGGGGTTTATGTCGGGTAGAAGGACGTCAAAACTTGTTTTTAGTTTTCTATTGATCTCATCTGTTGTTTCGCTTATATCAAGAATAAGCAGAATCATATCCGATAGAAATATTTCCTCCAAAGTAGAATGAAAAGCCTCAATAATCCAATGAGGTAGATTATCTATGAGTCCTACGGTATCAGTTAAAAGTATTGGTTTATTGACTGTAGGCAGTTTTCTTATCTTGGTTGATAAAGTCGTAAATAATTTATCTTCCACAGCAACCTTTTCACCTGCAATTAAATTGAATAGAGTACTTTTCCCAGCATTGGTATATCCAACGATACTTATTATATGATATCCCAAGTTTCTTCTCTGTTTCCTTCTAATCTCTCTTTCCTTTTCTACTTTTTTTAATTTCTGTTTGATTTTCTTTATTCTTTTTCTACTGATTTCATAATATTGAGCCACTTCATATTCTCCTCCAGCCATAAATCCCGGTCTTTCGCCATACCTTGCTTTATGAATCCAATCTCTCAGCACTGGCATTTCATATTGAAGTTTGGCAAGTTCCACCTGCAATCTGGCTTCCTCACTATGAGCCCTATTAACAAATATTTCAAGAATCAATCTGATCCTGTCATATACCGTTATCTCCAATAAATTCTCCAGATTATATTGTTGTGATGGTTTTAATGCGGAATTGAAAATAATAATTTCTATATTATTTTCTTGGATGTATTCCTTAACCTCCTTTGCTTTTCCGGTTCCAATATAATACCTTGGATTCGGAGAATCCCTATGTTGAATAAATATTCTATTCACCTCAAAATCCAGGGATTCCGCAAGATCTCTAAGTTCCCCCACATTATCATCTAATGAAACTAAAATACATTTAAACTGAACAACCATATTATAATAGTAATATAATTGAACATTATCAAGGTATTTATTATAAAATCTTGAGTGACCGCTAGGTTGCTCCATCAAATGAATACCGGAA
>CBDVCK010000225.1:0-6486 GCA_965372465.1 uncultured Thermoplasmata archaeon | reverse complement strand
TCGCTGTGGCCCTTGTTAAGAAGGAGTTTTTTTGTATTCTCATTAAAATTCGGTTCCTCTATCATCTGAATTTTAAACTCTTTCCAGTCTTTCACATCGACTACTATAACCTTCATTTCCTGGAGCTGGTTCACGAGTCCTGCCCTAAGCAGAGAGGTCTTGCCACTACCCGATGCGCCGATCAGAAACGTCCAGGGATTTTTCATCACCGTACTCTTAAGATTCTCTATCTCCTCATTCATTCCAAAAAGTATATCGGCATCATCTTCGGTAAACGGACGTATCCCCACAACAGCGGTTTTTTGCATTTTATCTCGATGAATACCTAAATTTTCAAGAATGTCGTGGTAAGGATATTTCGACATTTCTTTATTTTCCTCAAAATATGACAGAAGTTTCAGAGATAAGGGGGATTGTCGTCCTTGCTTCTTGTAAACATCTGAGAGAATGTCTCCAAAAGTCATATCTTTCGATTCTTTATTTTCTATTAAATATGATTTACTTGATATTTCTTCCCATTCTTTCTCGATAGCATTCTTCCCTTTTGGTGTGATAAAGTAATAATACGGTTTCTTACTACGTCTGGATCGACCTTTCAATCTATTTATATGCCCTTTTTTCATAAGTTCTTTCATCACTTTTGTAACGTTACTTTCAGTCTTTGTGGATCTTTCCCCGTATAAGATTTCTGCGATACCAGGGCTTATCACATAGTCAGGTTCATAGACATAATCCTCTTCTCCTTCAATTGAGTTTTCAAGACCGGAGCTAGTCTCAGTTCCGCGAGGGTAGGCGATATCTTTAAAATGTTGACATACATCGTACAAGTGAAGAAGCGCTTTCTCCTGATTTCCTCTATTCTGCGGCATACAAGATAAAATCTGTTATTTGGTAATAAAGGTTTTCTAAGCAATTGCCGTGAAATTGCGCTTCCATTGTTTATATAGCATGTTCAGGTTTATTTATCAGGTGAATCAAATGGAAAATGAAAATAATATAACTCAGGAGGAAAGTATGTATCAAAGAGCCCTTGTGGTCCTGGACATGGAGAATATCTACCTTTCGAACAAAAAGCAGAGTGGAAAACGGCTTGATCTAGAGAAACTAGATGAATGGATACATAGAAACTACCTGGTGGTTGACAAGGTGGCATTCCTGGACTCTAAAAGGTCCAATGGCTTCAAGGACTGGTTATATACACTCGGCTGGACCATTCACGATGTGACAACCCGTGAAAACGGCCAGGGAACAAATACGCAGATACTTGTGAAAAACGCAATTGATATCGAGTTAGCCCTGGAAGTCTTTGATACCATAATAGAGGTCGATATAAGCACGTTACTCATTATATCCGGTGATGGTGACTATCTCCCATTGGTTAAAAGGTTAAAGAAGCGGGATATAACAATCCATGTCCTGGGCGTTGATGGATGCCTGAGCAAGAAGCTTCAGAAGTTTGCAGATAGTGTCTTTTCACTGGAAATGATCGGGCACGATTCATAAGCAGTTCATACACTTGGGGTCAACTGGCTGCTATGTTCTTCATACCGAAGGAGGGTAAGGGTGTTTAAGAAAGGCCCTCAATCCCAAAAGAATAAAAGCTTTGAAGGCAATCATTAGAGGAAGGGAGATTGAAAACATGATTAATAAATCAGATGATGGCCCAAAATTCCTTGAAAGCTTTTATCCTGCAACCTCAGATGAAAAAGAGCTATATCAAGAGGCTCTGACTTATGCAAGCAACATACATTGTTACAATAACCGCAGGCTTGCTCTTGTTGGAGATGCGGTGATAGATCTAATATTCAAGGAATATCTATATAAAAAATATGTTAATAAGAAAGATGTCTCATTGACTCCAATTTGCGACCTGTTAAAAAAGAACGATATCTTGGCTCGGATTTCAGAAAAACTCGATTTAGGGAAGTATGTGGCCAATACCCAATTAGCACCAAATATGGAGGAGTTACATGCCGGAGCTCTTGAAGCTTTATTCGGGGCAGTATATCTTAGTAGAGGGCTTGAGGGTGTAAAAAAACTCGTAAAAAAAACTAATTTGATAAAAGAAGCTATTGCATTAATTGAATAATGAATAATTCTATTGAAGGAGAAAAGGAAATGGAGTTCACATTTGATGATATTTGCGATAGAACATGTTTAAAAAAGAACAATATTTTATTAGAAGATATTCTTGACAAGATTAAGAATGGTTCGGAAAAGGAACTAAAATTACCTTTTGAACATGATAATTACGATATCACTTATGCACCAGTAGGTAATTATCCCAAAGAACCATTGATTATTATTTGTGGAAAAACAACTTCTGGTGACAGTAGCGATAAATTTAAAGACCAATTGATGAAGACCGGAGACTTATACAGCTCTTGCGTGAAAAGTATTTATTCAAATATGAAGGATAACCTGTTTATATATTTGGATAAAATCGGTCTATTTGAATATTTAAGTGGAAAACTAGAATATTGGAACATTAGTGACTATAAAACAAAGTGGGATGAGATATTTACTGAACCAACTGAAAGCCCAAAATCAGGCATACAGGTAACTCAAGCCTTTAATTGTGCAATACTAAATAAAGATCGTAAAAAACGTAGCTCTCAACCTCCGAAAAGAATATTTAAACAAGTTCAACAAGAATATGGGTGCTTTTTCAAACACTTTAGAATATCAGATAAACTGAAACTTATCATTTTTCTTGATACTCCTGGGTCAAGATCCTCATTTCATCAAATTGATTTTTGGAATAAATATTATGCAGATAATTATGATTTTAAAGTGATTTCTATTACACACCCATCTGCACAGAATAGCATTATCTATAATAATTTAGATAACCTCGATAAAATTATTAACAATAAAAAAGCAAATGCAATCTTGTTATTTGAGAAGGCTAAACAAACAATTAAATCTCTTCAATGAACCCCCCGATTATAATCTATTAGATGATATTCATAAATAAATGACAGAAGCCCAACTTTCCTACATATAATACCTATACCCCTCGGGAGGGTTATCTATTTTATCACGCATTTCCGCTAATATATTTCCTACTTTCCTAGATACCGATAATGTAACAGGCTCTCTCTTACAAAAATCGGCTGAATTCCAATCCAATTTTGTAAGGGCCATTATATCTTTACATATCTGATATGGAGTTGAACCCAATCGAGCAATGTCGATTGTTAATGGATCAGGTATTGTTGCTCCGGGATATGTTCCCAATGAAGGAATATATCCCGTTGTGAAAAGATACCATCTTTTTTCTTTTCCAAACATAGTTCCTCGAATTGCGGGGTAGCTATATCCCTCAGGATAAGCTCTGATATCTGTATTTCTTCCAATATGAACTTGATCAACAACTTCAATATCTGATGTTCCAGCATTAAAGCCCGATTTTTCTTCCTCGGTAAATTCGGATGATTTATGAATTACCAATCTTCTTGGGTTCTTGTTTTTCTGCCTTTTATATAACGAGAGCACTTTCTCGATAATGTACGCAGCATGATCTGATGTAAGACTCGGTGAAAGACCTTTATCTTTCCCCCATCTGAATGACTTTCCTCTTATGATTTGGCTTTCACCAGTCTTGAGGTAAACATGGGCCATACTTGTTCTCATTACCTTCTCCTCTTTTAATATTTCCTGGTAAAAAGAAATGCCCACGTAACATGTATTCTCATCCATTTCTCCTAATTTCCAAGGAATTCCCGTTCCCTTGTAATAAGTTGCACCACTGAAATTCCAAGCAATTGTTGCTGGATCCTGAAGCTCGTCTGCAAATCTAAGTGTTTTAGGCCTTATCATCTGGGAAACCATTCCATATTTAAATGCGGTAACCTTCATTGCGTGATGGAAATCAAACAATGGAGCATCGTAGCTGATTTTAGACTTATCAAATGACCTTTTTTCGTAGACAATTTTATCTTGTTTTAACCTCTTATCTTTACATTTATCCATGACATTTTGGTCAATAGGTAAAAGGATTATATTCGGCGTATGAACTCCTGAGATATCTACAAATTTTTGTTCATATAATTTAAACATATTCATTATACGTAAATGCCGATTAGGGGCGCTTAAAGCATCTGATAATTCTTTATTTGAGATTATTTCAATCGCCTCATTAATGATCTTTAGTTCAAATCTGAGTGGAGAGTCAATAGAAATTCCTGGGAAATCAATGCCCCTAACATTTGAGTCTGGAATCTCACGCCCTTCAATTCTATAAGATAACCTATTTAACCAATCTTTTAAAAGTTCCAAAGATTTATTTGAAGAAATTACACCAGCGGTTAGGGTAATATTAGATTTTTCCGAATCTTGAAATAATCCATAAGGACCAAAATTCATTAAACCGACTTTAGGATCAATCGTTTGTTTATTACCCCCAAAGAATAATTTAGGTTCTTGTATTATTCTGCAATCAATTGTCATCAATTTCCTCCGTATAATCTAAAATCAATTTTTGATCTTTATCAATTGACTTTGGAATACCAATTAATGTGACTGATTCCAGTTCTCCAAATTCAAAGTCTTTGAACCAACTTGCTTGTTGGGGATTGTTAAAAGGTCTATCGAATAGATAGTATTTCCATAGACGCATTCTTGAAAGGATTGTCGCGGATCGATTGTAAAAAGGATTTCGATATTTTCTATCCAACCTATCTTTATTGTCTCCTTTAATGGGGATTTTCCCATCCGTTGTAAAATGCCTTGTAGGTAGGATTTGTATATATACATTACCCCATAATATTTTTAAACCTACCTTCACGGCTGAATGATAAACATAATATAGTCTTTCTTTTTCAATAATATCAAATATCGGTCTTACAATCCTTCTGTCTCTACCTGTCTGAGATTTTATCCGCCTTTCCTTAATCTCTCCTGTCTCAGATCTAAAAGGCAATGCAAAATATGTATAGCCATATCTTCTTAAACCTCTACATCTCATTATTTTATCAATGTGGAAATTTACCAATTTGGTAAGTTCCTGAGGATTACTGTTAAGTAATTCTGGGGTTTTAAAATATTCAGGTTTCCCACTTATTATTGGCTTTAAGGTTTTTATTTCATCAATAGAGCAAAATGTGCATATATTTTTACCATCAAATGCAAAAGGTGGAACGATTCCTTCGCTCACTCGATCCCATATTTCATCAATGTTTTTACAAATTGTCTTTATTTTGAGATAATTACCTGGTAATTGAATTCTTAAAAGATTTATTACCAAATTGCTCTTTGTTTCAATAAGATGGTTTCTCCGTTCTGATTCCTCAAGAAGATGTTTTGCTTTTCTGGTTGGGGAAAGTTGACTTTGAATAAGTTTTTCCTCAGCCGCAATTTCTAATTTATATGCTGGGCCAATAAATACTTTTATATCTTGAAAAAATGAGTAAATATTTTTCTTTAAGGATCTATTAATGAACTTCCAATCATCATTTGATATCAAAGATTTATTCTTATTAAGCCATTCTCTGATGAATTTGCGATTAATCAGATCCCCAAAAACTAAATCCATTTTTTGCCTTTTAGGTTCTTCTTGGATAAATATCAATAACTTGAATCGACGCCCCTTATCGTGTTCAAGCCAAATCCGTAGGAGCTTTAACACTTCTTTACAAAAATCTTTATTTGACAGTGTAACCTTTGTTCCCTTTGCTTCAACCCAGAATTCACGACCTGGATCTATATCTTTATTATAAAAAATCATATCAGGTAAATGCCCTTCAATATAGGAATCCGTTGTCTCACTATAACCCATAGATTCAAGATACCTTCTAACTGCTTTTTTGTATGCTTCTCCCGAATACATCAAGGATTCTCTTTCCCGTCCGATTCTATATATGGGCATAACTTTCACCGATTTGTTTAATTGAAATTTGGACTCTCGCAGGTTTTGACCCGGGATTATCGTAAATGGTAAAAGTTGTTTAAAATATATAAAATAATGCATGGGAGGGGTGGGTGTAACTATTTTATCAAATAACGGAAAAGTTAAATTCAATCATTAATATGGGGTTCTGGTGAGATAGCATGCCAATTGACCTATTTGATCTCAAAGTGTTAGGAAGACCATTAGAACATCTTTATACTAAGGAAGGAGCATTGAAATTATTACCTAGATTGCTCAGTGACCTATATCATCAATGTGAAGCTGATGAAGAGGATTTTCTCGATCTTCTCGTACAATGTCTTCCCATTCCTACAGTTGTGGCAATAACTCATGCAGATTATTTAGATACTGATGATTCAGGAAGACCTTCTTGGGAATTAAGAAGGTTTATTTATGAGAATAACTTGGATTCTTTGGAGATTCCATTTAAGGAATTCAAACAGGCGAATATCGAGGATATTAGGGTTCCGATAAAAAGTGAGGATATGACTCTGGGTGAAACAAAATCCATAATTAGAGCAGGATATAGGGTAACATTTCCATATTCCCAAGAAATCCCAACCGATAAAGAACTG
>CBDVCK010000224.1:0-6514 GCA_965372465.1 uncultured Thermoplasmata archaeon | reverse complement strand
CTTAATAATCATTCCGTTAAAAACCGTCGCTATATTTTAATAATACTTTATCGATACACTCACGCCCATTATAACGGGCTTTCCATTACCGCTCTAATGTAAAACCGCTCAATGCCGCGGTAACTCAGCTTGGGAGAGTGTCAGACTGAAGATCTGAAAGTCGCGTGTTCGAGTCACGCCCGCGGCACCTATAATTCCCTCGATTTGATAGTGATATGCTCATCTATAAATATAAGATATAACATAACTGTACTAAGCGAGGGTTTAGATGGTTGTAGTTCAAATGACGGTTCCCTTCAGCAAGAGAGATAAATATTCAACTCCCGAGATAAACGAGGCAAAACAGATCAGGGACGCCGCCCAAACCGAGCACAAGATCGCAAAGCTCAGACAGAAGGCCGCAACTAAACGGAACAAGTCAGCCCATCAAAGGGAAAAGGCTGCACTTCACAGGAAAAAGGCAGCAAAGGCCAGGGAACTGATGCTGATCTACAAGGAAGACGCAGAGCAATTGGAGCAGCAGGCAACAGAGCTTGAGAGGACCCTTAAACCAATCGTAGCAGATAGAAGAGATGATAGATCCAGAGACTACGGTAGAGGTTATGACAGAGGACCAGATAGATCAAGAGACTTCAACAGAGACGATGAATGGTAGCCAATTTTTCATCTAAATTGTGACCTCGGTATAAAACCCGCCAATGTGTTTTCTTTAAGCTTTTTTGAGCCTGGAGGCTACAAAACCCCCTAGTACAGCCACATCCTCTGTGGGCAGATGCTCTTTTATGGAGGCATCGAAAAGCATGTTCGAGGAGGCAGAAACCTCCTCATCGCCCAGCCATAATATGATTGTTATAGGTATCTTGGGAAGAACATCAATTTTGAGGGATATATCACCGAACTCCACTTCGCCTGCTCCTAGAGCCTTTCCTGCTGTCCTTAAGCCCTCCAAATCGGAACCGAAGGTGTCAGTTATAGGATCTATCGCACGGCGGCAAAACGCACTGTAATACACATCTCCTCCCACAAGCTCGCGAAAGGAAATCAGCTTGCCTACTAGTTCTATTTCCTTTGCATATGCCAGGTAATGCAGGAGCAAGATTGCCATGAACGGGAAGGTTTCCTCGTTATCATGGCCAATTACCTTTCTATCATTCCTTTTAATACGAAACATATCCCCCAAGAAAGTGAGGGTAAATTCATCCTCAATTGGGTCATACGATGCTTTGCTTCTTTTGGCCGAATCCATTGGATTACAGGCTAATAACTCCCCCCAGGCCTTGGAAAGGGCGGCTTCATAGGTTTCCGGTTTTTCTTTGGCTTTCATGGGTTTTCTCCAAATTAGGGAAGATGGATATCCCGCAGGCCAAATGAATCTTTCTGCGCATAAAGGTTAAATCGGTCTATCCTGTTTTCGAGGACGCAAAGTGATAAAATGATTACTGTACTGCGGTTGGGTCATAGAAAAGATCGTGATAAGAGGGTTACAACCCATTGCGGGCTTGTGGCCAGAGCCTTCGGCTGCCAGGAGATTTTGATTGCGGAAAAGGACAAGGGTATTGAAGAGACAATACTGGATGTAAATTCCAGATTCGGCGGAGATTTCAGGGTCAAGAGCGGGATTTCGTGGAGAAGGACCCTAAAAAATTGGGAAGGGGTAAAAATCCATCTTACCATGTACGGGGAACATATAGATGATATAATACCAAAAATTTCGAAAAACCAGGACCTGCTGCTCATTGTGGGTGCGGAAAAGGTGCCTGGGGAGGTTTTCAAGGCAGCGGATTTCAATTGCGCGGTAGGCAATCAGCCTCATTCGGAAGTTGCCGCACTGGCTATTTTTTTGGACAGGTACCTTAATGGGGAAGGATTGAGAAAGGACTTTAGTGGCAAGGTGAAGATATTACCCTGTAAAAATGGTAAAAAGGTTGTGGAAGTTGATGAGTAACGTTCTGCCCACAAGAAAGGAAGCAATTGATATGCTGAGAAAGTCGGGGTGCCATGATAATGTGATTGCGCATTGCCTGGCAGTTGAGCCTCTGGCAATGAAAATCGCAAAGCTTGCGAATGCTGATTTGGGCCTGGTATGCTGCAGCGCGATTCTTCATGACATAGGCCGGGTAAAAACCCATGGGATAGGACATGCAGTGGAAGGTGCCAGGATGGTACGGGAACTGGGATTGCCAGAAACCGTTGCCCTTATTATCGAGAGGCATATAGGGGCCGGTATATCCAAGGAGGAGGCCCTCAAATTGGGACTTCCTGAGAAGGACTATATACCCACAACCCTGGAGGAAAAGATCGTGGCTCATTCCGATAACCTCATCGAGGAAAACGATAAAAAACCAATAGCAATTGTTGTCCAGAGATTTGAGAGGTTGGGACACAAGGAAGCGGCCCGGAAAATTTTCGCATTGCACAAGGAACTAAGCGAAATATGCGTAACAGACCTGGACCGAATCTGATTCTTTCCACTGGAAGCAAGACCAAAAAGGATATTAACGAAAACGAGTATCTTTCGAAGAATGAACGAAACGGGAATTGACGAAGCACTCCTTCTTGATATCTTCAAGATATTCATTGCCATGTTATGCGGGGGTATCATAGGTTTTGAAAGGGAACTTAAGGACAAACCAGCAGGGTTGAGGACCAACATACTCGTCTCAACAGGTTCCTGTTTGTTCGTTATTTTCGGGCTTCGAGCTAGCGAATTGTACAATGAAGAGGCAGGACGCATAATCGGTCCTATCATCACTGGTATTGGCTTTTTAGGGGCGGGTACAATCATCCGGTCCAAAGGTTCGGTAAGGGGATTGACCTCTGCAGCCACCATATGGGTTGTTGCAGGAGTGGGAATGATGGCAGGATTGGAGCAGTTCACATTTTCACTCACCATCTCTTTATTGGTTCTGTTCATCCTACTTATTTTACCCAAAGCAGAGGAGGCGATCTCGTTAATCGGAGTAACTGATATGGGATATGTCCTGACCACAAAACCCACCCAGTCCGCAATATTAAGAACCACATATGTTTTAAAGAAACTGTCAATCAATTACTTCAGGTTCCAAGTTACCAAGGAAGATAATTCGTACATTATAAGGTTCTTTGCCCACGGAAGGCAAACAGAATTATTCAGGTTGATTCCCAGATTGCTTGAATTGCCAGAGGTCACGGAGGCAAAAATGGAGAATCCCAAGTATTCCTATTGAGCTTTAATTTACCGAAGGGGGATTAATGAAGAAGATAATTTTCGTTTGTGTTGGAAATTCCTGCAGAAGCCAGATGGCTGAAGGCTTTGCAAGAAGTCTGGGTGGAAAGGACATAGAAGTAAAAAGTGCGGGAACGAAACCAGCCCTATCCGTATCCGGAAAGGCGACATCGGTTATGGCAGAAGAAGGCATAGACATATCATCCCAATATCCAGAGAAACTTTCTGATTCCCACCTTGAATGGGCGGACAAGGTTATCCTGATGGGGTGCGGTGTTGAATGCCCTGATGTGGGTTCGGTTTCTGAAAAGGTGGAGGATTGGGGAATCAACGATCCCATTGGGCAACCTATTGAGACATATTTTGAAATCCGGGATAAGATCAAAGCAAAGGTAAAGGACCTGTTAGGTCGCCTTTGATTACTTCCTACCAAACCCTTCCACCACAATCCGGGCAGAACTTGGAAGAATCGGGTATAAGTGCATTGCATCTCGGGCAATTCCGGGTTTCATAAGGTGGTGATTCCGGTAGATTAAAAGATCCTTTCTCCTGCCACTTCTCAATCACCCTGGCAGGCAGGTAGGCAATGGGTATCAAAAGCAGTGTCGACCATGTATAGGAGGCGGAGCCTGCGCCCTGGATGATGGCGTGCTCCCCTGCCGCGGCTACGATCAATCCAAGTATAATAAAACGCGTCAAGCAGGCTGAAATCCCCACTGTAAGTGCCATCCTCCTTCCGGCTCTTGAGCCAACAAAGAACAGAAACAGAATCAAGATGAGATATACGAAGACTGTCGAGAAATTCGGGTTCGCCACCTCCCAGATGGGGACAGTGAAGATTGCAAGAAAGATGGTGAAAAATACGAAAATGACCTTAAAGGGCATCCCGTAGCCGTATATTTGTTTGTACATTTTGGCCGTTTTTCTCGGTGTTTCCATGCCTGACACAACAGCCCCTTCCATATCGGGACCACCCATTGCAAAAGCTGATTCTGCAATATGGCTGCGCAGTTCTTCAACAATTCCTTTTTTGGCTTTCCTGGGCATACTGAACATCCACAGCTTGACTTTTGATAAATATCTCTCTGTCTCTCGGCTCATTTTCCTGCCTCCAATATATTATTTACGCTCTCAACCATCTTCGTCCATTCTTTCTTTACCTCTTTTAAAGCTTTTTGGCCATGGTCAGTGAGAACATAGTACTTTCTAGGATTACCGCTTGTTTGGGTTACCCATTCACTTTTCAGGTACCCTCGCTTCTCGAGGCGGTGAAGGGCGGGATACAAGGTTCCTTCCTTGAGATCGTAGTACCCCCTGGAAATTTCTCTAAGCTCCTTTATTATCTGGAAGCCGTATTTCTTTCCAGTACCCAGCACCGCAAGTATGCATAATTGAATCGAGCCTTTCTTAAGCTCCCGAATCCATTCCTCACCAATGGTTCTCATTGTGGCCAATGATATCTCCTACACTCTATTTTTTGGTTATGTTTGAAAAAAAAATAAAGAAAAAGAGTTGGGCTCCTAGGAGCCCGGCGGGAGCATTGGGGGTTGGGGTGGTATCATGTTATGTGGACCCTCCCCAGGTGGCGATTGTATTTGACTTTTCCCTCTTACCCTTCGCCGTTTGACCACCGTAAGTACCGTTAGGATGACCACTGCCAAAAGAGCAATGAGGAATTGTGCGCCCACAATCCGAGCAGGCAGTAGATTGATGGCCCAGTCCACTACGTTGAAGAGCAGGGCTACTGCAACAAGCGAGGGGTCGTGGTAGATATTGCTTCCTGCAGGATAGATGTAGGCGCCCTGGATAATGAAACCTGTGATTTGATTTCCATCCTTATCCTCTTCCCCAAATGGTTGGCCGCCATGGACCTGGTATTTGACCTGGGCATCCTCACCGTCAACTTGGGCATCTGAAACCCAAGTGAGCTCGCCTATGTTCTGCCAGTTGTCCTTGAAGTTGATTCTATCCTTTGTCACAATTTTGGGGTCAACTATTCCATCACCGTCTTCATCCTCATTCTGGGTACCGTCGCTAACAACAGCCATCTCGGCATCCTCTTGTGTGGGATCCAATGCATCGAATTCGGCCTTCCCGCTTCCTTTGATATTATCTACGAACTGCTCACCCAGCCATTCCTCTACTTTTTCGGGTATGAGGTTGGCAAAGAAACCATGATTTATGAGAACAATTCCATCGCCATCCGAAAAGTCCCAGCCCTCGATCAGATGATCGAACTTGAAATCGGTCATAACAGAGGTGCCGACGTAGTCCTTTTCATGTGAAAACTCGGTTTCGACGATACTCTTGTGGTTCCCGGAATCCACTGTAACCTTATACCAAGGTACACCCGTTATATCAATATCACTTACATTGGCAGATATATGAAATGTGAACTCCAGCTTTTCAAGCGAGTTATCAGGGTCCGTCAGTATCATTTCACCCTTTTCATTTTGAATGCCGTAATCGATGTTCTCGGCACTTAATGAGAAATCCCACGATTTTGTTGTGGGGTCCTCCGGGTCGCTTGTTTCTACAACCTGGGATCGCGTCCATTCTCTTGTTAGGTTTATTGCTTTTACAACACTCTCGTGCTGGTCGGAAATCGCCCATAGACCAGGGTCCTCATCCCTTTGTTTGAAGTCAAACACTCCATTACCTGCATATTCTTCGTTCTCTTCATATACTCCTGGTAAGGGGGTTGTAAAGCGGCCATCATCCTTGTACTCAAAGAGGACATGGAGTTTCTGACCGAAGATGGTTGCAATAGGTATTGGGTATCTTCCTATAAATTCGCCATTGGATTCATAGACCTCGGCTGCTCCTAAAAACCTGATATAGACACACATTATCATGATACTATTGGGATTCTCCTCTGTTCCATAGACAACACCGAACCATGACAGAGCTCCATTCTTTGTCATGTTTATTGCTACGAAGTCACCTTGATCCCAGTTATCATCGTCAGGTTTTTCCCTTGTCCCTGTCTCTAAAAAAAGATAATCATCTATATCCAATTCATCTCCTTCTCCACTCACATTGCCTATGATACTGAAGCCGCCTAATACCATGAGCAAACACAGCATCACAGACATCCAGACATTTCTTCTTTGACCGTTTTTCATGTTTTCACCGCCTGTTACATAGCGCGGCTATCAGCCTTACCGTGCTATGCACATAGTATCACTATGTATTATTCGCTATTTAAATATTTCTATAAATTTCAGTTCGTGTCAAATTTGGGCTTTTGTATCAATAACTATATTTCAAAAAATTCTATACACATTTTTTGTACATATTTTCAATTTA
>CBDVCK010000223.1:0-6548 GCA_965372465.1 uncultured Thermoplasmata archaeon | reverse complement strand
GTGGGAACCAATGGTTCCCACAACTACTCCTAGTACTGTTATCATGCTCATCCCCAAAAAAACTCCCCAGAACACGGGAACATGGGGATATTTGGATGCAAAGGAGATAGTTACCAGCTGGGTCTTGTCTCCAAGTTCAGCCAAAAAAATGGCTACGAATGTCACCAGAAGCGGAATGTACCAGGTCATGGTCTCAAGAGGGATAAGAAATAGACCTAAATAACTTTTTTACAAATCCAGCATCGAGCATACTGTCTCCTTTCAAAAAATAAAAGAAAAAAAGGAAGAATGTTGGTTCTACTCTTCCTCAGGAGGTCTTTTTACTACCTTCTTTGGCACCACAACAGGTTTTCCGTCTTCCGGCGGTTTAACAACCTTTTTCGGAACCACGGTTGGGGGTGCTTTTACGACCTTCTTAGGCACGACCTCTGGTGGCTGTACAACCTTCTTTGGAACCACTGTGGGGGGTGCGGTTTTCCTTTCAACCACACGTTCGGAAGGAGGCGGTACCCTCTTTGCAGGCACCTCAGGTGGTGGTCCTTCGACCTCCACATCGTCTAATTCTTCCTCCTCTTTGAAAACAGACCCGCATTTGAAGCATATGGCTGCACTTTCCGGATTGATGGTATTGCATCCTGGGCAGTTCTTGGTCCTGCCTTTCTTAAGTTCCTCTTCCCTGGCTAACCATTCCTCGAATCCTATGAATTTTGGATTTGCCTTCCACCAGTCCATGAATTCCTCGTCGGTCATATCGTCTCCAAGCTCGCTTGCCGCCTCATTTCTGTACTGGTCCACATATTCGGTGTACTGCAGTTTCATGCTCTCGATATAGTCCTTCTTCTCCTTTTCAAGACCAGTAAATATTGCGCCGCAATCCGGACATGACTTGGAATCCACAGGAATCCAGGCACCACACTCGCTGCACTTGGCTGTGTCGGTCTCGAACACCGCACCGCACTTCGGACATTTCTTCTCGCCCTCTGGAATGAACGCACCGCACTCACCGCACTCGACCAGTCTACCAAGACCGTATCTTGCCAATAGAACTCCCACAAGCAGAATTACAACAATGGCAATTATTATCACGAGGAGGAATAGCCAGAGAGGTATTATATCAAATATCCCGGTTGGTTTTTCTTTAACTGTAATGTACGATTCAACTCCTTGGGTTGAACCACCGTATGTCACCTCGATTCGAACATAGTAATTCCTGGCTGATGTCGGAGCTGAAATATCAGTGTAAATAACTCCAATACCGGTTGAAGTACCGGTGATTGTATCGCCAATTTGCACCCTGTCATCCGCGTTAAGAATCATTACCTCATATGCAAGGTTGGGAATACCCTGATCGGGAGTTTTTGTATATGTCACCATACCCCTGATTTTGATGGTTTCCCCGGTCTTATAGTTCTCCTTTGGTAATTCTGTGAACCAAACCAGTATGGGTGCAAAGGAGACATTGAAGGGATCGGATTCCATATTATTGGTGTAATCGATCTCTAAAACATCCTGGTATCGATTCACCCAAACATAAATGGTTCTGGGTCCCGCAGGCTCGTTCACATTCCATGTTATACTTGCATTGCCATAGTTTCTTGGTCCTATATCGATTGTGACAGTACTTCCTAACTGAACTCCGGTTGTTGTGGGGTCGCCGTCAAAGAAACTTACATCCACCCCAGAAATGTAAACCTGACCGTTATTGTAAATGGTGGCCTGGACCACTACATTCTCTCCAATCAGTGGGTCTCCGGTAAGTGGAGTTGTACCATCACTCTTATACAACGTGACGTTCGTTGTTTGGGGAGGTAATATCGTTGGATACATATCTGGCTGGGGTAAAACCAAAAAGCTCTTGGATGCGTTATTGTTATTGAGGATCTGGTCAGAGATTATATATCCATCTATGTCTGTTTCATCTAAAACATACACATACACCGAGTGTCCTCCGATTGAACCTGTGGTATCCCAGGTAAGCTCCACCGTGGTGGATTGACCCGGAATCAATGTTATTGAACCCATATTATAATAATCTATAATTTCAACCCCTGCAGGGAGAGGGGAATCCGGCATTGCATCACCATCATAATCCGGGAAGCCCATATATGCTGAGACATTGATATTACTTGCAGCATAATCAGTCTCTCCGTTACGGATGACCACCCTTATAGTCACTTCTCTGCTTTCCGTAACGTTATCAATATCTGTGAAATTCCCTGTATCGAAATAGACATTGATGACTGATAAATCCGGTGGAAGCACAATTTTAACTCCTGTAAATGCCTCGTTAAAATTCAATTCTATGAGTTCCAAAATATCATCATCCGGATCTACTACCACCCATATTGGTTCATTGTCACCTTTTTCGCTGGTTGTTGGTATCCAGGTGATTGTAGCCGTACCTGTTCCACCATCTGCAGCAATGACCTCCTCAATCACATCTTCACCGATTTCATATCTCACGTCGTTCATTTCATGATAGAATCTTACCACAACATCCTCAACATCTGTTGTGCCGATGTTGTGGACCACAGCGCTTACTGTGATTTCTTCACCTGCTCCCACGGTTACTCTGCTTTCTGTACCCTTTGAAAACGAGATGTCCGAGGAATCGATATTAAGATCCGGTCTCAGTTGTGATAGTTCTATCTCCAGTTCCACTGTATTTACTACCTTGTCCTCTAAATAGCTCGTAAAGGACATATTATCCATTCCAGTATAATTAGTGCCTTGGTAATTGAATATAGCTTCTACCCTATAATTGAGGTAGCTGGTTTCTTCTGTTGCAGTTATTTCATCTGTTAACACATCAAATAGTGCTAAACCATCCTCATCATCAGTTATTTTTGGTGAGCCTGGAATCTCGTCACTGGGTGGAAGATAATGTCTGACTACCACTGTGGCACCTGTTTTCTTTCCCCCAGCACCATCCTTGACATACACTTTCAACCATTTGTAAACCTTTAGTGTAGCATCCTCGCTTAACACCACTGAAGGTGTGTAAACATTGATGAATTTAGCCTCGGATGTACCTCCAAAGTATTGGAAGGCCTGGGAAAGAGTCGAATTTGTGCCATATAATCGAACATTAACCCCTGTGGAGGTGGCTTTTATAAAACTATTGATTGTGCTGCCGTTAATATATAATTTGGCATTTCTGAAGGCTTGGATTTCGATTACATTCGAGGTGATTATGGAATCCTCTACGATTAGGGTAGCATCATCGTACAGGTATATCCTTATAGGATGACCATCCGTATCAATCACTGAATTGTCCTCGATGATTAAGGTGCCGTTATTTCTGACGATGATATTGTATTGATGATTCAATGTTTGTAAAATCTTGAATGTTGTGTAAGTAATCCTCAATACACCTTGTTCTTCCACTAGTGTATAGCCTCTGTGCTCATGGGTCTCCCCATCTCTACTGATTCGTTGAGGGGTATTGGCATCATTTACTATGATATCGTTTCCGGAATAGACAGCTATTATTTCGTATGCCTCATTATTGGTTTCATCGGCCTCATCGATATCATCTCGTGAATCTGCTACTACATGAATCTCGTGTGAACCTTTGCTTGGTGATGACCATGTCACACCCACATTCCCAATCTCATCGATTGCCAGTGTAAGTGGTTGAGGAGCCCCTATTTGGTCTCCTAAGCTTGGATCGCCATCATAGAAAGTAACGAAAAACTGTGTAGTATCTGTCCCTCCTGTATTTTCAACATATGCAAATATTTGTATGTCTTGATCCTCAAAGGGTGAATCGTCGCTGAAACTGATGTCTCTCACGCTTAGAATAGGTCTGAGGGTGACATTGATATCACCTGAATCCTCATTGTTTTGTATGAAATTCTCTTTTGTGATGCTAACCTGCACGTATATCGAGTGAATCTCGTATTTTAAGCCCTCCTCTACGGTTGTGAGCCATACGACACTTGCATCTCCGCTGGTACCCACACCAATAAGTGATATCGTCTGGGTGGTGCCGATGATACCGGCTCCCGCAAAAGGGTCTCCATCAAAGAATGTTACCTGGACATTCACTGCTTCAGTCTCACCCTGATTTCTAACTTCAGCAATAATTGTCAGCTGTGTTTTGTCTGTTACAGATGTCACTGATATCCCATCTACCTCGAAATCGATTCCTATTGGATCGACATCGGCATATCCCTTGATTGTGATGGCAATGCTTGCATCGTTGTTGTTTTCGTCTGTCTCATCCACCAAATTGCTTTCATCTACAACGACCCAAATCCAGTACGGACCTGGCGGGGTTGTGGTAACCCAATTAAATGAGGTTGCTTCCGTCTGACCTGCGCTTACTCCGGTTATGTCGCTATCACCAAGCCATGTTATTGGACCTACTGCATCTCCTAAATAGAAATCTACCTCAACTGGATAAGCATCTGTCTCTCCCAAATTGGTGACTGAGACTTGAATAACTAAAGTATCATTTTCCGTGGGACCGTATGGATTACCAACCACGTTATATGTAAGACCTGAAATATACAAATCCGCCTTCTGAGGTTGGACATATATATCATTAACCCATGCTAGATTATTATCTTCATCCTCCTCTATTATCAAGTGATTGGGATCGATAGTCATAGTAATGTTGTGCCAACCCAATACGGTGGGGTACCAATCGAACGTTATCATCCAGCTTCCATTTGCCGGAATAGATGCCTTAAATACCGATTTCGGAAAGAGCGGCTCCTGTGATATGTTATCATCGAATCTTACCCAAACATCGTATGCAGTGTTGGATCCTGTATTGTTCACCCATGCCGTGATGTTGGCTGGAGAGCCAATTGCGAACGGGGGAGAATATGCTGTTACGAACAACGGCGGATCCAAATCAGGCATAACCTGCGGGAATATCATTGTCTTCTCCTTGTTCATTGTCATATCCACTGTCACATATGCATCAGGGTAATATGTCATCATCGTGTATGAGGAGGTGAAATACGCCTCGACCCTGTAGTTACCAATGTCCTTTACAACACCTGTGCTTGTGATGTTCATGCCCCTCACCCAGAAATAGGCTGCTCCATCTGCCAATGTCGGTGAGGTATCCTGATCATTCCATGGTGGCGACCGGAACCAGGTTACTGTTGCACCTTCAATAGGCTTTTCGTTCACATCCACCGTATTTATGGTTAGGAACCAGTTGATGTATACCTTTGCATTATCTGTTACCGTAATTCCAGTTTCGCTTGCAGGCTCTCCCGCGATGTCCACACCCCAAAGCTCCATGAAGGTGCCGCCTCCGATATAATTCATGTTGTTGGTGAATGTTGAATTTATCACGTTTATGTAAACGTTTGAGTTGAGGTCGTCTGCATAGAGCTGTCCTTTAATCGAACTTCCCCTATCAATAAATATTTGAGCATTATCAAAGGCTTTTATGTCTATCATACTATCAATGATTGAAGCATTAATATAAAGTTTTGCATTATCATATAAATAGATATATACATGATAGTTTTCGGATGTTATCTGGGAGTTGCCTTCGATTATGAGAGTTCCAGAATCCTTAACAACTATGTTGAAATCATCATTCTGGCTTTGACCGATAACCTTGAATATGGAGTTATCAATGATTAGGGTACCACTTTCCTCAACCAAGGTGAATCCATCTCTTGTGTAAGGATCACTGTTCCATGGTTCTGCTGCGGTATGGTTGGCTATGGTAAGTGTCCCGTAAATGGTGTCGTTTACTATCAGATCGGATGGCACCTTGAATATCGTAATGGGTACCGAGACCATATTATCGGTTTCCGATGTTTCGTCTATCGAGGGTATTGTATCAACGTATATCCACAGATCATGCAATCCTGGTGGGGTTGCAATAAGCCAAAGAAATTGTACCAATGTGGAACTATTGCTTAAGATTCCTGCGGATACATTGATATCCGGAACAGTGAGTTTGGTTCCTGTGCCTATTTCATCCAACCAGATCTGGACATGGAAATAATCTGTGATATCGGACTCCCCCGTATTCCAGATGGTTACATCGATTTGTACACTTGTACCATTTATGGGGTATGCATCCGATAGCACTATGTCCGTAACTTCCACCTTGAGGTTGGGTCTTGGATTGATATCGTAATCCACTGAATCAAGGTTATTTGTCTCATCACTTTCCACCACTTGGTCATCTGGATCCACTCTAACATAGAATGTCCATAATGCCGGAGGATATTCTGCGGTCCAGGTAACTGATGTTTCCACACTGCCTCCATTGCTAGGTATAGAAACGCCAGTGAAATCCACAGGGATTGTAACTGTCCCCAGTAAATAGGATGGGTCGTCCGGGACGGAATAATAGAACTTTACTGTAACACTCTGTGTTACATTCCATCCGCCGTCATTGATAATGGAAGCACTGATAGTTATTTCTTCACCTTCGTTAACAGGTGATAAGGGTTCGATACAGTCAGGTCTTAGGTCAGGTCTGGATTTGACATCAAGGGTATTGAACGCTCTATTGTTGCTTTCATCTGATTCTAGGAAAACATCAGGTTCATCAACGATGATCC
>CBDVCK010000222.1:0-6554 GCA_965372465.1 uncultured Thermoplasmata archaeon | reverse complement strand
TTTCCTTCAATTTTTTGCGGTTCTTACGACGATATTCAACACGGTTACACAGAAACATTTTAGTAGCAAAATAAGTATAACCGCAATCGAGACGCTGGTATCTGGGGGATTAACCTTTTAAGACATTAATCTTCGGAGTTGAGGTGTTAACTTGAAAATAGTAAAACTAGACCCTGAGAGATGTGAAACCTGTCATACTTGTGAAATAGCTTGTGTACTGAACCACTTGGAGGCAAACGACATAGACGAGGCAATGATGATAGACCCAAAGATGCACCAGAGGATAGTGATTGTAGAGAAGAAGGACAAGCCTCACGCCCGGGTCTGCGTCAACTGCAAGAAACCCAAATGTGTGGAAGCCTGCGAGTACGATGCCATTGAAAAACTCGAGGACGGCACAGTGGTTTTGGATGAAGAGAAATGCACAGGATGCTGGGAGTGCATCGAGGCCTGTCCTTTCGATGCTGTTTACGCCCTAGAGGAGAGGAACATTTCAATTATGTGTGACCTGTGCGGAGGAGGAGATTACCAGGCATGTGTATCGTCATGCCCCACCAAGGCCTTGTTTGTGAAGGTCTCAGAATAATTCTGGAGGCATTGGATGAGCGAAGAAGCGCAAAACAAGCATAAGGATAAAACAGTAGACCCGGCAGCATGGGAAATGCTGGATTTGGCTGAAAAGGCAAATTTAGAGACCTACTGGGATAGAATGGATAAAATGTCACCCCAGTGCGGGTTCGGAGAATCAGGACTGTGCTGCAGAATATGTCTGCAAGGCCCATGCCGAATCGATCCTTTCGGAAGAGGTCCCAAAGAAGGCATCTGCGGAGCTAAAGATTACACGATTGTGGCAAGAAAGGTATTGAGAATGATAGGCGGTGGAGCTGCTGCCCACTCCGATCACGGAAGGCATCTTGCTCACACTCTTCGTGCTTTAGCAGAGGGACATGCCCCGGATTATAGTATCAAGGATGAGGAAAAGCTCAAGCGTGTTGCCAAAAAGGTAGGAATTGAAGTTGAAGGAAAGGACAACAATGCAATTGCAAAAGAGCTTGCAGAAGCAGCCCTTGACGATTTCTCAAGACAGGACGATAAGCCGGCCACCTGGCTTAAGACAATGCTCCCTGAAAAAAGAATGACCCTTTTGGACTCCCACGATGTCATGTGCACAAATATCGACAGGGGAATCGCAGAGCTTATGCACCGCACCCATCAGGGCTGCGATGCAGACCCTGTCCCCTTGATTTTCGGAGGTATCAAATGCGCCCTGGGTGATGTTACAGGTGAGAATATAAGCACAGACCTATCTGATATCCTATTCGGTACTCCCGATATTGTTTCTTCCGAAGCCAATCTCGGTGTCCTAAAGGAGGACCATATCAATATCTGTGTTCACGGTCATAACCCTGTTTTATCCGAGGTAGTATGCGATGCTGCAGAGGAACTGAAAGGTGAAGCAGAAGCTGTAGGTGCTAAGGGCATAAACATAGTGGGTATCTGCTGCACTGCAAACGAGCTTCTCATGAGAAGGGGTGTTCCCATTGCTACGAACTTCGCCTGCTCTGAGCTTGCAATTCTCACAGGTGTTCTGGATGCTATTGTCGTGGACTACCAGTGCATCTCCCCATCACTTGGATACTGGTCCCAGTGCTTCCATACAAGGTTGATTTCCACGATGCCGATAACAAGGATTCCAACTGATACACATATCGAATTTACAGAAGAGAGTGCCCTGGATAGTGCAAAGGAGATCGTGCAGCTGGCAATCTCCGCCTATAAAAACAGAGACCCAAGCAAGATCCATATTCCCGAGTTCAAGAACAAGGTCACTGCAGGCTTCAGTCTGGAGACTTTGAAAAGGATATTGAGCAATTTCAATTCCGACGACCCCATGCAGTACCTTGCAGACAAGATAAAGGACGGAACAGTAGCAGGTATCTGCCTTATTGCAGGGTGCAACAATGTAAAGACCCAGCACGATGCAGGTCATTTAACTATTGCAAGGGAGCTTGCCAAGAACAACGTGCTCGTCGTGGCAACGGGCTGTGCTGCCCAGGCTCTTGCAAAGCACGGATATCTGACACCTGAAGCCACGAATGAGTATGCAGGAGAATCATTGAAGGGCTTCTTGACAGAACTTGGAAATGCCGCAGGGCTGCAAGGCCCCTTACCTCTGGTACTTCACATGGGTTCCTGTGTGGATAACTCGAGAGTCGAGAATCTAGTATCAGAGCTTGCAAACAAGATGGAAGTTGACATCCATCAACTGCCCATCGTAGGCTCTGCTCCCGAGGCCATGAGTGAAAAAGCAGTTGCCATAGGTACATGGCTTATTGCAACAGGCTGGCCCACCCATGTCGGTGTTAACGCATTTCACAAGGGAAGCGATATCGTAACAGAGATTGCAGAGGTCACAGCAAAGGATGTGTTCGGCGGTTTCTTTATCTTTGAAAAGGACCCGCAAAAGGCAGCCGAGAAACTTGGTAACATCGTGAAATACAGAAGATGGAAGATGGGCATAGGTGACGATCCAGATGTAATATACTGGGACGGAACAAAGGCAGCCGACAAGAGACCAAAGATCACCCAAAAACAGCTGTTCAAGAAAGCAATCGACGGTTCTATCATAGCAACAGGTTATGCAGATTATCTTTTAAACCGCGCCATCAGAAAATACGGCAGAGACAAAGAGTTCGAATATCCTGGCACAGGGTATTATCTACCGTCCATTACCGCATGGACCGGAATCAAGGTCACGAAGTTAGGACAGCTTCCCACTATATTGGGAGAAGTCAGAAGGAAGATTATCGAAGGGGAATACACGTACGAAAATGCAGTAGCATCAGGCGAGGCCACCATGGTGGCAGCTGAGATAGTGGAGGCTTTGAAATACGTAGAGGAGGGAGTTGACCCGTACGAGGGAACCATATATAGTGGTTTTGTCCCCGATCAGATATTAAGAGAGCTGGGTATAGCCTTCGTGGATGATACCATACCTGGCGCCATCGTCCTTGTTGGTAAAGCAAAGGACCCACAAGCATTGAAGAAGATCATCAGGGACTGCCAGAACAAGGGTATGCTCATTATCCCGTCATTCGACATCATACAGCAGATTAAGGAGGCGGGAATAGATGTCGGAGAGAAAAAGGGTCTTGATAGGATGCTCTTCTGCGTGGGAGAGTTCACCCAGGTAATTCACGGCCTTAACTTCGCAATCAGGGCTGCCTTGGCATTCGGGGGCAAGAAACCTGGTGAAAGGGAGGAGATTTACAAGTACCTATGCAATAGACCCAAGGTGGTTGTCCTACAACTTGGACCTATTGATGACATCAAGGCTGCGGCAGAGTTCGCGGTGCTCTTCAACGGCTCGCCAACCATCACGGACCAGGATGTCGAAGAAATCCCGGGTAAATATGTGGTGCAGAAGGATTACGATCAAATGGTTTCCACTGCTATCGAGATTCGTGACATGCAGATCAAGATGGGGGAAATAGACGTTCCAGTGGCCTACGGCCCTGCATTCGAGGGAGAGACCATTCGAAGGCCCCAGACATTTGTAGAGGCAGGGGGAGCTGCAAAGACTCAGGGAATGGAGCTTTGCAAGATGCGTCCCGCAGATGATGTGGAGGATGGCAAGATCACCCTCATTGGCCCTGACGTGGACGAAATAGGGGAGGGAGGCAAGACCCATCTTGGAATATTCGTTGACGTGTACGGTAAGAAGATGCAGGAGGATTTCGAATCCGTCTTGGAGCGGAGGATCCATCAATTCATCAACTTCATAGAGGGCGGATGGCATACAGGCCAGAGAAACCTTGTATGGGTCAGGCTCTCCAGAAACTCTGTTGGTGAGGGCTTGAGCTTCAAGCATTTCGGAAATGTGCTCTACAGTATGATGCATGCCGAGTTCGGTGCCATCGTAAACAGGGTTCAGGTGACAATAGTAACAGATGAGGAGGAGCTGAAAAAGCGTGCTCCCGAAGCATTGGAAGCCTACGAGAAGAGAGACGAGCGCATGGCGGGTTTAACGGACGAGGCCGTGGACACGTTCTATACATGCACCTTATGTCAGTCCTTTGCCCCTGATCATGTATGTATCGTGACCCCTGAAAGACTGGGATTGTGCGGAGCAATAAACTGGCTGGATGCTAAAGCCTCGAATCGAATCGCACCCACAGGTCCGAACCAGCCCATCATAAAAGGCGATGTAATAGACGAGGTCAAAGGGCAATGGACCGGTGTAAACGAATCGGTTCACGAGCACACCCACAGAAAACTGGAAAAATTCAATGCTTACACTATGATGGAGGATCCCATGACATCCTGCGGATGTTTCGAGTGCATTGTTGCCATGGTTCCTGAAGCTAACGGAATTATGATAATCAACAGGGAGTATCCTGGAGCATCACCTATCGGAATGAAATTTTCCACTTTGGCAGGCTCGGTGGGAGGCGGACTTCAGACCCCGGGCTTTATCGGTGTTGGAAGAAAATACCTGACTAGCAAGAAGTTCATACCTGCAGACGGTGGATTTCACAGAATTGTCTGGATGCCAAAGGATCTAAAGGAAGCCCTAAAAGATGCCCTGCAGAAGAGGGCAGAGGAGCTTGGCACCCCTGATTTTGTTGATAAGATAGCTGACGAGACGGTAACAACTGATGCAAACGAACTTCTTGAATTCTTGACAAAGGTGGACCATCCAGCATTGAAACTGCCGCCTATGATATAAGGTATATTAACAAAAAATAAATAATGCCTGCACATTTGCACTCATATCTTGACGGGGAGACCCCAATCACATAACCCAAAATGGATACGAAATAACCGGAGATGAGCATATGGCTGTAGCTATTCCAAAGGAGAAATGGACTGGTAGGATAAGAGAGGTAAAATTCGGTGCAACAGAAGCCGAAGGCGGCAGTAGAGGAAATACCATTATTCTCGGTGGTGTCAATACTCTGCCTTTCCTGTACTTTGAAGGTGAGATCCCCCGAAGACCGGTAATAGCCATGGAGATTATGGATGTTGTCCGGGAAGATTATGCGGAATTGGCAAGAGAGCCATTTTTGGATGTCATTCAATCACCAGCGCAATGGGCAAAATCCTGTGTAGAGACGCACGGTGCAGAGGCCATCTGTCTGAAACTGACTGGTACGAACCCTGAAGAGGAGGATAAAAGCCCTGATGAGGCAGCAGCTATTGTAAAAGAGGTACTTTCTGCCGTGCCTGTTCCCCTATTGATAAACGGCTGCGGAAACGAGGAAAAGGATGCCAAGGTAATGGAGGTCTGCTCTGAGGTGGCAAAAGGAGAACGATGCTTCTTGGGATTGGCAGAAGAGGAGAAGTTCAAGTCCATTTCTGTTGCCTCAATGGCAAATGACCACGGACTTGTCGCTTTTTCGAATTTGGACATCAATTTGGCAAAACAGCTGAATATACTTCTTACCGATTTCGGAATCAAACCGGAAAATATTATCATGGATCCGCTGCAGGCAGGGTTGGGTTATGGTTTGGAATACTCATACTCAGTTATTGAAAGGATTCGACTTGCTGCACTTATGGGAGACAAGATGCTTCAGATGCCTATCTTATGTGATACCACTTTGGCATGGAAGCCAAGGGAGGCGCATCATGAGAATCCGGAGTGGGGGGATCCGAGACTTCGAGGACCCTACTGGGAGGCCACAACAGGCATATCTGCCATATCTGCTGGTGCGGACATGCTTATAATGAGACATCCTGCTGCAGTGAAAATGGTGAGGGAGGCAGTTGAAGAACTTGCCCAAGGTGGAGGTGGTGAATAATGGGTCTTTCAGCAATCGAAATCTATAAATTACTACCAAAGACGAACTGCGGTAAATGCGGAGTTCCCACGTGTTTGGCCTTTGCCATGAAACTTGCAAACAAACAGGCAGAGCTTTCTGCATGCCCCGATGTTTCGGATGACGCAAAAACACAGCTTGAGGAATCCAGCGCCCCCCCGATCAGGCTGATTACAGTTGGGACCTTGGATAATGCCGTGGAAATGGGTAATGAGACAGAATTATTTAGACATGAAAAGACATTCTACCATCCCACAGCATATTCATTGATTGTGGAGGATACATTAAGTTCCGAAGAGCTTGAGGCCAAGGTAAAAGAGGCAAGTGAACTGGAATTCGAAAGGGTCGGGCAAATCCTGAAGTTGGGCATGGTGGCCTTGAAGGCATCCTCAGGTGATGCTGCAAAATTTGCAGAAGTGGTGAAGAAGGTTTCTAATAAAACCTCGTTACCTTTGATACTGATTTCCGAAAAGCCCGAGATCATGGAGGAGACATTGAAGATAGTATCAAGCCAAAAACCACTTATTCATGCCGCAAATAAAGACAACTGGCAGGCCATGGCCGAGCTTGCCAAGAAGTACAAGTGCCCATTGGTTGCATTTGATGACAGAGGTCTCGACGAGCTTGCAGAGCTTACACAGAACATCAAAAAAGCAGGTGTTGAGGATATCATGCTCGATTTTGGCAAGAAATCAAAACAGGCTTTATAAACAACATAGCCTTTGAGGAGGT
>CBDVCK010000221.1:0-6573 GCA_965372465.1 uncultured Thermoplasmata archaeon | reverse complement strand
AAGGGAATTGAACCCCTGATCTGCTGATATTTCTCCCTTTTTGATTTTGCGAAGCCCCGTAGGGGACTGAGCCCGAAGGGCGAAGTAAACCAGCGCCGAAGGCGCATGGGGGCTTGCCCCCCAGGTTTCCGTTAACGCTTTCCCAAAGGGTTACGAATCAGCCGCTCTACCGCTAAGCTACAGTGGCATCAATTGGATTGGTATAGTACCGATAAGTTTAAAAGTATTTTGAAGAGAATCTGGGAAGTAGAAAAGAGATAACCCTACTTGTAATGCCCCTTTTTATACAACTTCTTCGAGTGCTTCAAGGCCTCGATTACAGGCATGCTCTGGCCAGCAAGAAAACTTATGCATGCTCCTCCACCTGTGCTGATGTGATCAACCTTTCTTTCGAGTTTCAAATTCCTTGCAGCAGCAACAGTTTCCCCGCCTCCTATCACGGAAAAACCCTCTGATTCCGCAATAGCATTGTAGATGATCGTTGTGCCCACTGCAAATTCCTCTATCTCAAACACACCTGCAGGACCGTTTAATATGATGTTCTTTGCCTCAAGTATCTTTTTCCTGTAGCTTATCGCTGTATCCAGCCCTATATCAAATATCAGCTGCTCCGCAGGTAGCTCGTTTAACTGAATACCCTTTCTTTTTCCGCTGTCGCTCAACACCAGATCAGTGGGGACATCTATTTTGTCGCCAAATTCTTCATCCAAGTGTTTTGCCTGCTGGGTAAGTTCGTGGTATTCTCCCACTTCCTTTTCCAAAAAAGAGATATTGGGCTCACCCAGGTCGTTACCCCTGGCAATAAGAAAAATATTGGCAACTATTCCGGTTGTAAGGACAGAATCTACAATATCGTTTTTTAACATATTGTTCATGACCTTCAAGGTGTCGAACACCTTCAATCCTCCAAGCACAGCGATTGAGGGTTTCTCTTTACTGGACATCGCCTTTTCCAGCATTGTGATCTCCCTTTCCATGACCCTCCCTGCAAGGCAGGGTAGAACCTCGGTAAATCCTGTTAGCGACGGCTGAGCCCTATGGGCTGCAGCGAAAGCGTCGTTAATAAAGTAGTCTGTAATCTCTGCAAGGTGGGACACCATATGACTTTCTGCCTGGATAGAGAAATTCCGATTTTTTAACACATGCTCTTCAGCATAAAATCTTGCATTCTCCAAAAGAACAACCTCACCCGTTTTCATGTTCTTTACCTTGGATAGAGCCGTGCTTCCGAAAAAATCGTCTATATAGTTTACCTTCTTTCCCAACCTTCTTGAAAGGCGTTTTCCATGTCTTTCCAGATTTGTGAAATCCTTTTTACCAGGCCTGCTCTGATGGGCAAGCATTACAACCTTTGACTTTGAAAGATTGCGTATGGTTTCAACGTGATTCCTAATTCTCGAGTCGTCGAGAAGCATACCTGTTTCTGGATGTATAGGGGAGTTGATGTCCACTCTAAGCAAAACCGTTCTCCCTCTCAAATCGAAATCGTCCATGGTCAGGAAATCATGAGGCATGTTTTCAGTGGATTATGCATTAGAGGTATATAAAAATGTTTCATTGTTCCCTGAGATTGTATCTTGATTCCAACCTCGAAAAAAGCAACATTTAAGACCCCATACCATGATAAGGCCTCCAATGACCCTTTCTGCCCCAAAAAATCAAATCCATTCAGATAATTTGAAAGCTCAACTTGCAACGAAAATCATTGGTAGGAATATTCACTGCTTTGAAAATGTTGAATCCACAAATACAGTTGCAAAGACAATGGCAGAAAAGGGAGCAGAGGATGGAACAGTTATCGTGGCCTATACCCAGAATGCAGGATACGGCAGGCTGAATCGCAACTGGACCTCACCTGTGGGGGGTTTATGGCTCTCTGTTATACTGAGACCTGAAAGTAAACCAGCAGATTGCGCAAATATTACATTGATGACCGGTGTTGCCGTTGCACAGACTTTGGCCAATTACAATCTCGCTGCAAGGATCAAATGGCCCAATGATATGCTGGTAAATGGTAAAAAGATATGCGGGATCCTCACCGAAGGTAGAACTTTAAACAGTAAAATGGATTATGTGATAGTAGGGATAGGAATCAATGCAAATTTCGAAATTGATGAATTACCCGGGGAAATCAAGACCAATGCAACAACAATGAAGCATGAGACAGGAAGGGAAACTCATCTGGAAGGTCTGCTGAAGAATCTATTATCCGAGATGGATAAATGGAATGGTATACAAAAATCGGATGAGTCGAATAAAATTATTAGAACCTGGAGGGAATTGAGCGATACTCTTGGGAAGAAAGTGAAGTGTGAAACCCACCAAAAGAGCATTGAAGGATTGGCCATGGATATAGATGAGAATGGAGCACTGCTTGTAAAAACCATTAACGGGGACATACAGAAAATCGTGGCTGGGGACTGCGTTCATGTATCCAAAAACTAAATGGTGGGTTAAAAGGTGAATAAATGGATGTAATAGAGTTAACAAAAAAGCTCATTTCAATAGAGAGTATAACAGGCAACGAGGAAGAGATTGAAGAGTATATTGCCTCTAATCTTGAGTTTGCCTCTGTGGAATTGCAAGAGGTTGCGGGATTCGGCCCCAATATTTGTGCAAAAAACATTACTGATCCGAAAAAACCTATCATCATCCTTAATTGTCACATGGATACTGTGGAGGTAATGCAGGGCTGGGAATCCGATCCTTTGTCCCCGAAAGTTGTAGACAAAAGGATTTTCGGACTAGGAGCCTGTGATATGAAGGCAGGGATTGCCATTTCCATGGATGTTTTTAAGAAGGCGGTTCGATCTGATGTCAACATCATTTTCACAGCTGTTTCGGATGAGGAAGGGAATAGCACGGGCTCCTTTGTTCTTCTTAAAAAACTTAAAAAAGAGCTCGGAGATCAAATAAAAAATGGGTTATGCCTGATACCTGAGGATACAGATGAAAAGGTCAAGCTCGGAGCCAGGGGAAGATATGTAATCGAGATATCGGTTCTGGGAACTTCCGCACACGGAGCCACTCCGGAGTTCGGTATCAGTGCAATTTCCGATGCCGCTAAAATTGCGGGTGCAATTGATAATCTCCCCACAAAATTCCATCCAAAACTTGGCAATGGCTCCAAATGTGTATTGAAAATCGAAGGTGGGGGTGACTCCCTCTCTGTCCCGGATAAATGTACTATCAGGGTGGACCGACACACGGTTGTGGCAGAAGACAAAACTCAGGTAATGAAAGACATGGAAAATCTACTAAAAGACCTTGACCTGAAATGCTCTTTCGAACTTTCATTGATGAACAGGAAAACACCCTTTCTGGAGCCTTATATCCTGGAAGAAAACAGTGACTGGGCTTTAAAGTTCCTATCCGAATACAGGAAATTCTTTGATGAAGAGCCAAGTGTTGGTTATGGCAAATCGGTGGGTGATTTCAATGCATTCGGAAAACTCATGCCAACCATTGTATACGGCCCTTCCGGAGAGAATGCTCACGGCCCCAATGAATGTGTTTTTATGGATTCGATTATAAGATGCAGGGATTTTTACCTTGATCTCCTAAAAGGGATTTAGAAAAATAAATTTTAGTCAGGTTCTAAGAGGTTCTTTTACCGTAACCTGCCTTTTCTTTCTCCCATTCTTGAATATATCATCATAATACGGCTTCATTGTAGAGTAAAACTCCCGAACCGATGTAAAGGAATTGGTTGCATAGTACTGGTACCAGCCGCAATTTTTGTTGCAGGCTCTCATCTTTGCCCGCAACATTGCTGCCTCTTTTGAGTTGAGGTAATCCATGAGGGAGACCTTTGTCAAATCACATGTCTTCTTTTGAAGTATTCTGCATGGGTAGAATATGACTCCATCGCAGTCTATTATAATTGATGAGGGGGAGCAACCATGTGGTTTGTTAATCCTTTCAAGGTATCCATATGGAGTTGTAATCGTATTTTTGTAGGTTTTCTTGAGCCGCGTGATTTCCTTTTTGAAATTCTCGGTATCAGGGTAGAAGTCATCTGTCTTATCCAGATGAACAGCAGGCATAATAACAGTCCTTGCATTTGCCTTGTACACCATTTTGACCTTGTCCTCGAGTACCCCCAGATCCTCGCGGGTTACAACTGTTTGAACGCACACTGGGGCATATTTCTGGTATTCCCCGATACTCTCCAGCATATCGAGGTTTTTATGACCCTCATCTATACTTATGTGAAGATAGTCGATATACTGCCCGTATTCCTTCATTGGGGCACGGTCCAGAAGTAGACCGTTTGTGGTGAAGAACAGGTAAAAAGGCTTTGTATGGGCGTATTTCAGAATCTTGCCGAGGTCCTTTCTTCTTAAAGGCTCCCCGCCTTCCAGGCTGAGAAGGGTTATACTGGATTCACCCAGATTATCCAGAACTTTAAAGACATCCTCAGTGGGAAGGTCAGGTGTTTTTTCCATCCAGACATTGCAGAATTTGCATCGCATATTGCATTTATTGGTTATCTTGTACGATGCATAGAAGGGGTATTTTACCTCCCTTCCCAGGAAGTTATTGGCTATAAAGCCTGCTACCTTAGTATATTTTTTTGCCGGAAGAAGTCTCATTTGTAATCCCCATCAAGCCGTATTTCAGGCTCTGCCTTACCTTTGCGTAATATGTCATTTTAAGATATAATGTTTTTGGAGGGAACCCAGGGAAATAAAAGAGGTTAGGATTATATATCTTTGGGTCGTTTATGAACCCTATATCTCTTGATAGGTTTCATTTAAATTTAAAAAAGGAGCCTGGTAGAATGAAAGAAATCCAAATCGAACCCCATGTGGATGCAATTTTGATGCCTGAAAACCTGAAGATAGGGCTCATGGTCTCGGAGGCCAGAAAAAGTTGCGGGAAAACTGCCTGTGCTCTTGAATACTACGGGTTTGCCTTTGGCCAGTCACCATTTCACGTTCCTTTGCCCCTTGTTTCGGCTCTCGGTGAAAGCGCAGAACTCGGCCATTACTCGCAAGCTCAAGGAATCACGGAGCTTCGTGAGGCTATTTCCGATTTTAACAAGAGACATTTCACCCTGAATGTGGATCCATCAAGGATAATTGTAGGACCCGGAACCAAGGATCTGATTCATTGTTTATTTGATATAGTAAGTGGCGGAGTTATAATCTCTTCCCCATCATGGATCGGGTATTCTCCCCAGATCAAACTCCTGGATAAGCATTTTCACACCTTTTACCTGAAACCCGAATTCGATTACAAGATACAGCCTTCGGATCTTGATGATTTCATTTCGAAACTTCCGGATGAGCAGCACATTTTTATCCTGAACAATCCCCACAATCCAACCGGAGTTGTTTATTCAAGGTCTGAACTGGAAAAGATTGCAGAGGTGTGCAGAAAACACGAAATCCTTGTTCTTGCAGATGAGATATACGCCCTAACCACATATGATTTTTCTCAATTCACGAGTATGGGATTAATCTATCCCGAGGGAACCTTTGTTACAAATGGCCTTTCAAAGGACAGATCTGCGGGAGGGTACAGACTGGGTTCGTGCATCCTGCCTGAAAATAGCGAAAATGAACTGAAAGATGCATTTACTAAGGTTGCGGCAACTGTTTACACCAATGTGTCGACCCCGACCCAGTATGCAGCAATAACTGCATATGAACCCAATTCCGAAATAGAGGAGTACTTCAATATCACAAGGGAAATACACAGGATCATGGGACTTTTTATGAGCAAAGGATTCAACGAAATCGAGGGTTTGAAAGCCACGACCCCTTATGGTGGGTTCTACTTCTTCTGTGATTTCAACGAGCTTTCGGAGGATCTGAAAAGAAACGGGGTTGCAACCTCAAATGAGTTGGGGAAATCGCTGATCTCGCATCCTTTCCATATCGCAACCGTGACAGGGGATGCATGCCTTCTCAGGCCGGACGATTTCGGAGCAAGGATAGCTTTTGTGGACTACGATGGAAAACAGGTATTTGATAAATACAAGGAAAATCCACCCAAAACAAAGTCCGATGAAATCGAATTTGTGAAGCAGAATGCGGATAGGATGGTCAGGGGGGTTGAGGCTTTGAAGAGGTATGTTGAGGCTATGAAAGAGGGTTGACATTATTACTCTCGAAGTTTTGAATACAACATTTTTATAATTCGAATTACTGGGGTCCTGCTTCTTCTATCGGAGAAGATTGAAAATAATTCATATTATCGAAATATGCACACATAAAATCCGAAAGTGGAATGTCAGTACGTTTACTGAGGGCTAGTGTGTATAAGAATACCTGTTCTGCATATCGTAGATCACTCTTTTTTGCATCCGGTTTGAAATCAAGGACATGAATCTTGTTAAAGCGTACTTGTAGTATATCGATATGACCTGTTAGGGTTCCCGAGAAATCAATTCCATAGGTTCTTTTTTCTTTGACGGTTAGTTCATTAGAATTAAAGAACACAGGTAATTCTATTGCTACAGTTGCCGAATCGTTAATGAGCATGAAATCCTGTATTTTCTGATGCCGGTCTATGTTGGATTTGGCCATTTTCAGGGCATATCCTGCCAGCTTTGGTGCATTGTTT
>CBDVCK010000220.1:0-6574 GCA_965372465.1 uncultured Thermoplasmata archaeon | reverse complement strand
GAAAACAAATCGTAAGCTTGTAAGAGAAGTAAAAAAATCAATTAAAGGTACAACAAAAGGTGTTGACGAAGCATTGAAACGTGAAAAATTAGAATTAGAAAAAATCAAAGAGGACAGGCGCCAAAGAGATTTAAAGCTGAAAGAATGGAAAACTGTGATTGGAGCGATAAAAACTGTTATTGGAAAATAACTAAAGATACACGCCCGACCGCTACGAGCAGGTAGGGGTGCACCGATAGCACAGGGTCCAGCGCAGGAGCGAAAGGCTAGAGGGTAGGAAAAGATGCCCCGCTCCGAGGTAGGAGGAGGCTCCGTTAAGCCGAGGAGTTGTGACTGCTATATCGAAAAGTCGATAAAGGAGCAATCCCATGTGAGCGGTGACAGAATTGAACGTCGCAGCGAATGTTCAGGACGAGGTCATCACTTATCAGCCCGAAGGGGCCAAAAGGGCGGCTTTAAGGAGGAATAAACCTGGAGAAGAAAAAAAAGCAGATGATTATCTCTATTGTAATAATTATTGTAATTATATTTGCTATCATTTTTTATCAATTTTTTCTTCCTAAAAAAGAAGAAACGAAAAAAATGCTAACCGCTTATAATCATTTAGAAGAAGCTTGGGAACTTGGATTGGAGTGGAATTCGGAAGCGTATCTAATAAGTATTAATTCCGTGGAATTAAAGGGATCAGCTGAAGTGAGTATGGGAATGGAATCATGGTATCCAGATATGTCTTCTGATAAAACATATGGAGACGGAAAAACACCCGTTTGGTTATATGGATTCGGTGTAGATATTCATCCCAATACCACCGATGCTGATTTATCACATACTTTTGCATTTTATTATAATGGAGAAGTAAAGTCAAATGATGGATATTATATTGGAGATGAGATACCACCAATGGATCCATCAATAGATAGCGATGAAGCAGCGGAAAATGCAAGAAGTGATGAAGGGTTTATGGATGCATTAGTAAACTCAGATGATCTTCGTATTTCGTATAGATACTTCCCTGAATTGGACAAATGGTTGATAGAGTATGAAAGTCCAGATTTACAATATGATGGGGAAGTATGGATTGACTGAATTACATATTATTTTAAGTTTTTATGCCGCCCTTTTGGACGCCCCGAGCAGGTAGGGGAGAACCAATATACCCAGGTCCAGCGCAGGGGTGCAAGGTTAGAGGGGGGACATGATGCCTCGCTCCGAAATCGAGACGAGGGTCGTCCGCTGAGGAGTTGCTCCCGGCTTATAGAAAAGACGATAAAGGAGCAATCCCATGTGAGCGTGTCAATAGAAGTGACGAAAGCGAATGTTCAGGGCGGGGTTCGTGACTTGAAGGCGAGGAGTAAATCAACAAAGGCTGTTGTGCCCGTTTAAATATTCTCATGTAATATTATAAAAAAGTAATTGGATATAGTGATTCATATGAGGAATAAGGAAGATATAGAGAAACGCATTGAAATATGGAAATCAATGGTTGGACAATTTTTCCCACTTCCTGAAAATACTGAAAACTTAAACAGGATAATATCTATGCTTAATGCATCTTTGGAGAATTACCCTAATGTAAATGAGGATGTAATAAAAGAAAAAAAGCAAAATATCTTTGTGGAAAAAGAATCAGAATATTTTGAAGAAATTCCTTTGAAATTAGAATTAAAATGGGTATTGGGAGAACACGAAGAAGGAGCACTCAAAGGAATAATTTGGATGATATTAACCTCCGAATTGCATGATGCAGAATGTACAATGAAAAATGAGAATTCAGATATTATTCTAGAAGGCAAAGGTGGCCCCCCAGATTTTAATAATAGAGGCCGTAGTTTTAGTTTTTGGCTAAGATTGAAAAAAGCAACTTTTGAAGATATGCGCGAAAGCTTGCTTCCTATCGAAAAAATATGGATATTATATCCTGAACCTTCTAAAGGTAAGTTTCAATTTACTGCTCAAGATGATACACTTTCAGGCTTACTACGATTCTCAGCAGAAGATTATGAAGTTCGCGTATGGGATCATACTCCAGGTAAAATTATTAAAAAGAAGAAATTCTTAGATTCGATAAGAAAGAAGAAGTAAATGTAACTAAAAGGCGTTCCGAGCATGTAGGGGACGGCCAGCGCAGGAACAAGATGGTTAGGGGAGGAAGAAGGTAAGAAAGGGCACAACAGCCGAATATAAGGTATGCTCCTCGCCTTAGTTGCGAGGACAATTTCTAATTGACGCAAGCAACTGTGGAAGCTCCGATTCGGAGCGAGGTAACGACCGAGCGGAGAAGTTGCGACCGGCGTTTATTAATGACGCTAAAGGGAGCAATTCGCATGTGAGGGGTGACCAATATAAATTGACGCCCCGAATATCCGGACGGAGTGGCAAAACCTTTATCCTCGAAGAGAGATAATGGTTTTAGGGATGGGGCTTAGAAATGGGATATGGGCAGTATCCCAACCCCATTTCCGAGGCCAAAGGCCGTATTACGGCAGAAGAAAGGGAGAAGTTAGTTTTAATATATTTATCTTTTAATGGGCAATTGGACTTTAGGTTTAATGGTAAACCAACAGGTATATATCTTGCTACATTACTAACTTGTACAGATGAAAAAAATAGCAATGTTCTAGTTAAGTTCAATAATCCTAGAATAAAGGTGAGGTAGGTATGAGAAGGAGATTACTAACTCTCTGTATTATTATCACTTTATTACTTGTAAGCTTTAGTGAGATTTTCAGTTCTGATGAGATTAAAGTTACAGCGTTGAACGATCCAACTCAGCCCCCTGATGGTGGCACTGTTTATGTGATCGGTGATTGGGAAGTTACAGATGTCAGAGATTACTATAATTGTACCATCGTAATGAATGGAAGTATCATAGTAAAAAATGGGGGAAGTCTTACACTTAGAAATGTAACTGTGATCATGAATAATACATTCAATGGCACTTTCAACATCGAAGTTCAATCTGGCGGTTCATTTTATATATATGATTTTGACAACCTTTCTTCCACTGATTTCGACAGGTCAAACATTACTTCTGCCAATCCGGATTATCACTATATGTTTTGGGTGAGGGATGGTGCAAGTTTCATAATGAAAAACAGTGAAATGTATGGATGTGGATGGAATTCATTATCAAACCAGGGTTTGACAATAGAATCTGATTGGGTTGTAATAGATAGCAATATTATCACAAACGGTTGGGAAGGTGTTCGATTAAGGTATTCTTCAGATTGTGCCATCACCAACAATACTATTTCTAATGGCTTTATTGGTTTTAATGCATGGTACTCATCAGGTAACACCATTGTCAACAACAGCTTTTCAAATAATACATATGGCACTAGAGTACAATATTCATCGGACAACACCATCACATATAATGATGTTTCGAATTGCCAATATGGTATCTATCTAATTGATGCGCCAAGAACCATAATAACAAAGAATTCTATTTACTCGAATATATTGTATGGGATCGATATGTGGGCATCAGAAAATACGAATATCACTGATAATACCATCTCGAACAATAGAAATAGTCTCGTTGTGCGAAAAACCTCCCCAAATTGCAATATTTCAAGAAATACGATATCTTCGAATGAAAATGTAGGTTTATGCATATTGAGCTCATGGAATTCAATCACCGATAATACTATCATATCAAATATGTATAAGGGTATTGACTCCCGTGGTTCTTCAATGAATATAATCAAAAATAATACTGTTTCTGACAATCATATCGGGATCTATTTGGGTGATTCATCGGATAATACTATATGTAACAATACCATCTCAAACAATTGGAAAGGCTTTTGCCATTATTCCTCAAATACAAACGAAATACGCAATAACAGCTTTTTAGGCAATGCCTTTTATGCAATTTCTACAGGAAGTGTTATCGATGTACAGTTCAATTACTGGGGAACCACTGATCTATCCAAGATAGATAAGATGATAGAAAATGGTAATTATAATAATCCATTGGATTCAAGTCCTTCGGGAGTGGATATAGAATTCATCACTGGAAATGTGATTTGGAATGGTACCGTCTATGTTGAAAAAGGCCTTATAGTTGAAGGATCCCTAGTATTAAATAAAGCGAATATAATTTTTAATGATACTAAGCGCCAAAATTTCATACAAGTGAATGCTGATATGAAAATTAATGATTCAAATATCGACTCAAATTTTGGTAATTATACATTTCTCTACACCAATAACTCCCATGGTGAAATAACAAATTCCAGCTTAACTCATCAAAGAGCTGTAACATTGCAGACGAATCACATTACGATTACTAACAATGATTTAAATCATGGTTCCTATGGCATTATATGCATGAAACGTTCCACTAATAACTCAATTATTAAGAATAATATCACTCTATGTAGTTGGGAAGGCATTGTCTTATCATACTCCCCATCAAACCAAATATGTGACAACAATATCTCAGGTAATTGGATGGGAGTCCATCTAGATTACTCATCAAACATTCGCATTGACAATAATACCATATTATCAAATGAATATTCAGGTATTAATGCCAGGTACTCCCAGGATATTACTACCACAAATAATATCATCTCATCGAATATAAATATGGGGATCTACTTTTATTCTTCATCAGGCTGCACTATAAATAAGAATATAATTTTCTCAAATTCCGGTGTAGGTATACTTATCTCATCTCTATCGGACAATATCATTACTCATAATGATATCTCGGACAACTGGAAGGGCATATCTCTAAGTTCCTCATCCAATACTAACGTTAAGAATAACAATATATCTTCAAATCTTTATTTTAACATTTATTTAGAAAATTCTCAATATAATCTTATTTACTATAATAATATCATAAACCTTTCAAATCAAGCCTTTGATAATCGAGATGATAATTATTGGGATAACGGCTATCCCTTGGGTGGTAATTACTGGTCAGATTATAACGGTGTCGATAACTTCTTAGGTCCAAACCAGGATCAACCAGGTAGTGATGGGATAGGTGATACAAATTATTCCATCGATGGGGACTCCATTGACTATTATCCTCTAATGGAGCCCCATTATGGCAAGCAACTTGAGAACTATTCTATTTTAAAACAGGGCTGGAACTTGATTTCCATCCCATTAATCCAAGAAAATCAAAACCTGGAGAAGGTGCTAGAGATGATTGCTGGCTATTATGATGCAGTTCAATGGTATAACATATCAGATACAAATGATCATTGGAAACATAATAAAATAGGCAAACCCTTTGGAAACGATCTGTTCCAATTAAGTGAATCCATAGGTTTCTGGATCCATATCACACAACCAGGAGATACAATTTTCGTTTATAATGGAACCCAACCATCAGTTAATCAAACTATAAGTTTAATCCCCGGTTGGAATCTCGTAGGCTATCCATCATTAAGCAATAAAAACAGAACAGATGCGCTCAACAATATCGATTTTGATACAGAAGTCGATGCGATATGGACTCATAATGCCACATCCCAGAAATGGAAGGAGATTACTGCATCGGATAATTTCGAAGTGGGAAGAGGATACTGGATACATTCTAAGGTTACGAAAACATGGATCGTTCCTTTATAAGAAAATAAACCCAAAGTCCAATTGCCCTCCATCATCTCCGATGATGTTTATCCTGAGATTTGATATAATTCTCGACAACCTCGAATCCCTGTCCAACCGAGCCGTGATAATTGGAGGGAGCCCATAGATGGTCTCTCACCTGCTTCTTGAGCTCAGGGAATTCCTTGCGAAGTAGATATGAAGTTGTTCCCTTAAATTTCATAGCGATTTTGCTGAGGGAAAGCTTGGGCGGATATTTGAAGAATATATGAACGTGCTCAGGATTAACTGCCATCCGAATTATCCGCACGTTCAGCTGTTTGGCAACATCCCTGATGATCTCTTCACATCTTACGGCTATTTCATCAATAAGCAGTGGTCTTCTGAATTTGGTGCAGAAAACCATATGATCAGTCAGAAGCGATACGGAATGGCGGTCATGACGCAGGCCCCAGCGTTTGTTTTTCTTATATATTTTGGATTTCATAGGGCTCTAACTTCATTGGCTAAAGCGAATAATACTTGACACTCGAAAAGTGGACAGTTTTATCTTCTTAGACAGTGTGCCAAAATGAAATCCGAAAGACAAATAACGTTAGTATTGACCGCCATGATGAATGCTCTGGTATTTGATGTAGGAGATAACTCTACCAGCATCGTTGCCAACAGATTGATGGACGCAGCTGGGAGCCCAAAGCGCCTTTGGGATCTGCTCCACCAAAATCGGGAATTCCTTGCGGAGATGGAATGAAGAAACACCTTTTACCTTCATGGCAACATTGGATGGTGTCCTCGTCAATGGGATTCCGACAAGGAGATGAACATGGTTCGGTTGAACGTTAATTTCAACACATTCACAGTCGATGTCGTCGAGAACATTTCTAATTATCTCTTCGCATCTTCTGCGAATTTTGTTCACCAAAACCTTCCTGTTATACTTTGTATGGAAGATTATATGGTCGTACATCAAGCCCACAGGTTTTTTTGTCCGGTTCTTAAA
>CBDVCK010000219.1:0-6611 GCA_965372465.1 uncultured Thermoplasmata archaeon | reverse complement strand
TGTGGCCATGGATCTGGTAGCCCAAGCAGGTGGTTCCATGATACTGGATACTACGGTGGAAACCCTTATGGCCACAGCAGGGCTCGAGATTATGGTCACTGAGAGCGATGACATCACCTTGACGCAATTAGTGAGCCTGGCTGGATCGATATCGGTGACAGCCGGTGGTACGATTACAGCGCTGGATGTACTGGCACTGTCCGGTGATGTTATGCTTGATGCACTTGGCGGGATCGAAGCGGGCCAGATCGAGGCCCAGATGGTGATGCTGCATACAGAGGGGGATATCACGGATCTGGTGGGCAACATCGAAGCGCAGACGGTAGAGCTGGTTGCGGATGGTAACATCACAGTTGGCCAGGTGGTGGCAATAGATCTAGTGGCCGATGCAGGTGGCTCGATGATGCTTGATACGGCAGTTGAAACCTTGATGGCGACAGCCGGTGGTGATGTGACGGTAACGGAGATGGATGACCTGCAGCTTGAGGTGACGGCCGGCGACGGTGTGACTGTGACAGCGAGCTGGATTGAAGGGCAGATCGTAGCCGGAGGTGCGGTTGTGGTGACCTCCAGAGATGACGGGATGGCTCTTACTGTAAGCTGCGACAGTCTGGACGTACGGGCTGTGGAATCGGTGGACCTGGTTACAACGATTAAGATTCTGACCGCTGTGATTACCGGTCCGGGATCATTGAACGTGTTGGAGACCAACGACCTGATCCTGGAGAGCCTGGAGCTGAGCTCTGGGTCGATTGCAGTAACCGCAGGAGGCATAATCTTAGCACACAAGTTGGTGGCGCTATCTGGAATGATAATCTTAGAGGCGATGAGAGGGATAGGAGCAGGTCGGATCGAATCCCAGATAGTGATACTGATGGCGTTCGAAGATATTTGGGATCTGCCTGGCAAGATAGTGGCTGAGGATCTGTTGGCCATAGCGGGTGGCTCCATGATGTTGGATACTGAAGTTGACACCCTTCAGGCCACAGCCGGGTTCAATATAATGGTGACGGAGACCGATGATATCCTGCTTAAGAACCTGGAGACAGGGGATGGATCGATCTCTGTGACGGCCGGCGGCGATATTTTGGTGCAGAAAGCTGTCACAACTCAATATGCCCTTGATTTGACATCGGGGGAGTCCATAACGATAATCGATTCGGGTTCACTTTCTGCGGATCAGACCGTAGGCGTCGTTACCTTGACGGCGCAGCGCAGGATATATACGACCAACGATAATCCGATTCTTGCAGCGGTTCTGAATATATACGCCGGGGCGGACGTCTACCTCATTACAGAAGTGACAACCTTGACCGCTCAGGTGACCGGACCGGGAGACCTGTGGATCGAAGAGAACGATGCGCTCGTTTTGGACGAGGTAGTTGTTGCAGACGGTGCCTTCAGATTGCTCGCAGGGGATACCATCTCAGCGCTTTGGGTAGAGTCACAGACGGATCAACCGGGAGGTAATATCAGCTTGGTGGCAATTCATGGAGATATTCTTGTGGATTATATCACGGTTGGCCGCACTTACGGTCAAGTGAGCCTATGTGCTACCGATGGGGATATCCGCGAGGTAGATGATTACGATAAGGATGATGACCTCATCGGTTATATGGGCATCCTTTTCGCTGACGGTAAAATCGGCAGTACCCGCAATCGTCACTTGAACCTTGAGTGTGATCTGGGTAAGCTGATCAAGGTAAATGGACCGAATCTGAATTTGAATGTAAAAGGTGACCTGGATCTTTTCTTTGTCGTGAATGGCAAAATTGAAGTTACGGCAGACGGTACGATCAATGCACTTTACCTAAATTCCATGGGCAACGATATCAAGCTTAGATCGAAGTACGAAGATATCAAGGTAGGTCATATCAGCACCGGTGCGGGGGATGCATATGTCTCACTGAGGGCGGACGGTTCGATTTACATAATCGATGAAACGCACACCGGTGATACGGGTCATATCAGTGCAAGTGGTACCGTGTGGTTACGGGCGCAGGATAATGTAGAGATCGCGGGTACGGTATTGGCTGGAAATGACGTGCGGATATGGGGAGGGGGCGATATTGAGATCACGGGCACGGTATGGGCCAGCGATGACTTGTGGTTGTGGGCACGGGATGATATAGAGATCACAGGCTTTGTAGAAGCCGGTCATGAAGTTCGGATTTGGGCCTGGGACGATTGAAAAGGATATCTCTTATAGAACTTCGCCCTTGTCTTCGATTTAAAATCATTCATTCTTTTCCTGCCTTAGGTCAAGCTTGGATATCTATTCATTCTTTCATCCGCAGAAAACCGCAGGATACCACCATTTTCAAATGGTGGAGGAATGCAAGATGCGGTTTTCGAGTGATGATACCCACATTTTTTAAATGTGGGTTGTTCATTTGGGCGTCTCTAAAGGTTTTACTGCCGAGAATTTCATGCTTACTATGGATTTTCCAAGCTCCTTTGCCTCTTCAAGTGAGATCCCTATGGTTTTGATAACGGATTCGGCCAATGGATCGTTTAGCCATACATTTCCACTTGAGGTCTCACTTACGATGTCGATGTTTTCAAATCCTGCTTCCTTGACAACCGATAAATATTCGTCCTTTAGCATAGCACCGGATATACAACCGACATAGGCTTCTGCGGATTTCAGTATAGCCTCGGGTAGTTCCTTAAGAAGGACGATATCTGAGATCATCACCTTTCCACCAGGCTTCAATACCCGATAGGCCTCTTTGAAGACCGCGCTTTTATCAGGCGAGAGATTGATTACGCAGTTTGAAGTGATGATATCTACAGAGTTATCCGCAACAGGAAGATGCTCGATTTCCCCAAGTCTGAACTCCACGTTTTCAAGGCCTGTTTTTTTGACATTCTCTCTGGCCTGATCGATCATCTCGGGTGTCATGTCAATTCCAATGACCTTCCCAGATTTTCCAACTTTGTCGGCTGCCAAAAAACAATCGATTCCAGCGCCAGAACCAAGATCAAGGTAGGTATCACCCTCTTTTAACGAGGCCAGTGCAACTGGGTTTCCACAACCAAGGCCAAGGTTAGCACCTTCGGGAAGTTTTGAAAGTTCCTCTTCTGTATACCCCATTTTCTTGCTCATATCAGATGCCGAAGATGGGGCTCCACAGCATGAATTAACCTTTAATGGATTTACGGGTACCTGAGGATCGCAGCAGGAACCCTTTTGCTTTGCAATGTCCGCGTAACTCTTTCTCACAACCTTCTTTATCTCTTCATCTTTCATTTTCTTCACCCCTTAATTTATTTCAAATCTCAGAACATCTCCTTCATCATTGGACCAAGGAAATTCTTCACCATGTCTTCAAACTCCCCGACTTTGATCAGAGATATGCAGCATACCTCTCCGTTCTTTTCCATGCTTATTACCGCCAATTTATCTCCTGCCTTGATATTTGCCTTCTGCCTTAATTCTTTTGGAAGCACCATCTGGCCTCTGTCATCCACGCTGACAACGGACTCAACTTTGCAGCAGCTCATGTCCTGACCCTCAGGGACGCAGCAGGGTTCATCCTTCTTTTTTTTTGCCATTTTTATCATTTCCAAAATAGTAATAGATTTCAGAGTATTTATACCTTTCTGAAAAATCAGAAGATACTGATAATGTGGAAATTTAGAAAAACCTTTGCCAATTTAGCAAAACTTAAATAACAATATCATTGTTGCAAGGCGGGGTTAATTACCAATGAAATTGAAAGAGACGCAAAAGATTTTAAAAGAAACGCCAAAGAAATTGAAGGAATCGCCCAAAAAAATAGTGGAATACAATAAATATGATAAGAGTTTCATTGCCTCATACATTCTAAGAATTGTACTGATAATATTTCTTGTGATATCCCTCGTTAGAAAGGACTGGTTATGGGTTGTGGGATGCTCTTTTACCATCTTAATAAGTTTTACTCCCACCATCTTAAAACGAGATTTTGGAATCACTTTACCCTGGGTTCTCGATCTGATGATCTCCATTTCGATTTTTCTGCATGTGGGAGGAATTATTTTCAATTTGTACGGAATCATACCCGGATATGATATCGTGACCCACTTTGTTACCTCGATTCTTGTGGGTTTTCTGGCTTTTATCATAATTTACATTTTGGATCAATATTCGAAAAATCTCAAAATGGATGTTTACGGCATGGCATTTCTCGTAGTTATCTTTGCCATGGCCATGGGAGTTGTGTGGGAGCTTTTTGAGTGGGGAATCGATTTGGCATTCGGAACGCATGAGCAATGGGGATTGCAGGATACCATGAAGGATTTACTTATTGATACTTTAGCCGGAATCGTAATTGCCGTAATTGGGGTGCGCCTTGTTAAAAAGGGGAAAATAGAGAAATTGACAGAGGAATTCGGTGGCCAGCTCGAAAAGACTATAATTCGGAAACTTGATGGAAAGGTTTAGGGATATTTTTCTTTATTTAATGGCACTTCAATACCCTCATTTGATGTGGACGGATTTGATTTTTTGAACCTATTTTTCGCCCATATTATAAGAATGTAAAGAAAAATTATCTGTGCTGTCATAAATAATAACGAAATATACCACATGCTTCCATCGGTGTAGACCACCCCGCTATAAAAATTCTCTCCCCTTAAAATATCAAGATATATTATCGCTCCTATTTGACCTATGGTAGCCATAAATAAGATAATCAGAACAAAGTTTTGATATACTCTCTGACCTCTTTTTTCTTTCGATTTCGCAGGTGAGATTTCTTTCAATTTTTTTAAATCCCCCGTACGAATCAAGACTATCATGAAGAGCGCAAACAGAGCAATCTCAATAGACAAATGAAAATAGTTACCCCATCTGAATATTCCCACTTCTTTATTATTGAAGGGGGCGAAAAGCGCAAATGAGCCAAACAGAACATCTCCGAGAACATGTGTTAGAGAAGCAATGAATAGCGGGAGGATTTCATTTCTTTTGAATATATCGAGTTTATATAAAACCCATAAAATAATGAATGTAAACGGAAGAAAGAACACCATACTGTGCATAATCGGTCTGAATTCATAAACATGTACACTATCCAGTACTACGGCCATGAAGAAGATTGAAAGGAGGGAAAGGGGTGTTATGGGCTCCTTTTTATATAGTGGCCTGCTAAATAGGTAACCGATGCAGAAATGCCCTAGTGCCCACATGATTTCAGCTCACCGTCTCGGAGTTAATAAAGCACGTTCATTTTAATGTTTTGGATGTTTATATAAGAGTACATTATATACGAATCGAGCAATAATTAAACGACATTGAATTTCTTATTGTCCTTCTTACAGTATATAACTCACCCGCACTTTTCGGAATTCGTCCTGTAAGCCCCAACAGCCCTTGCCAAAGCCTCGACCTCTTTCGGATGGGCAAACAATGCACACGGAGTCCCTTCATTTTCCATTAGATGCTCGTTCTTTCTGATTTCTTCGAAGAGTGAACAAGCAAGTCCCTCCTGCAAGGTTGACTTTGTCAGATTGTGGGTTGCAACATTGGAAACAGGACATGGTGTCAGATCCCCATTTGGGGTGATATGGGCAAATCCCCTTCCTGCCGAGACGCATCCACCATGGTTTTCCTCATCACCTGGGGAATGGATGATGTAGATGGATTTTTCGCTGCGGTACTTGAGTATCTGGTCCCTGAATTTTATACGCTCTTCGGAAGTGAGCATAAGCAAATGATCGTTCTCAAATTTATTTAAATCATCTGCACTATCGTTTTGGGGATCAAATCCCGGTGTTAGCGGGATATATTCAAGGAAAACTCCCAGGCGTATTCCCTGGTTGATGAGATAATCTATGTTCTTTTCCTTCATCCAGTATTTGAAATTATTTCGGGTAATTGTAGCACAGGTCCCATTTGGAATTCCGATTTTGGAAAGCTGCGAAAGTGTGTCCATGGCTTTTCCGAATACTCCATCTCCCCTTCTGGAATCGGTAAGCTCTATCCCCCCTTCAAGACTCACGAGAATAGCAATGTTTGTGGATCGTTTAAGTTTTTTGAAATACTCCTTGGTAAACGTTGTCCCGTTGGTCAAGATAAGAAAAAACCTATCATTGAATTCCTTGCAGAGTTCCAAAAGACCCGGAAAAAGAAAGGGCTCTCCCCCACCAATAATGAATCCCATAACTCCAAGCTCCGAAGCCTCAGATATAATTGAGCGCCATTTTTCATAATCAAGAGGTGATTTTGTTTCGGTATCGGATTTATTGTTTCTATTTGAAATGGTTCCAGTTGCAGCAGCAAAGCATCCGCTGCAAAATAGATTGCATCTGGAAGTGATGCTGAGTACTAGAAAGGGAGGTACCACAAGACCCTTCTCTTTTGCTTTTACTCTTGCTCGTTTTGCCTTCTTTACTGCCAGTAGAAGCCTGGCTCCGCCCCTAAGATACCGTGGATGCCTGATAACCCAGGGTAAAATCACTCTCGCTAATTCAGGGTCGAGTTTTTCCACTTCGTTTTTCATTTCTTTGGTGGATACTTTATCGTGCATGGGGTTTTGATTGGATTTTTTTATTGGAGCATCCTCCGATTATAATCAGTTTGATTTGAATTCTTCTTTTACCTAAATAATATTTTCCCATTCAGT
>CBDVCK010000218.1:0-6645 GCA_965372465.1 uncultured Thermoplasmata archaeon | reverse complement strand
CGGCCTTTGCCCAAGGGGACATCGACGATTGCAGCTCTGCCTTTGATCTCATCCAGTGATTGTGAAATTGTTAATAATACGATAAATACCAATGAGACAGGGATATATCTATTGTCATCCTCTGATAACAATTTGATATTTGACAACGATATTGTTACAAATAAAACTGATTCCATAGGTGTATGGGTCTGGGGATCACAATTGAATAATATAACCGAAAATTCAATAGAAACACATGGAGTAAATGGCTATGGAATATGGTTCTGGGATACAACAAATAATACCGTTTGGATTAATGATATAACCACAACAGGTGATGGAGCAGATGGTATCTATTTCTGGATAAATTCGAACAATAACAGCCTTTATTCAAATACGATCAACACTTCCGGCTCTGATGCCCACGGTATATCTTTCTTGGGGTCTGACAGAAATCTCATAACTAACAATTTGATCAATGTAAATCCAATAGACAGCAACGGTATCGAATTGAGTGGTTCTGCGAACAATACCATAAGACAAGATACCATGTCAGGGTTCAATCAGGCGATCAGGATGGTATCTGATTCCGATAATAACATTATCTACAACGGAAACTTCACAAATAATCAAAATTTCGCAATTTACATGGATACAAGTTCAGTAAATCAGTGGATAATCACCACAGACGCAACAGGTATCAATGACAAGTTCATCATCCACGGCATATTATGGGTAAAATCTGGAGGAAATCTACAACTCAGACAGGTCCTGCTTAGGGTCGATGATGTGTTTGTGGATTCTGGCGGAACCCTAACTGTTTACGAGAGCATGAACACGGTATTTTCAGATGATGTTTGGATTGAAGGTTACACTGAGATAAACAACACTGTCTGGAAAATAAACAATACCTATGATGGTGAACATAGAATACAGGTTAATTCAACTGGAAACCTGGTCCTTGTTAATGGCTCCATCATTTCTGCATATGATCCAGTCTATCATTACGATTTCTGGGTGGATGGAAGTGCAACCTTTTTGGACAGTACGGTGGAATATGTGGGTTATTCCTTTGATATCGGTTCAACAGGAATCTTTGTAACCAATCCAAATGTAAGCTTCAACAACATGGTTATAAGGCATTCCATGGCGGCAATTGGGTTTGAAGGAGTATCAGGTTCAGTTATAAATTCGGAAATCTACAACTGCACAGTGGGAATCGCTCTTTTCAACGGCTCTGGCATTGTACTTGACAACCTGGATATCCATGATATGTTCGTGGGTATGGATGGATTTACAGTGGGCATAGTCGCAGAAAATTATTCCAATGTAATCATTACCAATGCGACAATCGAAAATCTACCTTCCCTGGGATTCAGCACTGGAATAATGATGAACTGGGCCCAGGGAATCGTAATTCAAAACGTGAACATCACCAACGTGACAGGCTTTGGAATCTTTGCAGACAATTCTTCAGCTTCAGTGGATAATGTTTTCATGGATGCATGCATCATTGGTGTTCAAACCGAGAACAGCTCTCTTTACATCCAGGGCACAACAATAGCCAATCAAGGCATGCTAGCATTGAGTGTCCAGGTGAACTCGTTTGTGGAGTATATAAACGGACATATCTTTGATGCTGGAGGCTTCCGAGTGGCCTATCAATCCACGATTTATGTGAACAGTACACTTATTGAAAATATAACACAGACAGGGGACACGTTCGGTATCTTTGCCCAGGAAGGGACAGCTTTTCTTGACGATGTTACGATTCTAAATATGACAACAGGTGTGATGGCCGTTGACTTCTCAAATATTACAATTTCAAATTCCTTTATCAATGACAGCGTCTCTGCAGGAATCTCTGGGGACAGCTCGGTGTTCAATGTAATTAACACTGTGATTGACAATGCTACAATGGGTGTCTTTTTCCGAGGGTCCACAGGAAATGTAATCACCAATTCAGTTATCAACGACACCTCATCATGGGCCTTTCTTGGGGAAGGGTCCGTTACTTCGATCTACAGCACGCTCTTCGATAACAACAATGAAGTGGTATATGTCTACAATACAGGGAACCTGTTCATTGTCAATTCCACAATCTCTGCAGGATCAGGTGTAAATCTTATGATGAATCAGGATTCCCATATCATCTCATTGAACACATCCTTTGACAATTCGTCTGTAATGATCTTTGATGCACAGTCTACCCTTACAGTACAGTGGTACCTGCATGTGCTTGTCCTGAACGCTAGTGCCTCCCCAGTTCCACTTGCAGATCTGCGAATAATAGACAACCCCAATGGAACTTATGATTCCTCATTTGTTACAGACGTAGGAGGATACGTGAACTGGATTACTATAACCGAATACATGCAGGATTCAACAATACAGACATATTTCACACCTTATAATCTAACGGCAAACAAGGGTCCCCAAGACAAAACCGTCTTCAGCAACATAAGTAAAAGTATGCTTGTTATCATCCAGTTTGAGGGAGTGGGTGTTAATATTGACTTCATAAGGCTGGAATATTTTGACGGAACACCAGTAGCCGAAGGTACAGTTCTCAATGCAGACCAGTTCATTACAATATACGCAAGAGGTTACAATATATCATCTGGTCTTGTGGGTGATGTTTTTGTTAACTGGTCCATAAACGGAGGAATAGGAATTTTAAGCACCCCAAACGGAACCTCGGTTATCTTTGATGCCGCAACATTAGGTGTGGGAAATATATCTGCCGAATTCGGCCCGATTGGCGATGTAACAGGTAACATTACTGTAACACCAGGTGATGTAATGAATATCATAATCATTCCCCAGGGACCCGAAACCTACTCTGCAGATGATACAATAGTATACCAGACCTTTGGCTATGATGCAGACGGCAATCTCAATATGACATGGGTGCCCGGTTGGTCCTGGTTGGGTCCCAACCTCGGGATTATGACCCAGCTTACTCCAGACGATTACAATTATTCCATTGAATTCAATTTAGCGGATTCAAGTTTTGTTCAGGTAATACTTACCACTAATCCAACTATTAACAATGTTTCAGCTGTTACTGTGAATCCCGGAGTGCTTTTTGAGATAGTCATAATCCCAGGAGGTTCTGAAACAAACACGACTGACGATGTTCTGAATTTCACTGTAGGAGGTTATGATGGGGATGGTAATCTCAACCTGTCATGGAGTGTAAGTACATCATGGGAAACTGCATATCTTGGTAATATTTCCATATCGGGATACAACATAAGTATAGAATTTACCGATGTCGGGACAGGCTCAATCAATATAAGTGATATGAGTAAAACTGATATCTACAATCTCTCAAAGAGTATCACTGTAAATCCCGGAATACCCTACAGTATCTATTACGTTTCGGGTAATGGACAGACTGGACTTGGGGGATTGGTACTCGTGAACCCCTTTGTGGTTATGGTTGAGGATTACGACGGCAATCCTGTTCCCAATGTGGAGATCAACTGGTCCTTGGATGGATGGCCTTCTGGAGCAAAAGGACAGTCGCTGTCATTTTACAACTCCCTGACAGATCTTAACGGAGAGGCCAGTACCGTTCTCACACTTGGAGATATCGGTGGCGTGTATTATGTCAATGCATCAAACATCACTTATACATTGGTTGGAGAACCTGTATCATTTAGTGCAAATGCAACTGTCTACACAATAGACAAGATACTGATTACCGATGGGGGTGGCAATCCCATAACCGACAGAACATTAAGCACCGACGATACAATTACAATCTTCGTCTGGGCTTACAATGAGACCGTAGGAATTTTTGGACCTCTTCCAGTTAACTGGAGTTTTACAGGAGGTATCGGTGTTTTTACATCTCCAATAATTTCCCAGGCCCAGGCCACCTTTGACTTCACAACCGTGGGTATGGGTAATATTGTTGTTGAGTTCTCAAACTCCACAGTAACAATTTCCAATATGACAGGAGATATAACAGTAATACCGGGTGCTGTTGTGAACATTATCCTCAATCCCTCTATTGTTTCCAATTCCACAGATGGCTCCGATATATTCAGGGCAGTAGGGTACGATGCTGACTGGAACGCGAATTGGACCTGGACTCCGGTTTGGGGTTGGCAGGGAACCAGTCTTGGAACATTAAGCGCAATAGATGATTACAATTACACAGTGTCCTACCATACCGTTGGCTCGGATAATCTCAGGGTGAACCTTCTGGGCTATGCTGATATTGATGACATTGCAGACGTAAATGTTTATACCGGACAGGTGGCAAGCATAGAAATTTACCCATGGCCGCAAACAACTGCCACAGCAGATGATGTCGGTACCTTTTCAGTAATAGGCCGCGATGCAGACGGCTATACCAACTGGAGCTGGACACCTAACTGGACCTGGGAGGGAATAGGTCTTGGAACACTTACCCAAATTGATGATTACAACTACACAGTTGCCTTCGATTTTGTAGGATGGGATGCAATAAATGTCACATTTTCCGGAAATCCGAGTATTTACAATAGGACCTCGGTATTCGTCTCTTCAGGTGTTGTAGTGAGAATAGAAATCACACCCTGGCCCTCTTCAAACTACAATGTAGGGGAAACGGGTTATTACTTTGCAGTGGGGTATGACGCCGACGGAAACGAGAACTGGAGCTGGAATCCTTCATGGAATTGGAATGGATCTGGCCTTGGAGCCCTTACCCAGGTAACCTCCTTCAATTACACTGTAATATTCAGTGGGGCAGGTTCGGACGATATCATTGTGGGAGTAATAAGCGACCCCGCCATTTCCAATACCTCGTTTGTTGCAGTAAGTGCCTTAACAACTGTAGATTACATAGTCATAATGGACTCCCCGGGAGGAACAGGGACCATAGTTGGTACGATGAATTTTGGTGTGGGAGAGATATTTACATTGTATGCGGTGGGTTTCAACTTCACTACCGGATACATCATGGACATAGATGTTGAATGGACCTCAAGTGACATTAACAATGGTACAGTGGTATTCGGCCCTAATGATTCAGCTTTATTCACAGCCAATCTTACACACGGTGGGATTGTTACAATCACAGCAACAAACCTATCGCTTCCCGTACAGACGAATATTACAGGTATTTTCACAATCCTTGACCCACAAGTTGATTATATCACTATCAGGGACACTGATGGTGGTGGTGGTAGTATAGTAACCACAGCAAGTTTCCTGGAAGGAGAAACAGATGTATTCCATGCTGCAAGTTACAACGATACCGCAGGTTATCTGGGGGATGTCGATGTCTCTTGGGAAAGCCTGGATACTAATGTGGGAACTGTTTCTCCGACATCAGGTTACAGTATTACAACCTTCACCGCTGGAAGTGTCTCGGGCACAACCATAGTTACAGCAATCTATATACCTGGAATATCGGATTCCACAAGTACTCTTACAGTTTCCTTAATCTCTCCACCCCCCACAATGGACCTCATAATCATCAGGGACCAGCCAGGAGGTTTGGGGAATATTACAACAACTATCACTTTTGAAGCCGGGGAGACCCATACCTTCTATGTTGCAGGCTATAATTCAAGTACAGGTCAATTCATAGGAGATGTGGCTGTAGTTTGGGATGTAGCCTCAGAAGTTGGTACAATAGATATCACTTCAGGTTCCTATACACATTTCTCAGCCCTCGACCGCTTCGGTTCAATTGCTTTGGGCAACCTGTCAGTAACCCATATCAACCTCACCAATTCCACTGCAATTATTGTTGACCTTCCCCCCATTGCCCCTCAAAATCTTGATATATCAAAGGTTGCAGATGGGAATTCTCTTAACATTACATGGACCCAGAGCATTGAAACCGATGTTGCAGGCTATGAAATCTATCGCTCTGAAACACCGGGTGGTAATTTTACGCTTGTTCAAAATGTGAGCGGCCGAAGTACAACAACTTATGTGGATTCCGGTTTAACGGATGGTGTGACCTACTATTACCGTATTGTTGCATATGATGGCATCCCAAATTTCTCGCCAGCATCCTTTGAAGCCAGTGGAACACCGGATACAGATACGGATGGGGATGGAATCTACAATGCAGACGACGATGACGATGATGGTGACGACCTGTCAGATTCTGAGGAGCTGGAGCTTGGAACCGATCCGCTATCTTGGGACACGGATGGTGATGGGCATGGTGATAAAGAGGATAAATATCCCCTGGATTCCACAAAATGGAAGGAGGAGGCAAAAGAGTCGGCCTTATTGTTTATTCTGTTACCAATTATAGTATTGATCATCCTGCTGTTATTGATACTACTTAAAAAACGTAAACCTGGGGATGAGATTCCACCGGATGAGGAGCTTGATGAAATGTCCAAAGAGGATCTTGATGCAATCGAAGAGGATATCCTCGAGGATGATATTGAGGATGAACCGGAAGAAGAACCCAAAGAGGACCTTGAAGATGATATAGAGGATGAACCAGATGAAGAACCCATGGGCGACTTGGAAGATGAAGGGGAGGAAGTCGCAGAAGAAGTATCGGAGGGCGGGGACAATGATGTTCTTGAGGAGCTATTGAGAGAGACTGAAAATCTAAAAAAAGAATCCCCGGATGATACTGAATAATTCCTGGAAGATGAATTAGAGAAGGACTGAAAGCCAACAGAGTTTTTCTTTGAG
>CBDVCK010000217.1:0-6650 GCA_965372465.1 uncultured Thermoplasmata archaeon | reverse complement strand
GTTCTCTCACCTTTTATTTTTGCACAATTGTCCGAACTACCTGAAAGAATTAAAATTGATGGAAGATTTGGGGATTGGAGTGGTCTAGTGGAAGCTTCCGATTCCCCCGAGAGTGCATCTTTTAATCCAAATGTTGATGTAGTGGATTTCTGGGTGGATTCAAGACTCATGGAGCTTTCGCTCTACCTCAAGGTTGATGGTGAGATGCTGGTTGGCGAACCTGGTGGAGAAAGGCATGTTGATACTGCATTCATCTTCATTGATAAAGATCAAAGTCCTGATTCAGGATATTACATCAAAGGCATTGGAGCTGATTTCATGGCCGAGATTTACGGCTGGGAAGGTGAGGTGATTGGAAGCACCTTATATAGCTATGAGAATGATCTGCAGGACTGGAATCTGTGGAAACGGGAAGGTGGAATCGGAGTGGCAGTTGGAGTGTCCGAACTTGAAGCACAGGTACCTTACGAATCATTAAATATGCGAGAATCCGATACTGTTGATGTTCTTTTTTATATGCAGAGTTGGGATGGATTTGAGGATTTCTCGGATTATGTAATCAGCAATGAAAAGGGCATTCTTACATTAAAACAACAAGGTGTGGGTGAACCTGTAATTTCAGGTGACAGTAACAGACTTCTAAGACTGGAATTGGAGGCAAAAAATGCTGATATAACGCTTGTTGAATTAAAGGTTGAAAGAACAGGTAGGGGAACCGATAATGAAATCGAGGATGTATGGCTTGAGAACGAGAATGCACATATACTTGCATTTGGAACTCTAGATAATGGTATAGCTACATTTCGGCCGGACATGGAACTGACCCAGGGACGTAGTGCCACACTTTATGTGGTTGTTGAGATCAGTAATAGGGCTGTAGCTGGAAACAGTATAGGATTTAAAATTTCGAATAATTATGATATTATGACAGATGTGGGTACAGTATCTTTGGAGCGTATTAAACCTCAAGAGCAGCGCTATGAATCAAGCTATGTGCTCAGCGTGCCCTTGAATGTGACAATCGATGGTGCCTTTGCAGATTGGGAAGATAAACAAATACGCAATGACACCAGCTCCGATATAGGTCGCGATGATCTGGATATATTAACTTATGGAGTTTCCAATACCAATTACGGTCCAGCGTTCTTTTTGAAAGTTGATGGAGAGATCGCAGGTGGTGTTAAAGTACCCTATTGGAACTCAAACGTTAAACCAGAGCCAATAACAGGAGGGGAAATAAGCCACGGGGGTATTCCACCCGAAATCCCACCAAAGACGGGAGAGAATGTAGTTTATGTATTTATTGATACAATTCCAGGCTCAGGTTATACTCGGCAACTACCAATAGGTGCGGATTATATGATAGAGGTTGTGGGAAGGCACAATATGGTGCAAAGCGGCCTTTATTATGAATGGTCAGGAACCTCACCAATGGATTGGGCATGGAGTGCACAGGGTCCAGTAGAGGTTGGATTGGATACTGTGGAGATGGAAATAAGCGTTCCCTGGGATGATATCGGGGTTAATTCGGAAAACGATACCTTTGAAGTGTACTTTTTGGCAACGGATTGGAAAAAGTCGGGATCTGACTATTCAGATGGTGAAGGTGTGATTTTAGGGACAAGGGGAACCAGAGCCGAAACAATGGTTGAGGTGGTAAACGGAACAGGTTCGGTTGCTAATGACAGATTCGGATGGAACGTGTCCTATGCAGGGGATGTAAATGATGATGGGTATCCTGATATTATTATCGGTGCCCCTTACAACGACACCTCGGATGGAAGTAAGACGGATGCGGGAGCTGCTTATATATTCTTTGGATATTCAAATATTAGATCCTTTGATATCAAAGCATCCAACGCTAATGTCACGATTTATGGTGAAAGTGCAGGAGATTACTTTGGATGGAGTGTATCAGATCTAGGTAATGTGGATTCTGACACGAAAGATGATGTAATTATCGGTGCACCAGGTGCTGGATCTGGAAAAGCCTATATATTCTATGGACGAGCCTCATGGAGTGCAAGTTATGTAGCATCTTCGGCAGATGTGATAATAACAGGAAAAAGATACGGTGATAAATTCGGATTTTCTGTCTCAGGTGCCCAAGATACTGACAGTAGCAACTACAATGATATCTTAGTTGGTGCTCCTTATTATAGTGGATTGGATTGGTGGAATAACAGCTGGAATAATCGTAAAAGGCTCTCATTCGATAACAGCGGGCAGACCGAGGCTTTGGTGAATTTTCCGGTTTTGGTAAATTTAAGTGCTGCGAATTTCAATTATTCCAAGGCAAAATCGGATGGTTCTGACTTGCGGTTTATTGATAGCGATGGAACAACAGAGCTTACATATCATATCGAGGATTGGGACACGTCTGGGTACAGCTATATTTGGGTGAATGTAACGGGAATTGATGGTAGTTCTTCTGCTGATCACATCCATATGTATTACAACAATAGCGCAGCTTCAGATGTTCAGGATGTGGTAGGTACTTATAATTCCAGTTATGTCGGGGTCTGGCATCTAAATGAAACAGGAACAGGCACGCGTTATGATGCAACTTCCTATGATAATGACGGAAGTACTAACGGTTATGACGGAGATGAAGCAACAACAGGGAAAATAAACGGTGCCGATGATTTTGATGGGAACAATGACTATGTCACAATGGACGCTGTAACCACAGATCTCGATTCCATATTTACAGTTGCTTTTTGGATGAAGGCAGACAGCACTTCCGATTCCAGTTTGGTATGTTTTCATAACTCGGGTGGTGGTAACATATGGCGCATTGAGATGATTGCAGATAATGCCGCAATTGAGGACAATGGAGGAAGTGTTGTCATATCAGATGGTGAATGGCACTATATCGTTGGTGTATCTGACGGCTCCAAGTCGATAATTTATGTAGATGGAGAATTGGACCTGGATAATATTCCCGAAACCCCAAACCTCATAGATAGTGACCTTGCCAGTATGGGCCAGGAATATGATGCAGGACCAAACCCAGGTGAGTTTTTTGATGGAATCCTAGATGAAGTTCGAATCTCGGATATTGTAAGAAGTGGAGACTGGATAAAGGCGCAATACCTATCCATGGAAAACAGTTTTATAACGTACGGTGATGAAGAAGAGGGCAAGAGGGGCAGGGTTTACTTATTCCTTGGGGATGGCTCAATACCCACTTCTGCAGAAAGTGCGGACAGGAAAATGATGGGTGAATTTGGAGGGGATCAGTTCGGGTTTTCCATTTCAAATGCCGGGGATGTGGACAATGACGGTAAAGATGATGTGATAATAGGTGCACCCTATAACAACGACAATGGGACTGATGCTGGAAAAGCTTACATCTTTTATTTCAGCGATGTTTACAATTATGTGAATTCCAATACCACAACAAAAGGGTTCATTACAAATTTTAACAGTGCAAAAAATGCCTCCGACAGCGGCGCATATGCCACTTTAAAGGAAGAAGGCTATAAGGTATTTTTTGAGATATTCAACGAGATATTTGCGGCCACAGCAAATCCATGGGATGGAACAGGGCAGGACGAATCATGGACCATAGTTAATTGTTCGGATATTCGAGTTAGTGCCAAGGGAGGTGCACCCTCTGGTTCCCCTGCAGCCCATTGGAATGAGGCACCTTTCGGATTTGCCACACCTGAGACAGATGAGATCTTTTATGCCGCAATAGACTTGAGCGAATACACTGATGTGAAAATAGAATACTACTGGCAAACGGATGATGTTGATTTAGGTGAGGGTTTCAGGGCAGCATATTCCACGGATTCCACAGATGGTGTGGGTGGAACTTGGACCCAGATGTACGAGCACCTAAACCCCACAGATGATACATGGTTCAGGGATGGACCTTACAGTTTACCGGATGTGGATGCATCATCAGGTTTCATGCTGAGGTTTTGTGCAGATTTCAACCATGCCAACACAGAAAATATTTGGATCGATGATATTAAGATTACCGGTAACAAAACCTATTACGAGATGGATATCGAGTTCAACACCACAGATGTTCCCTTAATCGATGAGAATTATCTACAGCTTAATTATTCGGTGGACGGAAGTGAAACCGATTTCGGGGTTCTCGTTTACAATGGTTCTGCAGGGGATTGGGACGATATGAGTGCCCAAGGAGACCTTTCAGCAACTTCGTTTACACTAAAAGAATACACTTTGGCAGAGGATCATATTCTTGGTCCAGGCTATGTAAGGACAAGGTTTATAGGAAGAAATGAAACAATTGATTTAGTAAACTCAACCCTTAACATCGAATATCTCAGGGTGAAAAGTGTTGCAGGCAGCTACGAATTGATTGGCGAATCTGCAAACGATAATTTTGGATGGTCTGTGGGGAATGTAAGTGATATCAATGAGGACGGTTCATATGATGATGTAATCGTAGGTGCCCCTGGATACAGCAATAACAAGGGGAGGGCTTACGTATTCCACGGTGGAGATCCCTTTAACGGCACAGCCGATGTGATCCTAACAGGTGAAAACAATCAGGACAAATTCGGATACTCGGTCTCATGCGCTGGGGATATCGATGGTGACGGAGTTTCGGATGTGATTGTGGGAGTACCCTATTGGGATAACGGTGCCACATCTGACTGCGGTGCCATATTAGTGTATGAGGGTGGTGCCTCCATGGATACAACAGCCGACTACACATACAACGGAACACAGGTCAACGAACATTTCGGTTGGTCCGTTTCGTTTGCCGGTGATATCGATGGTGATAATTTTAGCGAAACCCTGTGTGGTGCACCGGGTTATGATACACAGGCAAGTGAAATTCCACCATCTGCAACCGATGCAGGAAAGGCTTATGCTCATTCATTGTTTGTTATTCCCGAGTTTACAAATACCTTAGTTCCTATAACTGGCATAATGACATTGTTTATGGTATTGCGAAGGAAAAAAAGGAAAAAACGAGGTAAAAGATAGGGTACAGGAGCATTTTTTCTCACAGAAAAATAAGGAGGAGAAACAGGTATTTTTATTAATTAATAAATACTGATTCAAAGAAATCTATATGGGATTTATCCTGATATCAAAATTGATAAGAGTTCATTGCATTTTTCGTACAGATTATTGGATTTTTACTACATAACGGGTATAGACCTATCATATTTATTATATATAATAGAGTAAGACTTCTGAAGTATATGAAGAATTAATTTAAAAGGCGTTGGTTTCTTGACCGAAAAGAAAATCGATCAACAAAATTGTCCTTTTTGCGGAAAACCCATCGCATCTGGAACAATGCGTTGTGAGCACTGCGGAGGCAGTTTGAAGGAGAAGCTCGAATCCATGGACAATCTTAATGAAATTGACGACGGGAGTAAGACTAATAAAATTTTTAGGGATTTTGTGAAGCGATATAAGAAGATTGAGGATACAGCCGAACATCGAGAAACACCTGGAAGGGGCCAAATATCCAAAAGGGATTCCGAGATTCGGCAAGAAGAAAAGAAACCCGTAACAGATGAAAAGGATTTGGATGACTGGGAGATAAAATTAGCAGCACTGCTTGGAAAAGATGAGGGAAAGATAGCCTCCCAAAGTTCCCAAGAAAAAGAACCAAAATCAGATAAAATTCAAGAGAGTGAAGATTCTCAGCAGGATGATGAAGAATCATATGAATATGAAGAAGTATATGAATGTCCTGAGTGTGGAAGTGACGTTGGGATGGATGCCACCTCATGTCCGAAATGTGGGGTAACATTTGCGGATTCCGAAGAGGGGGTAGATGGCCTCAGTATAGGGGATTTGGAGGAATTGGAGAAGTTAACAGGTGACAGTCATAAGAAAACCGAAATTGAGGTTGAGTACACCTACAAATGCCCTTCCTGCAGAAATCCAGTAGGTCCATCCGATACAAAATGCCCCAAATGCCAGGCAGAATTCACGAATTACGAGGAACTTTTCTTGAATTACGAGGAAATACCAGATAAAATGCAGAAAACATCAAAAAAGAAGATTGTAGAATCGAAAAAACGGGTCAAATCTGAACTTGAAGAAGAGATAGGGGAATTTGAATGCCCGATTTGCGGCGAGATTGTTTCTGAAAACGACATCAAATGTTCAAGTTGTGGCGTGGAGTTCATCAATCTTGATGAGGTGCCTGATAAACTCTTGGACGCATCCATTGAAGAACTTGATAAATTCATCGATGAGACCTCAACAGAACTTGAATTCGGGGAATCAAAGGATGAGGAGCTATCATATGTTCCGACCATGGCCAAAAAGGAAGGTGGCGTAAGAAAAATTGAAGCCGAACCTTCCTTGAAAAAATCTCTGGAATATCAGGACTCTCATATCGATGCATTGATGGAGGAACTGGAGTTTCTTGAGCAGATCAAACCTCAAATGAAAATGGAGCCTGCGGATCTTTTACAGAGGGATTTATGTCCAATGTGCAGAGCAGATCTTTCCGAGGATGATAAATTCTGCCGAGCATGTGGTATGATATTGGATCATAAAACAGATGCTGAACGAGACCAGATTACAGAGTTCATACACAAAATTCAGGATATAATGAAAGGGATGCAAATCTCCTTGGATAAAGTCGGAATAAGAAAAAAATTGCAATTGGTTGATAGGGAGATATCTACCCATAT
>CBDVCK010000216.1:0-6654 GCA_965372465.1 uncultured Thermoplasmata archaeon | reverse complement strand
GCTTTAAAGAGCATGGTTTTTTTTATACGGTAATACTCCCTCCTCAATCATATAATATTTATTAAAACTTTGCAGTTGATTTGCAAAGATTTATATAATTCCTTGCATATTTACTATTATGGATTACGAGTTCTTGAAAAAGGTACTGGAAGACCAAAGAAATGAAATCGAGATGAAATTCAGAGATGAAAATATTATCGAGAGGGAAGGGATAGCCGAAAATACAAGATATCTTACGGCTCCTTTTGTTTTCATTACGACTGGAGTCAGACGCAGCGGTAAATCGATTTTCTCTATTTTACTTGTGAGGGGAGAAAAACACGGATATGTCAATTTTGACGATGAAAGATTGCGCGGTTTGGAAGTTTCCGACCTCGATAAGGTTCTAGAAGCTATGTATTACCTATACGGAGACTTTGATTATATAATTATAGATGAGATCCAAAACATCCCCGGGTGGGAGCTTTTTGTCAATAGATTGCAGAGGACAAAGAGGGTGATTGTAACAGGCAGCAATGCAAGATTGATGAGTAGGGAACTATCCACACACCTCACAGGAAGATATGTTGATTTCAGATTACATCCATTTTCGTTCAGGGAGTTCCTTGAATTTAACAAATTTAAACCGAACATCTATCTCACGTCCTCGATTGCCAAGACGAAAAGATATCTGGATGAATACATAAAGATCGGCGGTATTCCTGATGCGTACAAGTTCGGAGAGCGCTTCCTTCTTACCATGTACAACGATATCTTGAATAGGGACATACTGTCCAGATACAGAATAAGATACCAGAAGGGATTTCACGAAATGGCTCAGTACCTCATATCGAACTACTCTTGCGAGTTCAGTTATAATAGACTATCGAACATGGGAAAGCTGAAAAATGTCAATACTATCAAGAATTACATTTCCTATCTCGAAAACTCGTTTTTGATATTTGAACTCAAGAGATTTTCATACAAGCTGAAGGAGCAGAATCTGGCCCCGAGAAAGGTCTATTGCATCGATTCGGGTCTCATACATGCTGTTGGGTTCAGCGTCTCGGAGAACAAAGGGCGGTTGATGGAGAATATCGTCGCAGTAGAACTCCAGAGACACTCATCGGCTGACCCGAAGTTGGAGATCTACTACTGGAAGGACCACCAGCAAAACGAGGTCGATTTCGTAGTGAAGAAAGGCCCAAAAGTTAAACAGCTTATTCAGGTCACCTATGCTTCGGACCCAATTGACATCGGGAAGAGGGAGACACGGTCTCTTTTGAAGGCAAGCAAAGAACTGAAGTGCAAGAAACTGCTTGTCATTACCTGGGACTACGAGGATACAAGGGACGGTATAAGATACATTCCATTATGGAAATGGCTTCTTGGTGGTTGAATATCATGAGCTATTCTTATAAAGTAAAGTGAGTTCAATTCTCAATAGGTAATGACCGCTCCTCACAAACTCCACAACCCCCTCATCCCTTAACATCTGCTGCCTGGTCTTATGCTTGGCATGGTTGTTATCGGGATGGAGGATCTGGGGCCTATCCGCGAATCTATAGATCTTCTTTAATGTAAACTCCTTCTTGTCCAATTTTCGGTAAACAGGTTTGTTGTTGGGCCTCGTTGGGCGACTCGACGAGGCTGTTGGGGCTGGTACCAGTTTTACTTTCATTCCCCTCCCCTACTCAGGCTTTTAAAGAATACATGATTAATATGAGTATTGATAAGTTTATGTCATCTTGACCTACAAGGGGGAGTAAAATGGCCTACGATGACCTTAAGGAATTTAACGGTCGGAAGTACATGGGAATGCCAATTGGTGGCAAGCATGTATGGAACTATCCAAACGGAACCTGGAAGGAAAAGAAAGTAGAGCCTGATAGCTGGGTTTTCACTTTCAAATCCATGAAGCTAAGGAGAAAAGAGGCTCCAATGAATTCAGGTGCACCAATAAACACAGAATATCATTGGTACATTTTAGCTGATCAACGAGTTAAAAAGGTCGACAAAGACTCCTATGAAACTGTAATGGAGGGTGTCAAGCACAAGCTATCTCATAAAAGACCGTATTGGCGCAAATGGAGTAGCGAGTATCAGAACAACGTATCTGATAGGGATAGAATAATAGGGATTCTGGAGGATATGTTGAGACGGCTTAAGAATCGACACAGCTTTCAGTATAATAATGCTGCCGAGTTGTACCTGAAATCATTTTAATGGTAAAATCTGACTTGGTGAGAAATTTGGAAAAACTAAAAGGAACCTATTTATCGAATTCTGTATGCGTCTTGAGTATGATAAAATCATAGAAACACATATATATGTGAAATCACATATTTATTTGTAGGTGATAAAATGGGTAACATCACATTGTCACTTCCGGAAGATGTTCATGAAATAGTTAGAAACCATAAAGAGATAAGATGGTCTGAAATCGCAAGAAGGGCAATACAGGAGTATGCAAAGAAATTAGAATTGTTGGATAAAATCGCATCCAAGAGCAAATTGACTAAAAAGGATGTGGAGGAGATCGATCCGATACTAAAAAAGGCAATATATAAGCATTACAAAGAGTTGAATTAATGAGGCTGGTCGTCGATACTAATATAATCGTTGCAGGACTGATAAAGGATGCTATCACCCGGCAATTGTTAATACATCCTGATCTAGAGTTATACACTCCTGAATTCACTCTCATGGAGATCAAGAAACATAAAACTCTACTTCTCAATAAAAGTAAATTAGGAAAAGAAGATTTTTCAATTTTATTCGAAGAGACAATTTCAAGAATAATTGTTGTGTCAATTGAAGATTTCAAGGGTTATATATCTAAGGCAAATGATATTTTAGAACAGGTTGATATCCATGATATTCCATTCTTGGCATTGGCACTATCATTTGATAATGATGGTATCTGGAGTCATGATAGGGATTTTGAAAAGCAGAATTCAGTCAAGGTATGGAAAACCAAGGATCTGGTTGAGAAATTTATTAAATAGACCGTCCAATTTTCGGCACGCCATCTACGGAAGTTGAAAGGATTATGAAATTGGGTGAATTTTAAATGACTGGCTCAGGTTTTTTTGGGGCGATCTAAAAGTGTTGGTTTAAAAACGCATTAGATCACATTTTTCAGGAAATCAATAATGTCATGGTTGTCCAGTGGACTTCCGCAGGAATTGCAATACCTTAATGAGGCTTCTCTTGTATTTCCATGTATATTGATGGCTCCCCTGCAATTCGGGCAGTTGTAAGTTATAGTCAATCCCTGTTCTCTTAATTGCTGTATAAAGTAATTGATACCTGTAGTCCGGATATTTCCCTCAGCCAATCTTCTAACTCTTCCGGCTTCTTTCCACATATACAATTGTTCATAGATCAAGGCAGCGTTCTCAAAATTTCTGGCAGTCTCGTAATTCCTTGCCTGCTGGATCATTCTGAAACGGTTCTGATCCATTTGCTGCTGATATAATCGTTGAGGGTGTTTTTTCTCTTTACTCAACAGTGCCCATAATAACACAATGGGATAAACGAATATAAAGAACACCAGTGATAGAACCCCGGAAATTACAGTAATGTTCTTCCCCCATTCCGCCTTAATGATCAATCCGTATATGGATAATATCGCAAACGAGTCCATCAATAATGGTATTACAAGGAATACAAAGACATACAGGCCAGGGTCCGTATAACCAGGTTCCCTTCTGATATTTTCCTGGTCAGCAATGCCGCCTATCATGAATAATGTTGGTATTATGAGACTTATTATTAGGCAAGCAATGGCCACTTTTCTCTTATCCAATGGTTCACCGAGTGCCATAAAGTGGATGTGGGATTTAAGGTTTTCATCTTCCTTTTAAAGATGGCATGGCTGTCCCAATTTCGAACCCATGAAAAAGGGGGGTTTTGGTGGTTCTAATAGAGGGTGTGTGGTGGGTGCGAGGGAGGAAGGTGGTGTCTGGGGGTGATGAGCCAGTGAGATTGAAAATAGAAAATGTTAAATCTGGCCCCCATGATTACTAATTCCATGAGAAGTAAGATAGTCGCTGTTTGGATTAGTTTGGCTATATTGTTTGGAACAATTATGATTATGGAAACAACAGTGGATTTCATCCCAACTGCAAAAGGAACTACATTGTACGTTAATAAAACCGGAATTGGAGCCTATGATAAAATCCAGGATGCGATAAATGCAAGCACTGATGGGGATACGGTATTTGTTTATAATGGGACTTATTATGAGAATATTGTGGTAAATAAGACAATAAATCTAACAGGTTACGGGAGGGATAATACAATAATTAATGGTAGTGGTTCTGGCAATACGATAGAGATCACTGTAAGTTATGTGAATATAACCGGTTTCACAGTTACAGGGTGCGGATCAAATACTTGGGATGCGGGATTGGATTTTTCCAATGCTGATTATTGTAAGGTTTTTAATAATAATATTTCATCAAATCCAAGATTGGGTATCAATATTCGTATGTTCTCAAATGAAAATGAAATTATAAACAACAATTTCTTTTCAAACTATGACGGCATTTATCTTTCATCACCAAATAATACAATAAAGAATAATAACTTTTCATCAAATAATTGGAATGGAATAAATAGTCACTCATCATTTAATAATGTATCACACAATAATTTATATTTGAACAATTACAATGGCATATATGTCAAGGCGACTTATAATTATATAGCCAATAATAATGCGTATTTAAATGTACACCATGGTATCTATCTAGCGGGAGCAGATAATAATACTATTAAGAAGAATAATATTACCAATAATGACAAAAATGGTATGCTTCTTCAGGGCTCAGACGATAATGTTGTTATTGATAATAATTTTATTGATAATTACGGGACCGGTATCGCAATAGGCTCCACATCATCAAGCAATAATGTAACTAATAATATTATTTCACCAATAAATGGGAACGGTATTCATATTGCTTCGGCATATTATAATAATGTATCAAACAATGTAATTTCAAATGCAGTTAAAGGAATTTCGATTAGCTCCTCAACACACAATAATATCTTCAACAATGAAATCGTTTATAGTAGAGAAGAAGGAATCAGATTTTGGGACGCTTCATATAATAAAATATCCAAAAATAATATTTCTTTAAATGACGAAGGTATCCATCTACGTGACTCAGTGAATAATACAATAACAAATAACTCAGTTTTTTCTAACAAGCGCAGTGTATATAGTTACGGTTCGTCCGATAATAAAATATATCATAACAATTTTATCAATCACTCTATTAAGATATATGAGAGTATAGGTATCAATCAATGGGATAACGGTTATCCCTCAGGTGGCAATTATTGGTTTGATTATAAGGGTAATGATACTTACAAAGGACCAGGCCAAAATATTTCTGGTATGGATGGAATCGGTGATACTAATTATACAATTAAATCAGATTCCTGTGACAATTATCCACTTATGTCTCCTATCGCAAATCTTACCTTTTTTTATGAAGGGTGGAACCTAATTTCAATCCCAAATATTCAACCGGATTCCAACCCGGGTATAATTTTCTCCAAAATTAGTGGATCATATGATTCCTTTCAGTGGTACAATATTAATGATAGCACTAAAAAGTGGAAACACAATCACACCTTAAAATCATCCCAACTCAACGATTTGAATTATATCGATCATACAATGGGATTGTTGATTCATATAATTAAGCCAGGTGGAGTATTATTCTATTATCCAGGTACTCAACCAGCCTCCAATCAATCCATCCAGCTTCACCCAGGCTGGAACCAGGTGGGCTACCCGTCCCTCACGAGTTACAACAGAACTGAAGGATTGAATAACATCACCTTTGGAGTTGATGTAGATGCCGTCCAGTGGTTTGATGCCTTTACAAAGACCTGGCATTTCATGGGTCCGGATGATATTTTTGTACCTGGAAGGGGATATTGGGTGCATTCCTTGGTTGATGCTGCGTGGGAAGTTCCGCTTTGAGGTTTTTATTTCTCCAAAACCTTTATCAACCCAAATCCCGATTATCTTTTGGAATTAGCTTCGATAGCGAGGGATTAATATGAATAAAATACAAAAGATAATAGTAACGATATTCTCAGTCTGTGTCCTCCTCATAGCCGTCTCATTAACAGGTTGGTTTGAAAGCGATGAGGGGAAGGAAAAAGAAGAAGAGACAAGCTTGGACAGCGATAACGATGGCATGCTGGATGAATGGGAAGTCGCCAATGGATTAGATCCAAACGATTCCACAGATGCCAGTCTGGATCCCGATGAAGACGGTCTGGACAATCTTGAAGAACACGGCACCCGGACAGATCCAAACGACCCAGATACAGATGACGATACAACAAACGATGGGGACGATGTGGACCCACTGATCGATTCCGTGATTGTTGTCCAATTTACGCATTACAAGATGGAGGATCCCGGGGATATCGGAACCGAGGTTGATGTTTATTTCAAAATAAGCCTGAATGGCATTGAATTAACAAGTGATATAATATATTACGATACAGATGAGGGCGAAATCCCGGTAGATTTCACATCTTTCTTTGATGTACCGGATGACACAATGGTTGTGGATATCGTGTTTACCTTTTTTGACAGTGACCTATTCTTTGATGATAAACTGGACTGCAGTGAATTTGGAA
>CBDVCK010000215.1:0-6724 GCA_965372465.1 uncultured Thermoplasmata archaeon | reverse complement strand
AATAGATTATGAAACAGAGAATTTCGTTATAATTACAGCGTATCCAGTAATTTATTCAATATTTTTGATATAATATCTAGGTCACTTAACCTTAAAAGAATTCCGAAAAAGAAAAAATAGAACCAAATCAAAACAGTGATTAACCAATTTCAATCTTCACCATCCTCATCTCATGATATCCTATGATGATCCTATGAAATCCTGAAAGCATCTTATCAATTTCCAAATCTCCTGTGTCCACCATCAGCCTCTCTGTATTACCCAGTTTATTTGGGGTCGCCGCAATTCTGATATTGTCTCTTCCCACTTTTCTGAGAACACTTGGACTGATCTGCTGGTTCCCCCTTCCGAATACAAAACCCTGGGCACCTATAACCCCCACTATTATGACCGCCTTACCTTCCTTCTCCAAAAGGGTAAGAAGCCTTTGTTCATTTACATCCTTTGCAACAAGCTCTCCATTTTTAACAACATCCACACCCAATAATGTTTTGTCAATATCCAACTCTTTTCCGATCTTTTCAATGGTGGATCCTGCGCCAAGAATAAATAAGGTGTCTTTTTCCCTCTGGATTTCCTCTACAACATATTTTGCTATGTCCTCCTTTGCGGCATCTTCATCCGAACCATCATATACCGATTTGCTAAATTGAACAAGTGTGCTTTCATACGGAGTGAGGGCATAGCCAAATAGTTTGGCAATAAGGTTTCCCTTTCTGTACTCCTCTTCATCAATATCCATGATTTCTGCCTCGGAGGCACTGTAAGTTCCGTTTACAAAGCCAAAAACCACCTGGGCTGCGGCTCTGGGATTCACACCAAAGACAGCAGAGAACATCTTGACTCCCGCAGGGATACCGATTATGGGTATGTTTTTTCCAACAACTGTGAATATGTCCCTTGCCGTTCCATCACCCCCGCAGAATAGTATCAGGTCTGCATTCATCTCTTCGAATTTTCCACATGCGGAGTTTGTGTCTTCGAAAGATGTTGTTTCTGGTGTGGTATAAACAACAGTATATTCTTCATCCTTCCTGTAACCCGCCATTTTTAACACATCCTCCCCCATTTCTCCCGAGCATGTGAGCCATTTTATTTCAGGTTTCATTTCAAATATCATTTTGATGGTATCAAAAGCCCGATCTTGGGCAACAGGCTCGGCTCCTAGTTCCTTTGCTTTTCTCAGAATATCGGCTCCATCACTGCCTTTGAGGCCCACCTTTCCACCCATTCCAGCGATTGGATTGATTATGAATGCGATCTTTGCCATAAAATTGGGATATGCAGGGATTTGAATAAAGGTTTTTGTGTGTATAATTCGTAATGAAATGACAGTTTTCGACGCACAAAAAAAATCACTTTCAGAAACCTTAATTAGCCTCCAAAGTAATGCCCACCCATCCCCGAAAATCACTAAATTTACCTTGAATCAAGATGGGGGGAGACATATGGGGAAAACAATGGTTGAAAAGATACTCGGAGCTCACGCTGGCAGGGAAGTAAGTAAGGAAGAGAATGTAGATGTCGTAATCGATGCACGGCTTGCCAGGGATTTTGGGGGAGCAAATGTCGTTAAGAATATCAGGGACAACGGTCTTGGCATAGACGATGCATCCAAAACGTTCTTCACACTGGACTGCAACCCTGGAGGCTCCGATCAAAAATATGCTGCCAATCAACAGATTTGCAGGATGTTTGCTAGAGAGCAAGAAATCAAGGTTTTTGACGTGAACAGAGGGATAGGTACCCACGTGGCGATAGAAGAAGGTCTTATCGGACCTGGAGGTACCCTTGTTTCCACTGATTCTCATGCAAACATCCTGGGTTCTATTGGAGCCTTTGGACAGGGAATGGGGGATCTGGATGTTGCCCATGCATTTTCATATGGAAGGGTATGGTTCAAGGTTCCCCCAAGTATGAAGGTGATTCTGAAAGGAAAACCCAGCGAAAATGCCACAGCAAAGGATATAGTGCTAGCCATGGCAGCAAAGCTCGGGGCAAACGGTCTTTTGGGTTATTCAGCCGAAATCACAGGGGATATTGTAGATTCCTTGGGACTTGCAGAAAGGATCACGATTTCATCCATGATAACCGAGATGGGGGGTATCATCGGGTTATTTCCCCCGAACAAGGAAATTATGGATTATTTCGAATCAAAGAATGTTGCCTGTGAAAACGTTCAACCAGATCCTGATGCCGTTTACGAAAAAACCATAAAAATCGATATTGAAGGTCTGGGGCCTATGATCTCACGCCCGGGACATCCTGATGACGCAGTTGCGGTATCCGAGGTGGAAGGTCAAAAGATCGATTCCGTATTCATAGGTTCTTGTACTGACGGCAGATACGAGGATATGCTGGCTGCAGCCAATATTTTAAAGGAAAAGAAGGTGGCACCTGGTGTGATTCTCAAGATAGTGCCTGCAACCGAGAGGGTCTGGAAGAAATGCCTGGATGATGGACTAATCAAGATATTCAATGATGCAGGAGCCCTAGTTGGAAATCCCGGTTGTGCAGGGTGTGCCGCAGGTCAGATTGGTCAGAATGGCCCGGGCGAGGTATCGGTTTCGACGGGCAACAGGAACTACCCCGGAAAGCAGGGTAAGGGAAGCGTTTATCTTGCCTCCCCTGAGACAGCAGCGGCCTCGGCAATCGCAGGAGTGATTACAACAGTAGATAAGATACCCCATCAACCTGTGCTCTTTGAAAAACAAGAAGCGGAGAAGGTAGAAAAAATAAAAAAAGCAGAAGGCGGAGAATGTCCCACAAAAATCCAGGGTAAGGTTTGGGTCGTGGACATGGACAATATAGATACTGATATGATATACCATAACAGGTATCTCACCATCACCGATATCAAACTAATGGGACAGTACTGCTTCGATAATTTAGAAGGTTTTAAGGATTTCTCAAAAACGGTAAAAAAGGGTGATATTGTCATCACAGGGAAAAATTTCGGATGCGGAAGCTCCAGGCAGCAGGCGGTTGATTGTTTCAGGAGCCTTGGTATAAGCGTCCTGATTGCGGTATCCTTTGGAGCAATATATGAGAGAAACGCGATAAACGCTGCTTTTCCCATTCTGACAGGTGAATTAATAAAAGCTGGAATTGAAAACGGGGATACAATTAGTGTGGATTTTGCTACAGGTGAGGTAGAGGATATCATATTAGGCAAGAAATTCAAAATCAATCCTTTTTCCGAGGTTCAGCTGGAGATATACAAAAGAGGGGGACTTTTGGGAGGTGGATGCTGATGGCATCAACGTTTGCAGAGAAGGTGCTTGCAAAAAAATCCGAAAATGATTCAGTTGTTCCAGGGCAAATAGTAACCATAAAACCCGATCATCTTCTTATGCACGACAACGCTGCACCCATTACAGCCAAGATCACATCCGAGCTTGATGAATACGGTGTTGTGAATCCCGAGCTTCCGATTATAGTCCTGGACCATGTAATTCCCGCGGCAAGCGAAAAAACTGCAATAAATCATCAAAAGATAAGGGAATTTGTGAATAAATTCGGAATAAAATATTTCTTTGATATTGGAGAGGGTATATGCCATGAGATGGTGGTGGAAAAGGGATTGGCTCTTCCCGGTAAGATCATTTTAGGAAGTGACTCCCATACCTGTTCCTATGGTGCATTTGGATGCTTTTCAACTGGAATCGACAGAACGGAAGCTGCAGCACTTCTACTTACAGGTGAAACATGGCTTAAGGTTCCACAAAGCATAAAGATGGTGTTAAAAGGAAAACTGAATCCCCCAGTTTCAGCAAAGGATCTGATACTTCACATCATAGGGGACATGCGAGCGGATGGTGCAACATACTGCTCTGTTGAATGTCATGGGGCTGTGGATTCACTTTCAATTGAGGACAGGTTCACGATGGCGAATATGGGTGTTGAGATGGGTGCCAAACTCTCCGCCTTTCCAGTTGATGAAGTGACACAGAATTATTTCAATTCCATTGGAGTGGCCCAAGATTCATACCAACCGTTATGGGCAGATGACAATGCAAAATACATGCTAGAAAAGGAATATGATATGTCCCAGGTGGAACCTGTGGTTGCCTTTCCCCATACCGTGGATAACGTAAAGAACATCTCGGAAGCCAAAGGAATTCCCGTGAACCAATGTCTTGTTGGAACCTGCACAAATGGAAGGCTAGGTGATCTTGAGGAGGCAGCCAGAATATTGAATGGAAAAAAGGTTCACCCCTCGACACGTCTTCTGGTTCTACCTGCCTCAAATACCATTTATCAGAAAGCAATTGACAAGGGAATAATAAAAACCCTTTTGGAAGCAGGTGCAGTCATTCTACCACCAGGCTGCGGTCCGTGCCTTGGTGCGCATCAGGGTGCACTTGCACCCGGGGAAAAATGCATATCCACTGCCAACAGGAATTTCAAGGGCAGGATGGGATGCAAGGATGCAGAGATATATCTGGCCTCTCCTGCCACGGTTGCTGCTTCAGCGTTGACTGGTGTCATATCAGATCCCAGGGAGGTGGCATGATGAAGGTATGGAAGTACGGGGACAGTATCAATACAGACATGCTGTTTCCAGGCAAGTACTGTTATACATGCGGGACAATTGAGGAGATAAAACCCCATCTATTCGAGGATCTGGATCCCACGTTTGCAAAGGAAGCATCCGAAGGTGACATCATTTTCGCAGGAAGAAATTTCGGCTGCGGCTCATCAAGAGAGCAGCCGGTTTTGGGTCTCAAGGCCTTTGGTATCAAAGCTGTGGTTGCTGAAAGCTTTGCTAGGATATTCTACAGAACAGCGATAAATCAAGGCCTCATTTTGATTGAAAATCCTGAAGCAGTCAAGGCATACACGGGATCAGAGGAGGTTAACCTTGATCTGGAAAAGGGTGAACTGGTTGTAGGTGGAAAAAAGTTTTCGTTCCCATCTCTTTCCCCCGAGATAAATGCAATTGCAGAGGCAGGTGGACTTCTGGAATACACAAGACAAAAATTAAAGGATAGAAAAAATCAAGGAGGTTGAATTGATGAGTTTGCAGGAAAAATTTCCAAGAGCCTACAAGATGTGGCCTGAGGTTGACTGGATTTCAGATGAAAGTCTAAAGGAGAAGGTACTTCAGATTTGGGAGTACGCACTGGACAACAGCCCATTAACACCCGAGGATTTAGAGGAAATTCCTTTTACATTACTTGTGAAAGATATTAAGGTCTCGTTTATGACCCATAAAAGAGCAGTAGTTCATGTTTCTGTGGCGGCTGCAAAGGAGATGCAGAATCAATTCGAAAATGATTTGCCAATAGATTTGGATATTTTAACTGCCGCTGCGATACTTGTAGATGTAGGTAAACTATTGGAGTATGATAGAGTGGATGGTAAGCTCGTAACAAGTGAAACTGGAAAAGTGCTTAGACACACTTTCTCAGGTGCGGGCCTGGCTATGAAGTTCGATCTACCTCCAAGGGTTGTTCACGCCATTGCGTATCACTCAAAGGAAGGGGACATGGCAAAGAGGACTCCAGAGGGATACATACTGCATCATGTTGATTTCATGACCTTCGAACCATTTAAAGATCATTTGTGGTAGAGAGTTGATCTTATGGAGTTTACAAAAAATGCTGCAGGAAGAAAGGTTCCAACTGAATTAACTGGAAGAAAGCTTAGGGCTTATGAAGGAAAACTGGCTGCACCTGTTTATCCCAGCCTGCAAAAGAAAATATGCATGTCCGCAGGTCCAAAGGTCCTTGGTTCATTGGAAGAGGCCATAAAAAAAGTCGATCTTAAGGATGGCATGACCGTATCTTTTCATCATTGTTTAAGGAACGGCGATGATGTCATAAACATGGTTATGGACACGATTGCTAAGATGGGCATCAAAGACCTAAGGTTTGCATCCACAGCAGTTTTTCAAAAGCAGGAACCATTGATAGAGCATATACGACGTGGTGTTGTAACCCGCATAGAGGGCAGCATGAACGGACCAGTGGGTGCGGAGGTTTCCAAGGGTATTTTAAAGGCACCTGCAATTCTCAGAACCCATGGAGGAAGATCGAGAGCTATCGAGACTGGAGAATTAAAGATCGACGTGGCCTTTCTGGCAGCATCTCAGGCAGACGAGCATGGAAACTTTACTGGTATCGCGGGAAAGTCCGCCTTCGGACCCATGGGTTTTGCCTTTGCAGATGCATGGTATGCAGATCATGTTGTTGTGATCACTGATAACTTGGTTCCGTATCCATCATTACCTATCAGCATACAGGAATGCTATGTGGATTGGGTGGTTCCTGTTAACAGCATAGGTTCACCCCAGGGCATCGCATCTGGAACCACGAAGGTGACAACAGATCCCGATAGATTGAGAATCGCGGAGCAGGTTGTGGACATAATCGAGCTATCCGGACTCCTTAAAGAGGGTTTCTCATTCCAGGCAGGCGCTGGAGGTACGTCCCTTGCGGTTGTCAAGTTCCTTCACGAGAGGATGAGAGACAAGAAAGTAGTGGGAAGTTTTGCAGTGGGTGGAGTTACAAAGCTTGTAACGGATATGCTCCACGACGGAACAATAAACGCCATAATCGATGCTCAGGCTTTTGACATCGATGCAGTTGAATCATTAAGAGAGGACAGGAACCACGTAGAGGTTTCCCATTACCATCTCATGAACCCGCATACAAGAAGTTGTGTTGTGAGTCACCAGGATGTGTGCTTTTTAGGAGCAACCGAGGTGGATGTGAATTTC
>CBDVCK010000214.1:0-6743 GCA_965372465.1 uncultured Thermoplasmata archaeon | reverse complement strand
TGAGGGTGAAGAAGAGACCCAAGAAGATAAAAACACCTCATCAGGCAAAGACGAAATAAAGTTCGAGGAGTTATTATGAAGAAAGCTGCGATTTCATTTTTAACTATCTGGACATTAATATTTGCAAATTTACTTGGCACTTTTGTTCTCATCCCAGAAGATATAAGTGTCTCAGCAATTACCATCACCGTTGATGACAATGGTCCCGCTGATTATACAAACATTCAGGATGCCATAAATGCAGCGAATGTTGGGGATACGGTTTTTGTTTATAATGGAACATATTTTGAAAATCTGGTTGTGAATAAGAAAATTAATCTGATAGGAGAGGACAGGGATACCACTATAATTGATAGTAGTGGTAGTGGAGATGTGGTGTATGTGGGTGTGGATTGGGTGAGTCTCTCAGGATTTACCATCACTGGAAGCGGTACAATTTTTGGAGATGCAGGAATTGAGCTTAACAATGTCCAGAACTGTAAGGTTTTTAACAACAACGCCTCCAACAACTACCAAGGCATCTATATAGTATCCTCCAGTAGAAATAATATCACTAGCAACAACGCCTTCAGGAACAACTACTATGGTATCGAAATAATTTTTTCCAGCAATAACAACACTATCACCGGCAACAACGCTTCAAACAACAACGGAGGTATCTCAATCGGTTCGTGTAGTTGGAACAACTTAACAGGCAATATAGTTTCCTCGAATGACGATGATGGCATCCGTATTTCTTCTTCGAGCAAAAATAACCTCGTAGCCAATAAAATTTCTTGGAACGACTGGTCTGGCATATATCTCACTCATTCTAGCGAGAACAACATCATAGGCAACGACGTCTCATCCAACTCGGTGGGCATCGGGTCAGCGTATTCTAGTGGAGACAAAATCAAAGTAAACAATGTCTCATATAATGCTTATGGTATTCATCTCGATTTTTCCACAGGGAGCAATATCACAGGTAACAAAATGGTAGAGAATGGGATTGTAATATCCGGAGACTTACTTGAATATTGGAATACGCACGATATTGATACATCAAATACTGTTAGTGGAAAGCCAGTGCGCTACTTGAAAAATCAAACAGGAGGTATAGTCCAGTTAGGAGCCGGACAGGTAATCCTTGCCAACTGCACAATGGTCAAGGTAGAGAACCAGCAAGTTATTTATGGAAGTATTGGTATTGAGCTCGGTTTCTCATCAAATAATAACATCACAGGTAACATTGTCTCCTCGACCACGGCGTCTGACATCTCTCTCTACTATTCAAACGGGAACAACATTACAGGCAACACAATTTCTTCGGGTGAAAAGTTTGGAATGGCTCTTTACTCATCCAGCGGGAACAAAGTCTCTGAAAACATTATCTCCTCAAATGACTGGTATGGTCTTGTTATATCTGGTTCACATGGGAACAATATCATTGGCAACAATATCTCATCGAACGGCATAAACGGCGTCCTTGTTGGATATTCCAGCCAGAATAAATTCATAGGCAATAACGTTTCAGACAATACTCGAGGTATTCAGATGGATTCTTCCAGCGGGAATAACCTCATAGGAAACAATGTCTCAAATAATGTGTGGGGTGTTTTCATTATAGATTCTGGCTGGAACAATATTACTAACAACTCTTTGTCAAATAACGCCGCTGCAGTAATCCTAACTTCCAAGTCCAATAACAACACGATAAATAACTGCACACTTAATGATAATTGGGTTGCGATCAGTTCTTCAGATCGCGCACATAATAACTTTGTTATCAACTCTACAATCCTGAATTCAGGTAAGGACGACATCGGTTTGGGACTCAAGTGCAATATTACAGTAATCAATACCACCTTCGACAAATCAAAAGTAAATTTTGTTGATTCGATCTCAAATCTTACAGTCAAATGGTATATGCACGTTAATGTGAAATCAACTAATAGTTCATCATTTCCTAATGTTACTGTCGAGGTGACTAATATCAATAATGAATCTCTTGAAGGCTCTCCTTTTACAACAGGTGATGATGGCTTCGTCAGATGGATAACCGTGACAGAATACATTCAAAACGATACCAATGGCCAAAGCTCTGGTGGGGATAACAAAATATATTTCACACCACATAAAGTTACAGCAACCTTTAATGAAAGTACAAAATATGCAAAACCCGAGCCTATGATGGATTCAAGCAAGGTTGTAACAATTATATTGGACATAGAAAAACCCATAGCAGATGCAGGTATGGATTCTTCAATTGATGAAGACGAGCCATATATGTTCGATGGCAGTGGATCTGTTGATAATACAGGCATTGGTGATTGGACCTGGGATTTTGGTGACGGAATCTTTGGGTACGGTGAAACACCAACGCATACCTACACATCTTCCGGTTTTTATGTAGTCGTACTCAATGTTACCGATCCCGCAGGTAACTGGGATGCGGATACTGTAACCCTATTTGTAAACAATGTTCCACCAACTGCAGACGCAGGTAGCGATAAAGTAGGTGATGAAGAAGAACAAATATACTTTGATGGAAGTAATTCTATTGACACAGCATCTGATATCGACTCTCTGATTTATACTTGGGATTTTGGTGACGGAACTATAGGCACTGGAAAAATGGTCAACCACAGTTATGATGAGAATGGAACTTATACAGTCACGCTCCAAGTGACAGATGATGACGGCACTTCGAGTATAGATTCCATCACAATCACAATAAACAACACCGCACCTAAGATAACGCCCATAGCGCCTCAGTTTTTACAGGAGGATCAGATTTATACAATACAAGTGATAGCAACAGATGTTAAAGGAGATATCCTCACATTTTCAGATAACACAACGATGTTCGATATAGACCCTGTAACTGGGGTCATTTCATTCACACCCACAAACGCAGATGTGGGAACGCATTTAGTAAATGTCACTGTGGTTGATGATGATGGTGCTGAGAGTTACTTAGAAATCCATATGGATATCCAGAATACAAACGATGCCCCAATTATCATCACATCTCCGATAACGATCGCTGTTGAGAATTCATCCTATTACTATAATCTGACGGTCATGGATGATGACTTAGATACTATCACTTATACTTTCGACTTAAAACCAGATGGTATGACTATAGATTCGAACGGTAAAATTACCTGGACACCCACATATCAACAGGCTTCTCAAACTTTTATGGTAATCGTTAATGTTTCTGATGGTAACGATTTTGATACTCAAACATTTAGTATCACAGTAATGAATGTGAATGATGAACCTGCAATTACCTCAACACCTATATTAAGTGCAATTGAGGATGCTCAATATCTCTATGATGTAAATGCCGTTGATGTTGATATAGGGGACAGATTGATTTACAGCCTCGATACCGCACCTCTTGGGATGAGCATAGACAGTTCTACAGGACTCATAACTTGGGTTCCTACCAATGAACAGGTTGGAGATAACGAAGTCATAGTAAATGTTACAGACTCAATTGGTGCTTTTGCTACCCAGGGATTTAGCATCATCGTGAGCAATGCCAACGACGCGCCAGTTCTTGAACCGATAGGCCCATTGATCGCCACTGAAGACCAACCTTTCTATTATCAAGCCGTTGCCACAGACATTGACGTATACGATACGCTGAGTTTCTATGATGATTATGAGTTATTCCAAATAGACGAAGATACGGGCGTAATTTCCTTCATGCCCTCGAATGATGATGTAGGGACATATACCCTGAAAATCGTGGTACAAGACGCTGAAGGTGCCATGGATAACGAAACTATAATTTTCATGGTTTTAAACGTGAACGATTCTCCAACGCTCGATTTCATAAGTGATCGGGAACTCACAGAAGATTTGCCCTTCACTCTGATCGTTACAGCCTCTGACATGGATTCAGACGATTCCATCACGTTTCTGGATAATACCACGTTATTTGATATCAACCCCTATAGTGGTGAAATATCATTCACCCCAACAAACGAAGATGTAGGGACTCACTTGGTCAATATCACGGTAAAAGATAAGAGCGGTAGCATCGCCTATCAGGCTGTTACTTTTACAGTCAATAATGTGAATGACCCCTCTATGATAGAGCCGATAGGAGGATTGACAACTGTAGTGGGCAAAGCTTTTAGTTATACTGTGATGGCAACTGATATTGATCATGGTGACACTTTAACATTCTCAGATGATACCGAGATTTTCGACATAGACCCAAATACAGGTGAGATTTCATTTACTCCTTCTGAGAAAGATGCAGGAGTGCATTATGTGACTATTACGGTTACTGACGAAGAGGGAGAAACAAACCAAACCACTGTCCCATTTACCATCCTCGAAGCTGAGGCAGAAGAACCATTTGATTACACATGGATCCTGTTGATTATAATCGTCGGTCTGTTCGCTTTCTTTATTGGATATTTTATAAGGAGAAAAGAGGAAAGGGAGCTACCCAAAGAAGAGGGCATAGAAGAACCGGAGGAAATCGAGATGGAATTATTGGAGGAAGAGAAGCCTCCAGAAGAGGAAGGGGAGGATTTGAAAAAGGAAATTGTAAAACAACCCTCTGAAGATGAGGAAATATTTGAGTTCGAAACCATAGAGGAGGAAGGTGAAGAGGGTGTAGATGAGTCAGCAGATTTTGAGGAGGAGGAACAATCGAAAAAAGATGAATATGTAGAACCTAAATCAGAGGAGGAGATTATAAAAGAGGAAAACACATCAGGTGATAAAGATAGTGAGGAATCTGAGGAGTAGTCATGAGGAATTTCATTGTTGAGATCATATGTTGATTTGTCTTCTTCTTTATGTGTAATCCCATATCCTACAACTCCCCCAGTAATGAACAAAATTATACCGATTACAATCACGATGAATCCAATACCTCGCATGTCAATTACCTCGCATTCAGTGAAATGTTGTGTGACTATTAAAACAGATAGATAGATGATACTTTAGATTCTCTCCTTTCTTCTTCTCATAATCCTTCAGACGAAAGAAACATAAACTCCCTTATTTACTCAAGAAGTGGCAAAATATCGGCGAACTTTTCCTTCATATTTTTTTTCCTGGCTAATAAAAAAAAATGGATCTTAAGATTTCGAGTTCCGCCGAGTCCGCTCCTCTCTCTAGCATAATATATATGAAGAAAATCCAATCAAATGGATAATTGCACCGAAGAGAATGTAAGTAATTCCTTCTCTTTATTTTAATTAATTCTATTTGAGGTTCTGCTAAAACATATCAATGGTAATGACATTCTCATTTTAACGCTTGTTCAATCAGCTTTAATTTTTTAATATGCTCCTTGATATCTATGTCTGAATCAACAGCAAGTATATGTTCTATACGTCCTGGAACACCTATTCTACCAATTAATTTGGGCAGTCTTTTTATAACCATTTCATCCCAATCATCATTCTCTTTTATAGCCTTAATAACCTCTTCAATATCACTCATGCGGAGTAAAACCGCTACATCATAGTTATTCTTGTAATCAGCGGGTAATCCCAATTTAACTGCAGCCATATGTTCTTTTGGCGGTACATTTACAGACAGTGCCTTTGATTTAATATGGTATTCAATATCTTTTTGAACATAGTTTGTAAGACTAAATTCAGAGTAATGATGAGTTTTAAATTCTTTAATAAGTGGTTCTGCTATCTCAATTCGTAATTCAATGGATTCGATTTCCGATTTTATTTTTTTGGGGATATCCACTTCTGGCACATATTTTTTATACTATTTTATCCCCCATTCAGCTTCGCTAGATTTTAAATCAAGTCTACTCAATTTATCTGTTACGATGTCAAATTTATCCTTTGATGTAACTCCATCTACATCCAATGTATATCTTTTATGATTTTTTCCCAATAGAGCCCTTACTCCCCAACCCCCAATAACAACAATATCGTTCTTTATATTCTCCAGTATATCAAGGGATTGATCTTCTATGTCATCCTTTATTTCAACAGGATAGTCTTGTAGATTCATACCGCCCTTACTCCATGTCGGATTGCACCAATATCAAGATATAGGTCAACATTCCATTTTCTCTCGTATATCTTTACCCATGCTTCTTTCCCATATCTTTGCTCTTCCTTAATAAATTTCTTTTTATGTTTTGAGATATTATTTCTATAATCATTGATTATATTAAGTTTAACAAATTTTTTAATACCATTTAGAATGTCTAAATAGCACCCTACAATATTGACCATATCTCTTTCTTTTGCAAGTGTGAAGAGACGATTATAATTCATTTTGTTCGAAGCAACAAGTCTAATACAGATATCCTCAACACCTTCCGGAGTTGAGAGTTTCAGCAAGAAGATACTTTCAAGATACGGCTCCTCTTCAATACTCTCCAGCATATTCAATTTCCCGTCTTTACCTCTGATATGAAAACCTGTATTCTTTACCATTAGATTACTTTCAATCTTCTCGTAAAGAAGCCTTTCGATATTTGTGGGGGTCTGGATAATATCATTAAAAGGTAAACTTTCGGCATAATAGGTGGTTTTTACAATTTGTTTTTCTGTAAATGATTTGAGAACGTGATTTAATTCATTATTCTCATTAAGAGCTGCAATAATCGGTCTGCGTTTTTGATATAAAACCAGTCCGGATTCCACAAGAAATTTCAAGAGTTTCTTTACCCATCTTTCTGATAAATCCACTTCTTTTCTGATCTCATCCAATGTGTGAGATTTTTTCAATGCTTTCCAAACCCTAATCGTGTTCCT
>CBDVCK010000213.1:0-6777 GCA_965372465.1 uncultured Thermoplasmata archaeon | reverse complement strand
TTTTGTGTTTTACATCGGGATTAAGCGCTCGCAGCATCGCAAGAAAATACGGGCGCGTGGAAAAGGGGCAGGCATGGTTCAAATCGATATCCAGTACCCTGGCTGACTCGATCAAGGGACAGAAACCGGAACTTTCGATTATCAAGTTTTCACCTTCCAGCCAAACTTTGGGTTTTGCAGTTCTTTCTGGATCATCTTCCAGATATGCCTCTATGAGTTTCTTTAAGGCCCCTATATCTTTTTCCTCTATCCTGTATTTCTCTATCAGGTATTTACCTTTTTTGAATCCTCTATCCTCGTTGATTCTCCTGATTACCTTTAAAGCACCCTCGCCGTACTTCTCAATGAAGGCAGATTGCAACTCGAATTCCTTGATGGTTTCCTCTATCTCTTCCTTCTCCCTTTTTGAGAAACCATCAGGGATTTTTCTTTCACCGTCATATCTCAAATCCGCATCCCCGCATATCAGCTGAGAATTTCATCCGCCCTCTCTGCAATCCTCTTTAAATCGGCGCCATCCAGATCCTCTGCATTTCCTATTATCCAGTTCTTGACATTCTCGACATTATAGTGCATCACATCGATAACTGTGGGCACCCTTATTGCATCCCCGAAGACCACAACCGTCCTGGTTGGTATAGTTCCCACGATGTTCTCCCAGGTACTTCTGTCCGCAACCCCTGCCAAGGCCGAGGAAACATCCGAGGGCTCTTTAAGTGACAATACCAGCCTGTTGGCAAGTTGGCTTCTCACCTCGTCATCGATTCTCGAGGGTCTCTGGTCGATTAGGGCCAGGATGAGGTTGAACTTTCTCGTTTCCCTGGCTAATCTATCAAATATTGTGAATTGTGCAATACCGGGATCCAAAAATTTGTGTGCCTCCTCAAGGAATATCAGAAGCCGTGGATAGTCTTCGTTATTCTCGGTATAAAGGTCAAAGAACCTTCTGGCAAGCACGTTGGCAACGAACAGATACGCCATCTGGTTGGTGCCGTATCTTCCAAAGTCCAGTACGATGGATTTACCTGCCTTAACAAGATTCTGGATTGCAGAAAAGGCTTCGGATTCTGTCTCTCTTATGAATTTGAATCTGTCGATACGATTGATTCTCCGCTGTAGCGCACTCAAGGAAGCAGGATGCAGCTCGCCTTCGCTGAAATCTTCCGAATCAGCATTTTGAATTGCGGTGATCAGATCCAAACCTCCCCGCCTTCTGTTAACGGTATAAAGAGCATCGATCATGCCGCCGGACAGGTCCTGGAATGCTACAATTATGTCCTCTGGTCTTATCTCCCTGGGACTTATGATAAACGGCCTTCCCTCCTTGTTTTCAGGGTCCAGGGAGAATATCTCCACCCTGTCCGGGAAGAAGAAAGCAAGCCCCTCTGTATTGTCAGTTTTGGAGAACAAGCCGTACTCGGAATGCATGTCAAATATGAGGACATTGGCCTTTTTTCTTGCAAGAATCGAGCAGCACAGTATTTTATTGAATATACTCTTTCCTGAGCCTGTTCTTCCGAAAATACCAAAGGGCTTTTCCACCAATTTGCCAAAATCGATGTTCACATTGAATTTGGCAACACCCCGAAGTGTGCCTATGGGGGCTGAGTCGGGAGTGACCTTGTACAGCTTTTCAACGTCGGTTTTCGTTGCATGCCTTGTATCCGAAAAATACGGCGGTATCGTCTCGGGCTCGGAGAGTTTTCCACTGCCCTTTTCTATAAGCTGTATGGGTTTGAGCTTTGCCTTGGAGTAGAATATCCTTCCACCGTAACCCTCATGCATTGATGTTACCGGAATCACTGACTCCTTGAGGTTGGAGCCAGCAAGTCTTTCCGCAATCTCCATTTTTTCGTTTAAAATGTCATGCACCATACAATAGAAGTCGTATTTCTTCCCCTCCACGATAGCGGGGTAGCCTATCCTCAAGTCCTCCGGATTGTCCAGGGCCAGCTTGACCTCAAGACCGCTTAAAACACTTGCTGAAACAACCTCCCCGATACTTTGTATTTTGTTTTCATCCATAATCACACTTCCCTGCTAATCTGATCAAGATACTCATGAAATGCCCCTCTTTTCTGTCCTTCAATGTGAGTGAGCGCTGATATTGCCTCCGCAGTGGAGATATCGAAGTTTCCTGCCATGCCCAGGATCATATCCTCATAAAGGCTATGAAAATGTCGAACAGTAACTACATATCTATGGGCCTCAAGCAGTGGATAAACGTAACCTGGGCAAAGACCGGATTTGCAGTAGTGTGCAAGCTGTGAAAAAACCAAACCCGGATCCGCTTTTTTGGTTCCCACATCGATTCTGAACCATTTCGGAGCCTCGGGATGCAGCTTAGCAAAATACACATCTCCAAGCATACCTGCGTAAAGCAGGCTGTTGCTTTTTTTGGATTTCAATATCGATGCGGATGCGTAACCCATGCCGGTAAAATCCAATTTTTGAAGGACCTCCTCATCGGTTTTATAGGATTTGAAAGCATGTGTAAATGAATCCTTGGAAACACCCACCAGGACGTTCCGGTTCTTTTCGCATACCTTTTGCGCCTCTTCCAAAATACAGGTTGCCGAAAGTGGTGTCAGGGTTCCGTCCATGGCAATTATGACGCCCTTATTGACCTTTGCCAATTCCAAAGCCATCTCCTCCTCCATAAGACGCCTTAGCTGGTTCACCATTTCCCTGTGCTGCTCTGAAGCGTAACTTGTTGCCTCAAAAAGTTTGCCTTCAAGCTCCCCCATCTTGGTCATGATGTCCTTTTTTGTAGATACCAAAACAGGTTTTTCTCTTGTAAAGGAATCAATCAGCTCATAACCGCCATCCTCTGAAAATCGATAATGCAATGCTCCTACTCTGATTATGGCAAGCCACATGCTCGATAGGTTGAGAATAAAGGAATATGAGCCGTCTATTGCCACAAGATCCATAATATCACGGGAGGGAGAAAATGGCTTTATTTCAATCTCAGAATCTTCCTTTTCAGAATCGGGCTGAAGGCGATATTTCTGGATGATTTTGAGGTTGCTTGCTATCAGTTGTGCAATATCCAAATCCTTTTCTTTCTTCATGCCATCACCTTGATTCTCGATTCCTCTTCGGGGGTCATGTACACCATTATTCTCCCAGGAAATCTTTCCGCAACCTCGGTTAGATGGGTAATAAGAATAATTTTTTCAAAGAACTCTCCCATGTCAAAGAGCTTTTTAACAAATAGCTGTCTTGAGCTTTCCGTATCCAAAGATCCCAGGTCCCCTTCGTCTATAAAGAGGGTCTTCATCCTGCCGTAGGTTCGTCCAACCCGGGGCATGCTTGCAAGCTCCTTTGCAATGGCGAATCTCAGGGCAGCATTTATCTGGGTCTTCTCACCGCCTGAAAACTCCTGTACATCATGCCACTTTCCGTCCGCACCAGAGACCTCGATTCGAATACCGTATCTGTTGTTCTCCTGATATGAGGCCAGTCTGACCTTTGAGAACCTCCCGTCTGTCATCTCGGAAAGGTTTGTGGAGGTTTCCAAGGAAAGCTGGGGTAGAAGCTGGTCTATTGCGTACATCACGATGCCTCTTTTATGAAACACCTTCTCCCGAAGAATCGAGTAAATCTCGCTCTTTTCCTTTAACTCCTTCAGGCGGATTTTTGTTTCCTGCACTCGCATCTTCAGGTCTTTAAGTTCTTTGATTTGGTTTTCCAACCGTTTAGCCTCTCCTTCTTGTTTGGAAATCATACCATACAATTCTTCCTTGTCTTTTCTTATCTTTTCAAAAGTGTTTTTTGCTTTCTTGTAGTTCTCTTCCTCAACTTTTAACCGGGACAACCTCTTTTCCAAACCTTTTAATTCATCCCCTAGACCATTTTTTTGAGATTTTAGATCATCTATCAGGCTGGACAAATCACCGATTTCATCAAGTTTCTTTCGTTTCTCCTCAAGCGCCTTCTTTTTATTCTGCATTTTGGATACTTTATCCCTTATCGTTGCGATCTTCTTGCGCTCTTCCTCTCCAAAACCAAGCTCTTTTAGTTTTTCTTCACCCACTATTACCTTCCCCTCAATCTCCCCAATCTTCTTTTGGTAATTCTCATTTTGCTTGGCAATATCCCTTTTCATCTGTTCCATGCCCGTTTCAATCTCAGAGAGTACGAATGAGTCCTCGTTGATGTTTTGGGTTTTTTCGATTATTACCTTAAGTTCTCTATTTGCCTCTCCTCTTTCACTTTTCAGCTCTTTAATGAGCTCTTTCTTTTCCTTTAACCATTGAATTTCCTTTTCGATTCTATCTACTCGTTCTGTAAGAGTCCCTTCCATTCTCAGCATGGCGAAAGCTTCATCCTTTCCAATCTCAGTGGAAAGGTTGGCAATTCTCGCCTCGCTTTTTTCTATTCGTTCTTTCAGCCTTGTAATCTCGATCTCCCTTTCCTTTATGAGGGATTCCTTAAGCCTTCTATCCCTATCCTGCTCCCTTATTATTGTCTGATAGCTGCGCTGCTTTTCCTTGAGATTCTCCCCTTCGCTGCGCAGAGTCTCGTAATCCTTGATTTGCCCCTCCAGAGCCGCTATTTCCTTTCTTAGGGGTGCTAGATTTTTCGCATCTTTTTGGGACGCCAACAGTCTTTTTTCGGTTTTATTCAGCCTATCCTTAATGCTTTCTAGTTTTCCTTTTTGCGCCGAATACTCATCATGTTTCTCTGACAACACTTTCAGCTGCAGGTTAAGGTCTTCGAAGTTTCTATTCAATTCCTTCAATTTTTCTTTCTCATTTCGGTTGTATTCATTTTTTTGGGCAAGTTCCTCTTCCAAAACAGAAAGCTTTGCCATTTGCTCGCTTCGTACGTTGATTTCGGTTTCGAGGCGACTGGCTTTCTTTTTTACCCCATCCAACCTGCTGGATACCAAGGTCTGCGCCTTCTCAAAGGTTTCAAGTCGAAACAGCTTTTGAAATATATCCAATCTCTCTGCAGCGCTTTGTGCACCCAGTTCCTTCATCTCTTCCTGCCTGACAAAAGTGGAATTTCTAAAACCGTCATAATCCAGGCCAATTATATCTTGGATAATCCTTTCTTTTTCCTTTATTTTGCCGTCAATGAATTTGCCGTCTTTTTTCAAATTTAAATATGGAGTGCCTGAGGATGAAAATCCCCTCTCAACCTGGTAATCCTCACCATTTTGGGTAAACGAAACCTTGACGAAACCTCCAGGTCTGCAAACGTCCGAGATTTTGATATTCTGTATATCTGTTCTGGATGTCCTTTTGTAGAGTGTAAATGTTATGGCATCCAAAATTGAGGTTTTCCCTGTACCTGTCTTGCCTGTTATCACAGTGAATTTGTTGGGAAAGGTTATCGGAGGTGATGTTTTTTCGATGTACCGCATAAATCCCTTCATCTCGATTTCCTTGATGATAAATCCTTCAGTAAATTCAACTGTGACCTTGGACTCTGCTTTTTCCTCTTCCTGAGGCTGCGTGGGAACGGCTTCATCGGTTATGTAATCCTCCAGTGTCCTCATCCCAGCACCTCGTTCAGGACGTTCTCCCCCTCTTTGAGGATCTGCTCGTACTTTGGATGTTCGCTGTAATTCGTCACAAGAAAAGTGCGAAGCAGTTGATAGGGATTCATTGTGAACTCCATATACCCGAGTTTCTCGGAAGTTCTTTCCTTCCATCTCACATCGTAGTAGAACGCACCCTTGAGCTTTTCGGAAATGAGGGCTTCTGAGATGCGCTCCCTCATCCCCTCGTCCAGGCTGATTTCCAGGCGGAACATCTTTTCCGCAACTTCATCCGGTATAGCATCCAATATCTTTTTGGTGGCATCCTCGTCAGCAGAGATTTCGAGGCTTATTTTCACCATATCCCTGATAGGCAGCTCCTTGAATTCCCATAGTCTCTCGTTTTGGGGTGATATCACGACAAAGCCTTTTTCATCCTCTCTCTCTCCCCAATCGATTCGTTCAATGGCTCCTGTGTAAACGAGCTCTGGAGCCGAGCCCATTACCTGGTGCAGGTGTACATGGCCAAAGACAGCCAAATTGAGGGCATCTGGGATCATGTCCCTGGTAAACGAGAACTCACCGGGTAGGATTTCGGGACTTTGTGTCTCTCGAAGTTTCGCACCCTCAAGGTAATAATGTCCGAACAGGATTTTGTAATCCGTTTCAAGCTCGCTGCATCTGTTTGCAATCCATTGTTTCAGAAGTTTCTGGCCCAAAAGGAACATCTGCTCCTGTGAAACCTCGGTTCCTTCCTTTTCGGCAACCAGTCTTGCTATCTGCTCGGGATGAAGGTAGGGTGCGATAATGAAACCGAAAGTTTTTCCCTCGATTTCCATTTCCTCTACTTTCGGCTTGCGGAAAACTTCTACGTTTTTATAGCCGCGGAAATCATCAATAGAGGTGCCCTTCTTCTCGCCATGGGGTTGGTCATGGTTTCCTGCAAGAATCCATACCGCTATGTCTTCCCTTTCCAGAGGCTCTATTACATCACACCTGATAAGCTCCCTGAAAGTTGGGCTAACGTGCGTCCTATCGAACATATCCCCCAAAACAACGAATAGCTTTGCCTTACTATCAATTGCATATCGGGCGGTTTTTGCGAAATTTTCGTGAATATCCAGGGCTCTTTTTGAAATCCCGAATTCGGCATCCATATTGAAACCGAAGTTTATGCCCTCATGTATATCGCCAACAACAACAATTCCGCTCAAAGCCCCACCTTTTTAACCTAATCGTCTTGAGTTTATATATAGTTGAGGGAGGGGGGTGGGTGAAATTATATG
>CBDVCK010000212.1:0-6787 GCA_965372465.1 uncultured Thermoplasmata archaeon | reverse complement strand
CAACGATACATACTCAATAAGTGCAAGGGGGGTGTCCAGATTCCCTGTTGGCATTATCACATCCTCGGTTTTCGATACCGGCTCATCTGCCATGTGGAATGAAATTTCATGGAGTGGGGATATTTCACCCCCTAAGGTTGCCATCCAATTTCAGACAAGGACAGGAAATTCCTCGGATACATCCCATGCCTCATGGAGTGCATGGTCATCCTATCTTTCAAATTCAGGCGGTTCCACAATAAATAATCCCGACTCTCAATTCATTCAGTACAAGGTTCGATTGACCTCAATGGAACAACCAAACACCCCGACCCTGAGAGATGTTGCAATATCATTCGATAAATTCTCGCCTCTGGGAGAAATTGAAACCAACGACCTCATTCCTGATATTATAGTGCAGTGGCAGGATTTCGAATTTGAGGAGACCCTTAATGGACAACATATCGATTACTATTATTCCCTGGATTCTGGTGGAACTTGGGATCCTGTTCCCGAAAGCGGTGATTTATCCTCTGTGAGCGTGCTTGAAGGAAAGATTCGGTTTAAATCCAATCTCATCACAACCGACACAACCGTATCACCCAAGCTCGGAGAAATAAGCCTATCCTATTCATCTGCAACTCCGGATATGACGTTTTCAATTCAAGCGGATTTGGAAGATGTAAAACCCGGGGATACATTGCCCATTTCGATCTTCTACCAAAACAATGGTGTTGGGGCTGCAAAGGATGTGGATATTACCCTTGAGTTGGGTACCAATCTCACTTTTAAAGGAGATAACAGCGGAGTTCAATCAACTATCGAAGGAGAAACCAAAAGGAGATGGCATTTTGAGACCGTGGAAACAGGTAACTGGAGTTTCATTGTTGATACCAAAGTAAAGGACATCTCCAAAGACACAACCCTTTCAATCAGCGGAACTCTGGAATATACGGATATTGGCGGGAATCAATATAATGAAATGGATTCCAATATATTGACCATAAAGGTCGTAGAAACTCAGGATCTGTTTACATACTACCTTTCAATTGGAGGGATAATTGCAGCTATTCTGATATTTTCGGGGATAATAATCTACCGCAGATACAAGGCAATGCAGGCCGGTGAGGTCAAGATGGGTCCCGATGATGTAAAGCCAGGAATAGGGTATCTTGTCATGGAGGAGAACCCTTCCATAAGCTATGGTATATTCTCTGAACTGATTGATGAAGGATATGATGGATTGTGCATAACAAGAACTTTCCCCAGTAGAGTGAAGGCGACCTATTATTTTGAAGGAGTATCCATGTTGTGGTTGAGCAGGGCCAGGGATGAGCTCAGCATACTTCCAACCAATCTCGGGGGAGTGCTGAATAGGGTTAAGGATTTCATGGACCAGAATGAAAAACCTGTGATACTTCTAGACGGATTGGAGTATCTTATGGTGCACAACGATTTTGAAAGGGTTTTAAAACTTGTTCACGGACTGAATGAACTCACAGCCATATACAATGCCATGTTTATTATGCCTTTCAATCCACTTACAATGGATGTCGATAAAGTTGCGCTTCTTAAGAGGGATTTGAAGGTCCTTGGATAGTGAGATACCAGACGAATTTACTTTTTTAAATCATCATTTGGACAAATTTAAAATAACCAAAACCCTGTGCAGGAGAACATGGGCGATATTCCACAGGGTCTATTTATCACAATCGAGGGCATTGACGGGGTAGGCAAGACCACCCAGGCAAAAATGCTGGCTGAATATCTGAGAGGCGAGGGTTTTGAGGTTGAGGAGCTCAGAGAGCCCACAAGCGGGTCCTGGGGCCAGAAGATCAGGGATCTTACCAAGCACGGAAGGACAATCACCCCTAAGGAAGAATGTGAATGGTTTTTGAAGGACAGGATAGAGGATGTCAAGAACAATATCACTCCTGCTTTGAATGATAAAAAGATAGTGCTTATGGACAGGTACTATTACTCGAATATGGCCTATCAGGGGGCTCTGGGTCTGGATGTGGAAAAGATCAGGGAGGAGAACGAAAAATTCGCACCGAGGCCTGATTTGGTTATCATACTTGATGCACCTCCGAAGGTGGGTTTGGAGAGGATCACAGACAAAAGAAAAGAGGAATTGAACTATTTCGAGACTTTAGAATATCAGACAAAGGTCAGAGAGTTGTTTCTTGTCATGAAGGGTTTCGACAACGTGAGGATTCTGGATGGAACTCGAAGTTTGGAGGAAGTTCAGGGGGAGATAAGGAGGGTTGTGGGGGAGTTGATAGATACTATTAAATGATAATTATCAACGCTTGATAATTCTTTTTATATTGAACATATTATTTCTATATTCTACTATGAAACTACATATTCCAATGATAAATATCACTCCAATTATTATTCCAATAACAATAATGGATAGATTGTTATGCGAATCTTCAACATCGATCCTTTTAGATAGTTCGTTATGAGTTTGTTGGGTAATAAGATTATTACCATTTCCGTTTCTTGGAATCTTAACAGTTATAACATGATTACCTGTCATGGCAATCCAAGGAATGCTCACCATCACACTTTCTCCAACGGCAATATTTCCAACTTCACATTTCCCAATATCTAGGCCATTGCTATAAAAAATGGCATAGCAATCGTACATTTTATCGTCATGACCGTTATTGATTATTGTTGCCAAAATAGTCAAATTATCTCCATAAACAGGATTATTATTTGAAAATCGTATATCTGTAATCTCGAGGTCAGCTGCCGATATATGCTGCTTCTCCTCATCTATAGATTTTTCACTAGGATCCTCTTGCACAAACGCTGTGGCTGTAAAATCCAATGATTCTCCATCTTGAATATGAAATGGAAGATAATAATTCACAGATCGAGTAATCGTTTCACCAGGTGCCATCTTTCCGATATTTTCTTCATATCGAAGAATCATTTCATCGTTATACATAATTTCTGCGGCCATATGTACTGTTTCTCGTTTCATTCCATCATTTTTAACCATGATACTAGTGGGTTTAGAACCATATGGATGAGCGTTTTTGTCACATGATATATCCACTTCCACTCCGTACAATGAATACAGATTTTCTACTTTCGAGGGATTTTCATTAGGTTGCTCCCCCTCCTCCCCACCACATGCTGGCAGATAACTTAATGATAAGATAATCATACAGATAAATTGAGTGATTAACATTCGTGACAAACTTTTTTTCAGCAACTTATCATTTTTTCCCGCTACCCTTTTCATGGGAATATCACCATGATTATTACATTGTAGCGCGGGATAGATAAATAGATTGGAGCGGTATTTTGACGGTAAAAAATTCACTCCAAAAACTCTTTAATATATAAGCAATTTTTTATGGCAGAGATTTTTTTCTCATTATAATCAAGGTGATCAAAATCGCGACAATCAAAAAAATCGGCTCAAATCCAGGGGTGGAGCTATTGTCATCATCATTACCGTTTTCCTCATCACCATTTTCATCAGGATTTGTATTATTAATAACAGTGACTGATAATCTCCATTGCATAGGTGTTCCAGTTCCACTTGTTGGACCCTGATTCCAAATAACATTCCAAGTTACAGTACAACTATAATCAGTGTTATTTTCATCGTCAGAAGAAGTTCCAATAGTTTGAGTGATTGAATGGGATTCACCAGGTTCCAAATAGAATGAGGATTCGCTAAATTCTGTGTGACCTTCACCCATCATACTTCCGGTAACAGATAGATCATATGATGTAAACGTATCATTATTATAGGCAGTCCAATGAAAAACCGCATCCTCACCTGGAGCGACCTCCTTAGAAGTACTACCCACAACAATCTCAAGATTTCCTTCTCGTTGTGCCACAATACTCATGGCTAAAAAGTTCATTGAAAATAACAATACAACCGCTAAAGTAACGATGAACCTACTTCTCGTTCCTTCCATGATATGCTCCTTCATAAAGACATAATATCTAGAGCATATATATGTAGTTTGGAGCAGTTTTTTTACTTTTACTGTCTACTCCTCGTCCTCCTCAACCTTCCTCTTCATCTCATTCAGTTTGTTCAAGGCATCCAGTGGAGTCATCTCATTCAAATCCAATTTCTTGATATCCTCCAGAACCGGATGAGGCGTGGGATTCGGCTCGAAGAGCACTAATTGAGTCAGTTTCTTCTTGGAGGGGAATACATCTCCTTTGCCCATACCCCCAGTCTCGTCACTGACCCTGACGATGTTCTCCTCCTCAATGGTTTTCAGAACCTCATTAGCCCTGGCAATAACTTCAGAAGGCAAACCAGCAAGCTTCGCAACCTCGATACCATAGCTTTTGTTCGTTCCGCCTGGCACAACCTTTCTCAGGAAAATGATACCTTCCTTGTCCTCTTTAATCGCTATATTGTAGTTCACGACACCTTCGTAAATCTCGGCAAGCTCAGTGAGATTGTGATAATGCGTGGCAAATAATGTTTTGGCCCCGATTTTACTTTTGTTATGAATGTACTCCCCTACAGCCCAGGCGATGGAAAGGCCGTCGTAAGTGCTCGTACCCCTTCCAATCTCGTCAAGTATTATCAAACTCTTTTGTGTGGCGCAGTTGAGAATGTTTGCCAGTTCCATCATCTCAACCATGAACGTGCTCTGGCCCCTTGTCAGGTCATCGAAGGCTCCAACTCTTGTAAAGACCCTGTCAACCATTCCAATGGATGCAGATTTTGCAGGGACAAAACTTCCCATCTGGGCCATGATCGTAATCAGTGCCACCTGACGCATATACGTGGACTTGCCAGCCATGTTCGGACCTGTGAGAATTATCAATCTATTGCTTTTCCCGTCGAGATGGGAATCATTTGGAATGAAAGACAAATTCAGGGATTGCTCGATTACAGGATGTCTTCCTTCCGAAATAATGATCTCATCACCATCATTGACCTCGGGTTTTACAAAATCGTTGTTAACAGCCACTTGTGCAAATGCAGCCAGACAGTCAAGCTCGGATAGTGCTGATGCCGTGCTCTTTATCTCGGAGGAGTGTACAGCCACCTGTTCCCGTACATTGGAAAAGAGCTCGTATTCCAATGCATTCATCTTATCTTCGGCACCTAGAATTATGGATTCCTTTTCCTTTAATTCTGGTGTGATGAACCTCTCCGAGTTTGCCAGGGTCTGCTTTCTTATGTAGTCATCAGGAACCAGAGGCAGATTTGCCTTGGTAACCTCGATATAGTAGCCAAAAACCTTGTTGTATCTCACTCTAAGGGATCTTATGCCCGTTCTCTTCTTCTCCTGTTTCTCAAGCTCGGCAACCCACTTCTTACCTCCGGTGGCAATCTCCTTGAGATCATCCAGTTTTTCATTAAAACCCTTTTTAATCAACCCTCCCTCTTTCACTGTCAAAGGTGGGTCGTCCAAAATTGCGCTTTCTATCAGTTTTACCACATCTTGCAGATCCGTTACATCCCCTGCAATTCTCTTGAGCAAAAGAGATTTTACCTGGTTCTCTTTTAGAACGTTCTTTATTTTAGGAATCAGTTTCAAAGAATCCTTTAATGCGATTAAGTCCCTTGCATTTGCACTGCCGTATACGATCCTGCTGGTAAGCCTTTCCAAATCTCTTAAATCAGCAAAAAAATCCCGTAAATCCCCTCGGAAAAAAGTGTTTTGAAAAAGCTCCTGAGTTGCATTTTGGCGCATCTTGATTTGATTCACCTTAAGAAGTGGTTGGGAAAGCCATTTGCGCATCATTCTGCCCCCCATGGGAGTTGTAGTTTTATCCATTATCTCCAGCATGGTTCCCTTGATTGAGCTGTCCCTTACATTTCGCAAAATCTCGAGATTTCGAAGTGTTGTTGCATCCAGTATCAAATAGTCAGCGGTTGAATAGGTATTTACAACATCGATGTGGTCCATATTGGCCTTCTGTGTTTCCTTAAGATAGCTTAATACAGCACCCGAAGCCTCAATTGCCAAGGGCAGCGATTCACAGCCCATTCCTTCCAGGTTTAGGGTTTTAAAATGCGAAAGTAAGGTCTGGTAAGCTTTTTCATAATTGAAATGAAAATCAGGATATTCACCAATGAGGATGTTTCCATCCACACTCTTTAACGTTCTTACAATATCATCATCCTTTCCAAGACTCTCTGGAAGGATGAATTCTGCAGGTCGAAATCGTAAGATTTCGGTTCTGAGTTTGGTGAATGCATCCTCTCCCTCAAACTGTGTGGTCAAAAATTCCCCTGTTGACACATCCACGAACGCAACTCCAATGCCCTCGCTTCCTTTGGTTACAGCAGCAAGAAAATTATTGGTTCGTTCGTCAAGCAAGCCGCTTTCAAGCACAGTTCCCGGTGTGACTAACCTTACCACCTCTCTTTTGACGATACCCGTTGCTGTTTTGGGGTCTTCCACCTGCTCGCAGATTGCCACCTTGTAACCTTTTTTAATCAGTTTCCCAAGATACGGCTCAAGTGCATGATACGGGATTCCCGCAAGGGGTATCTTCTTACCACCGCTTTTATTCCTGGATGTCAAGGCGATATCCAGTTCCTTTGACACAAGCTTTGCATCATCATAGAACGTCTCGTAGAAATCCCCCATACGAAAGAATAGAATGCTGTCTTTGTATTCGCTTTTGATTCTGCTGTACTGCTGCATCATTGGCGTTGCCTTTGCCAGAACGCTCCCCACCTTTTGGTCACGAAGTGGATTTTTCTATAAATCGCACTGCTTAAAATGTATCTGCCGAAAGTATTAAAACATATCGATTTTGGGAAAATGTGAGGGTCCGCAAGATCCTTATT
>CBDVCK010000211.1:0-6800 GCA_965372465.1 uncultured Thermoplasmata archaeon | reverse complement strand
AAGGGCAATGGATAATTTGCCCTAATTACACTGATTTATTCACGAAATTTTGGGGTTTACTGTTGCGGTTATTGTGGTGGGTAACCCGGCTGCTGGGGCGGTGGCTGGTATGGTTGCTGTGGTGGTGGCTGGTACGGTTGTTGCGGCGGATAACCCGGTTGTTGATATCCTGGCTGGGGTGGAGGTGCATAAGGCATTCCTGGTGGCTGTATCGGCGGTCTTACAATAAGCCATATTACGATTATTATAACTACACCTATAATATTGAGAACGAATGCACCCACAATTAGAAGAACTACCCATAGGGCCCCGCTCTTTCCCCGTTTTTCCGCATCTTTGTATATCCAGACGGCGATAGCGATTGCGATGAGCAGCGATATCACCAGGCAGATTACAATGAAGCCCATAATCATTGCGAAAATGTCCTCATCAACCTCTTCCGGTTCGTCTATTTGAGCGGAGACACTCATTCCAACGCACAACAGTGTCAACATTGTTACTAGCAATGTTGTTAAAAATACCTTTCCCAATCGTTTTGCATCCCTCATAAGAACACCAAGTAGTGTATGTGTTTAGATATAAAAAGGTTTTCTACCTGAGAATCCGATAACTTTCTCGTAAAATAATACTTTTTTCAATGAAAATCTTATAAAAAACATAAACCATCGACTGAGAGCCGTAAACTTGCGCCCACGACTCTCAGCGTCATAAGGCGTTGGAGGTATTAAAAAAAACCCGGGCGTAATTTAAAAGCTTTTACTTGTCATTATCTATTTTGATAATCAGCTTTTATATTAATATGGAAGGGAGGGTGGAAAAAATCCTTATTAAAAAGAATGGGATTAAATTATCACCTTTGATATTTTCAAAATATCGCAATTTCTAATAAAGAATATAGGCCACAACCATGGCCATTATAAGGGATAATATCGCCAGTATGACCAAAATCAGGATACCGAACCTGGGTCTTCTCGGTCTTATTCTGTATTCCTCTGAAAAGTATCGCCTGTCCGAAGGTTGGGGAGTTTGCATATCCATCCATCTATACATTATGACGTAATCGCTAATAAATCTACTGTGATTTAAATAATTATCGGGATTACGGAAATAAATCGTTTAATTGGGGAAAAATGTCCCTATTTCTTGTAACAGAACAAACCTTTTATTCAAATATACCTATTCCCGAAACGGAGATTGAATTGGCAGAAGATGTAATTTTAAAGGTTGCCGAGGCTCTGCAGTCCGATGTGGGTCACGGCAGAGCGAGAATCGACACATCCACTCGAGTTGCACTGAACCTAGAGCCCGGAGACATAATCGAGATCAAAGGGAAGAAGGCAACAGCAGCAAAGGTGTTTCGGGTCAACCAGGATGATGAAGGAATCGGTATTATCAGAGTAGATGGTCTGATAAGGAAGAATGCGGGGGTTTCCATTGGAGATAAGGTGGTAATAAACAAGGCCGAGATGGAACCTGCCACAAGTGTGACCATATCACCTCTCATATCCGAAACCCACAGAATAAGGTTCGGGCCAGGGATTGAGAATTTTGTGAAAAGAGGACTTCTAAAAAGACCTCTGACCAAAGGTGATACTATCATAGTGCCAGGCATCGCTTTGATGGGAGGGTCCTTGCCTTTCGTTGTGGCCAGCACAAAACCAAAGGGGATCATAGAGATTACGGAAGATACACAGATGTTGGTCAAAGAAGAGGCTGTAAAAGAAGGAGAAATCGAGTTATCGGCTATAACATATGAGGACATAGGTGGTTTAAAAGAGGAGCTGCAGCGCGTTCGGGAAACAATCGAACTGCCATTGAAGCATCCGGAGCTCTTCGATAGATTGGGAATCGATCCTCCAAAGGGTGTCTTGTTATACGGTCCTCCTGGCACGGGAAAGACCCTCATTGCCAAGGCGGTGGCAAACGAGGCAGGCGCCAATTTCTACTCCATACAGGGCCCTGAGATCATGTCCAAGTACTACGGTGAAAGCGAAGAAAGACTGAGACAGAAATTCGAGGAGGCCGAAAAGAACCCTCCTTCCGTTGTTTTCATTGATGAACTGGATTCCATTGCTCCCAAAAGGGAAGAGGTGTCAGGTGAGGTGGAAAGAAGGGTAGTTGCCCAATTATTGACGCTAATGGACGGTCTCAAGACAAGGGGAAACCTGATTGTAATTGCGGCCACGAACAGGGAGGATGCAGTGGATCCTGCTCTAAGAAGACCAGGGCGTTTTGACAGGGAGATCTATATAGGAGTTCCCGACAGAAAGGGGCGAAAGGAGATATTGCAGATTCACACCAGAGGAATGCCCCTTGGAGAGGATTTTGATCTGGATTATCTTGCAAATATCACCCACGGATTTGTGGGAGCGGATCTTGCTGCACTGGCAAGGGAGGCTGCCATGAAGACCTTGAGACGTTATCTTCCCGAAATCGACCTGGAGAAACCGATTCCTGCGGATATTCTTGAGAAGATGAAGGTGACAGGTGATGATTTCAAGAATGCATTCAAGGAAATCGAGCCATCAAGTCTTCGAGAGGTGTTAATCGAGATACCATTGGTAACTTGGGACGATGTGGGTGGTCTGGAGGATGCCAAACGCAGTCTTAGGGAGATTGTGGAGCTTCCATTGAAGAATCCCGAGGCATTCAAGCGTATGGGCATCAAGGTCCCGAGAGGTATCTTGCTTTACGGACCTCCCGGAACAGGAAAAACCCTGCTTGCAAAGGCAGTTGCAAATGAATCCGAGGCAAACTACATCTCCATAAAAGGACCCGAGATTCTCTCAAAATGGGTGGGGGAATCCGAAAAGGCTGTGCGGGAGATATTCAAGAAGGCAAAGCAGGCCTCACCCTCCATTGTATTTTTCGATGAAATAGATGCCATTGCACCCAGAAGAGGTATGGGAGGCGATTCGAATGTTACGGAACGCCTTGTCAATCAACTTCTGACCTCGATAGACGGGCTCGAGAGCATGGAAGGGGTTGTAGTGCTTGCTGCAACCAACAGGCCTGATATGTTGGACCCCGCATTAATGAGGGCCGGAAGGTTCGACAGATTGGTTATGATACATGCCCCCAGCAGGGATGCGAGAGTGCAGATATTGAAGATACATACCAAGGACATGCCCCTGGACAGCTCAGTGAACCTGGAGGATATTGCGGATAGAACAGAGGGCTTTGTGGGTGCCGATCTCGAAAGTATCTGCAGGGAAGCAGGAATTTCGGCCCTGAGAGAGGATATAGATGCTAAAATAGTCACCATGGCACACTTCGAAAAGGCCCTTGAAAAAGCACGACCTTCTGTGGATGAGGATACCATCAAGTTCTACGAGAAAATAGGCAAGGAACTGGAAGGTGGAATCGCATCCAGGAGTTACAAAGAGCCTACAGTTAAAACTGGTTATGCATAGAGCATTCAACGTTTCAAATTATTATATAAACACTCCAGTGGATTGTCTCTATATATCGTAACAAACGAGTAGATATATACTGTTTTATACCTAGTATGATTTGCCCTCGATTCCCCTGAAACCCTTCCTCGCAAAATCGCGGCTATCTGACCCATAGAATTTTTTCCTCCTATATAGGGGGGATTGGGGGCGGGTTTTTTAATTTATCTGAAAGAATTTGTATTCAACCTAAATTATTTGGTATTGAGCCCTAAAACTTAGCGTTGTTATATAGGTAATTTTAATATGAATGAAGAATTACAGTATAAACAGCACCCCCCAATCCCACTAACCCTTCCTCGCACAATATTTCGCGGCTATCTGACCCGATAATTTTCCTCCTAAAAAGGGGTTGGGGGGGAGGCTTTTAAATCTTTTTTATTAGAAAACTTTATTATTCTATTCGAAACTTTTCTTTGCTTCATCAGAAAGCTCGTTGTACTCCCTGATGATCTTGTTTTTATCACTTAAAAATAGATATACCCTGCCGCAGTTCATACAGGCAAAAGGAATCACGGGAGCGCTCATTTTCAATGCCGAGCTCCAGGGTCTGTTCCAGTACATGTTGGTTGAGGCGATGAATTTTCTTGAGCGCACAAGCGCTTCACCGCACAAAACGCATGTTGGCTTGTTCTCCTCTTTACCCATCGTCTATCCAAAAGATTTTTTGGGACTTAATCTTTTCCTTTGCAGTGATATATCTGAGAATGAGTGAATTATTATCCTCACCTTTCAGGATTTTTCCCATCCAAATTATGTTTGAGGTATTCTAATAAAATGAAATACCCCGTTAATCGCTCTGGGCGGCAATCTCCTTTTTCTTTATGTAGGAAGAATAGCCGCCTATCATCAGGCATGCATCGTCTTTATTTGGATCGTATTCCCTGACCTTTGCCTTTTTATCTTTCTTTTTTGAGGTTTTGTTGGCCTCTTTTTCTTCTGTGGGATTTTTACCCTCTTTATCGTCTTCTTTAGGAATAACTCCTCCCCCCATCAGGGTTGCCGTAAATATTCCTCATTCAGGAGGAACTGGGGTTTTTTATTGTAAGTTTACATATAAAAAGATTTTAGAACGAAAGTTGAACGTTGTTGCACGAAACTACATCTCACCAATAAATATCGGTCTTTTAAAAATCAAGGATAAGATACCTGATATTGGACTGAACCCCACCCATTTGTAAGCCAATTCTTAGAAATATTTATATATGATTTTAACAATAGCCTTACACATGAAGCTACTAGTGCTTTCGCATCTCCTGCTCTCAGGCGAGAAATCGGTGGGTGAACTTGCTAAGCTTCTGGGGATTTCAAATACCTATGCATCACAGGTGACAAACGCCCTCGCTGAGGACGGCTTCGCTGTGAAGGAAAGGAGGGGTAAGAGGGTGGTAGTACGTCCAAATATGGAAAGCTCTTTTGTGCAGAACCTCTCCAAGTTCGCTGTGATCGTTGGCGCATACCCTCCGTACACGCCCACAGATCTTATGGAGCCAGAATCCAAGCGGAAAGTCATTTGGCAGCTGAAAGAAGAGGGGAAGAGCATTGAGGACCTGATCAAGAATACAGGGTATTCAAGGACCGTGATATATGATGCACTGAGACCTTTCATAAAAAGCGGAGTGGTATCGTCAGGCGAGGGGAAAAAAAAGAAATTCTGTGTCAATAATGCTTCGCCATTGACAAAGCCATTGTTCCAGTTGATAGAATTCTTTGAGTCTGACATCGACCTTCGTTCGGTTTTAGAGCGAATATCATCAGATGAAAAGATCGTCGCGTTAAGCGTCTTCGGCTCTCAGGTATTCGGTAAAAAGGATGGATTGAGCGATGTGGATGCCCTGATTGTCGTGAGCTCGCCGGAGGATAGGGATATTGCAGATGAATACGCTCATCCCAGGTTACAGATCAACGTGTATTCCCGCAGAGGTATTGTACAGTTGCTCAGGAAGGAGCCGTGGTTTTTGAAATTAGCACTTGAAGGAAGGATACTGAAAGGAAAAGATTTCTTGGAAGGACTGAAAGAAGTTCCTTCAGAACCGGATTTCGATGGGATATCAAGCGAGATTAAAAGAATGCTGGCTGATTTGGATAGACTGCCGAATAGAGAGAAGGCAAGGATTATGATGTACTGCATCCGCACAGCTGTGGCTATGAAATTGTTCCTTGACGGAAGACTAGATCAAGTGAGGTTCATAGAGGAGATCCACCGCAGATATCCCGAACTCAGCACCTACCGAGCAGGTATCAAAAAGATAGACGAAAGGATTATAAGAAGGTCCAAAAAAAAGATATTGGGGGACTTGCGGCATGTCGAAGAGAAAGAAGAAAAAAAGCGCTGAAAAGCTCGAAGCCCAGGCGAGGGCCCATGAAGCACTATACGGCTCGGATTGGCAGGAGGTGACGGAATACAGAAAGCAGGCTCTTAGAATAGTTGAGAGATACGGCATAAAGTCCTACGGCGAGAGGATTGACGCTGAGGAGCTCAAGATATTCAAGAAGCGTTTGGATGAGTTTAGGGAGGGAAGGCGCAGAATGCAGAAAGAGCTGCCCTTCTACAAGGTGTTGAGACTGCTCAGCGAAGGAGGTGCAGTGAATCCCAACGATGAGATTGAAGTTAAGAACTATCAAATGCTTGAGATGTTGGGATATATTAAGGAAGGGAAACTCACGTGGAAGGGCAGGGATATAATGAAAAGAATAAAGTGATGATCTTATGCTATCCATAATCAAGACACTTGAAATAACACCCATTAACAGGGAAAAGGGGAATATTAATAAATCTAATCCTAAAAGTTATGGTTGGTATTTAAATGAGGGTTTTCCCACCTTCGAGAACAGTACTTGATCAACAAACAAAAGCTTTATCTAATCCGAAAAGAATCTATTTTATGATACTATGAGGAAGGTCGGCCCTTTAGCACTCGTAACCATTTTAATTCTCATATCCCTAATCAGTTCGTTCTCATTCGACGCCAACGCCGACCTCATAACAAATGTTTATATCCAAGTTGAGCAGGAATCGGTTGAGGTGGATGTTTCCCCAGGTTCTACAGGGGTTGGGGAGTTTAATGGAAATGTAACGTGTGACACGTATAATTCCGCCGAGCCCTGCATGGTGTCACTTTCTGCAGATTCACCAATCGGTTCTGTATCTTTAAGTCCGGCTGGTTTGATATTTCAAGGAACCGGCGATACAGTCCAGCCATTTGATGGGGATTTGATAATCCCATTATTCACAAGTGCTTCCGAGGAGTATACTGTTAATATTTTTGGGACATGGCAACAGGGGGGAAGAAGCGGTATGGCTGAAGCGGATTCATTCCAAATAGTAGTCTTACCTTTTTATCTGCC
>CBDVCK010000210.1:0-6813 GCA_965372465.1 uncultured Thermoplasmata archaeon | reverse complement strand
CCATTGGTCAAGCCATTGGTTATACCCATTCTTAAAGCCCTAATACCATTGGTCAGTCCGTTTGTGAGGCCGTTAGTAATGCCGTTGGTGAGGCCGTTTGTGCGCCCGCTTGTCACACCTGTCGTCAAATCAAACTTGCCTCTTTTTTGTCCGTTTGTCAAACCGTTTGTCAGACCTTTTGTAGGTCTAAGTCTCTCTTTTGCTGATTTCGACTTTTGGAGGTCTTTTTTGGATTTTTGCACAAGAAGTTCATCCCAAACATTTTTTGCTTCCTCCTCCGCTTCATCCTCTATTATGAATTCCATGCCGCAGTTTGGACATTTTGTGGCAGAAAATTCCACATCCGCATCACATGCCGGACATGCAAACAATCGTTCTACTTCTTCTAGGAATATAGCTCCACATTTCGGGCACTCATTTGCATTAACATCGACAAGGAATCTGCATTCGAAACACTCGAATCTTTCTTTTAATTCTTCTTCCTGGATGGCACGAGGTATTTCATCGAAATCGAAGAACTTTATACCACAGCCTGGACAGTTTTTAACATCAACGGCTATCTCCAATCCACACTCAGGACATTTGTAGACCTCACCTTCATCCCTTTGTGTTTCATCCAAAATCTGATCAATTTCTTCGGATAGTGAATCGAGTGCCTTTCCCAACACATCGATTTCTTCTTTCGGTGTCAGCTCGGAATCCACTCCGAGGGCATCTTCCAAGAACTTTATTTCCCCGAATTTAAATCCGCATTCCCGACATTTAAAATGTGATTGGATATCCTTTTTTGAAAGAGGTTTCACTCGAACTGCACATTTGGGACATCTTGCCCTTCCGTTTTCTTCTTTGATTACATCATCATCTCTTAGGAATTTATTGCATTGGCTGCATTCGAAAGCCGGAATTTTCAATTTGGTCCCGCATAACGGACATTTTCTAGTATCCTTACTTTTTGGCATATCTTCACCAATTTATTGGATTTTGGTTTTTGAAATCCGATTCTATTTCAGCTTCGCTTCAATTTCATATTATTTTGCGTATGATGTTTTTTCCATGATTCTCCTGAGTGAACCTTTTATCCTTCATCAATTGACTCTTTATTTACTGGCTTCTTCCTAATTCGCTTTCTTCTCCAAATCGCAAATATGATAATTATCCCAATACAAGGCACTACGTAATCCGAGAACTCTGAAATGATATAGGTAGTATGACCGTACGCTTTTCCGGCATCTGTATTTGACCCATCATCATAATGTGGTGCGCCGCACAATGTATCATTATAGTTATCACCATTGATATCACCTGCGAATGAGACAGACCATCCGAAATGGTCGTATGCATACTCACCATAGTTCACATAATCTGCTGTTGAGTTCATACTGGGGCCGCCGCTGTAAACATAAAATGCCCCGCATTCGGTCTTCGAGGCATTCGTATGGAACGGTGCGCCAACGATCACATCTGGGTCGCCATCGCCATCGATATCGCCTGCATAATGAACCGAGTACCCGAATTTATCGCCTTCTGCTTCACCGGTGAGTATCAGATTTGCATAGCTCACATCCATAGAACCCCCCATTAGGTCATTGTTCGCATTACCTACGAAAACAGAATAAGGACCGGCTCCTACATTTAATGTGTATTTTGCATCCCAGCCACCAGAACTTGTCCCATTATAGATAGTAACTGTGTCGTCACCATTGTCCGCGGTGACTATATCGTTTAAGCCGTCGTTATTCGCATCACCTACAAAAACAGAACGTGGATTGGTTCCTACACTTAGCGTACCTTTCGCTTCCCAACCACCGCTGCTCGTCCCATTAAGGATAGTAGCTGTGTCGTCGTTATAGTCCACGGTGACTATATCATTATACCCATCGTTATTCGCATCAGCGACAAAAACAGTTTGGGGTGCGTCTCCTACAGTTAGGTTGAATTTCGGATCCCAACTACCACTACTCGTCCCGTTGTAGATAGTTACCGTGTCGTCAAAAGTGTCCGCGGTGACTATATCGTTTAAGCCGTCGTTATTTGCATCACCCACGAAGACAGAAACGGGACGCTCTCCTACACTTAGAGTGAATTTCGGATCCCACCCACCAGAACTCGTCCCGTTATAGATAGTCACTGTGGCATCCCAATAATTTGAAGTAACTATATCATTATACCCATCGTTATTCGCATCAGCGACAAAAACAAAACGAGGTCCGTCTCCTACACTTAGGGTGAATTTCGGTTCCCAATCATTGTCACTCGTTCCATTATAGATAGTTACTGTGTCAACATACCAATCTGAAGTGAGTATGTCGTTATAGCCGTCATTATTCGCATCACCCACAAAAACGTTGAGAGGACCGCTTCCTACACTTAGTGTACTTTTCGCTTCCCAACTACCGCTGCTCGTCCCGTTATGGATAGTAACTGTGCCGGCACCACTAATCCAATTTGCAATGAGTATGTCGTTATAGCCATCATTATTCGCATCACCCACAAAAACAGACATAGCGTTGTTCCCAGCACTTAGTGTGCTATCCGTTTCCCAGCCAATGTAACTTGTACTGGCATAGATGGTAACTGTGTCATCAGAAAAATCTGCTGTGAGTATATCGTTATTGCCATCATTATTCGCATCACCTACGAAAACAGAAATCGGACTGGTCCCGACACTCAATGTACCTTTAGGTTCCCAATCGTTCGTACTCGTACCGTTATAGATCGTAACCGTGTCATCACTATTATCTGCCGTGACTATATCATTATAACCGTCGTTATTCGCATCACCTACAAATAAATAGCGAGGACCAACTCCTACACTCAGGGTACCTTTCGCCTCCCAGCCACCGCTGCCTGTACCGTTATAGATTGTAAGTGTGTCGTCACTATAATCCGCTGTGAGTATATCGTTATAGCCGTCGTTATTCGCATCGCCAACGAATACACAACGAGGAGCGTTTCCTACACTGAGCGTACCTTGCGGTTCCCAGTTTCCGCTGCTCGTTCCATTATAAATAGTAACTGTGTCATCATTCCAATTTGATGTGAGTATATCGTTGAGGCCATCGTTATTTGCATCACCTACGAAAACAATGTTTGGTTGGCTCCCTACACTAAGGTTGTACTTCGGTTCCCAGCCGCCGCCACTTGTTCCGATATAGATCGTAACTGTGTCATCAGCAGAATCTGCTGTGAGAATATCGTTTATCCCGTCATTGTTCGCGTCGCCTACAAAAACAGATAATGGACTGCCTCCTACACTTAGGTCGAACTTCGGTTCCCAGCCGCCGCTACTCGTTCCGTTATAGATCGTAACTTTGTTATCGTTAGCAGTGACTATATCGTTAAGGCCGTCGTTATTCGCGTCACCTACAAAAACAGATACAGGACCATCTCCAACACTTAGGTTGAACTTCGATTCCCAGTCTCCGCTGCTCGTTCCGTTATAGATAGTAACTGTGCCTTCATTAAAGTCCGCTGTGAGTATATCGTTGTATCCATCGTTATTCGCATCGCCCACAAAAACAGAATAAGGCATATCTCCTACATCTTTCGTGCTTTTTGGTTCCCAATCGATGACAATGGAACCGTTTAGGATTGTAACTGTATCACCATTGTAGTTTGCGGTGACTATCTCATTGTAGCCAACACCGTAGAATATGTACGCCCGACCTCGATTAGCATTGTAACCAGGTGCGCCCACAATCACATCATCGCCATCAGCGTTATTGATATTGCCACAGCTTGCAACACTGAAACCGAAATTCGTCCCTGGAGCGCCACTAAGTATCGTACCAGCGTCAGATGCGCTAATGAAGTCATTCATTGGATCATCACCTAAAAAGAGGTAGGCTTTGTCAGCACCAGGTGCTCCAACAATTACGTCATCGTAATAATCATTGTCCAGATTCCCAGCATCTGATACTGAGAAACCAAACTTATCACTGGCTTTCCATCCTGTTAGAACCGTATAAGTTGTCCCAACAGGTAATGTTATAAGCCTTGCAAAATTCGACCATCTAGATGAGGCTAGATAATGATCTAGGTTATCACTTTGAGCACCGGACAAAACGCGTTTATCCATCTGGAACGTCATGTGTCTGTCTGTTGAATCCTGATTTTCTATACGAGTTTCCTGTCGTGTGGTTCCATCAGTTTGTAGTCTTATTCCACCCACAGCATTTGCATCATTGGCATACCACTCAGCAGTTCCCAATATGATGAAGTCACCTTCCTTTGTTAGCGTGTAGTTGTTCCAAACTAGTGTCTCCCATGCGAATTCACCATCATTTTGTGATTCGGTCTCGTTATAATGAAACTCTGAGAAGGTATCAAGCCGTATCGCTGCTATGTGTGCATTGTTCATACTTGCAGTAGTACCTGAATCATCGTTTTGGACTGTTAGTTTGATGGTATGGGAACTTGCGTCTAATGTTATATTCTTGATAACGCCGAAATTCATTCGCTCTTGAACATCGTCGGGCTCTATAAGCATTTCACCATACAAGGTGTCATCAATATACATCCTGCCCCATGCACTATCTGCATTGTTATTGTGAAACACATTGGCTGTTGCAATGATCAGGTAATCTCCCGAGGAGGAAGGTGTGAAGCTCATTGTCGTGGCAGTTATCTCAGTGCCAGTAGATTCAACTGCGCTTTCGGTCTCGGTATATTGTTCAGATGGTATCGTCATCTCTATCGCTATTATTCGAGAGTTACGAAATCGACCATCGTCTGTGGTAGGAGTGTTGTATTCAAGCTCTATGTCATGTGAACCTGCAGACAATGTGAGGTATTTCATAGCAGAGAAATGATACCAATCGGTTGGATCCTCGAATTCCCGAATTACTTCATGGTATACTTTTGAATCGTCATCATCGATCCTCAAACGCAGTGATGTAATGTCCGCAGCGGAGCCCTCTGGGCCCATATCGGAAGTCGCGATGATGAGATAGTTTGTCGATACAACCGGGTTGACGGTCAAGGTAAGATAATCCAGATACACGTCAGTATCAGGAAGGGTTCTCTCGGCTAAACTTTCAGTGAAAAAGAAGGGTAAACCGGTCATAGTAAAATCAGGACCATAGAAGATATATGCCCTGCCCTGGTCGTTCCCATAACCATATGCGCCAACTATGATATCATCATAACCGTTATTTGGCTCTTCGCTGCCCACTGAGCAGAATGAACTTGTATCGTTCTGGTTGTTAAACTCGGTCTGGATCCACTCAGTTGAACGAACGGCATCTGCTACTCTGATCTCATCAAATTTTCCAGCAAAATATGAAGCAGGATACTCAGGATGACCTCCCCATAACCAATCATCTATGACTGATAAATTTGTCCATCCCGTAGGGACATTCTCAATAGCAAACGTCATTGAATTACCATTAATGTAAATCTTCACTTCTTTTGCCGAATAATTCATTGTAACAACAACATGATACCATTCGTTATTTACGAAAGGATTGGTTATCAAATTATAATTGCTGTTATTACCTGCCCAGGGGTAGAAGAAAACGTCTCCATCTGGTTGTAGTGACCATTCAAGCCCCTCCAGACGATCAGGAAAAGTATTACTGGATACCATAACTCTTTGATAACCACCGTCACTCGGATCGACCCAATTGATCCAAGCGGATATTGTCCCAGTATCATTTACTGAATCTAAACTCGTACTTTCATTTACCGTTAATAGATTGCTAATTCCATCAAATTCAAATCCTTTCCCAATTTTGGAATCAACCAAATCATTCGAGGTCATAGTGCCATTAGTATAACCATCATTGTTATTCAAGGTACTATCATTGATATTACCCGTTGGATCTTGGTTCAAATGCCAAACTCCCATAAAACCACTATTCCAAACACCAGTTGGATTGGACTGATCGCCTGCATCTGAGTTTCCGTAATACATGTAAATCTCGGTATCGGTAGAGGATGAAAGAGAAGGTATCTTAACCCATGCAACCAATTCTCCTGTAGCAGCGTTGTATCTCTCTATCTCGTGATCGAGGCTGGTTCTACCATCTGAGGAAGTGAAGACGATATCATAACCGTCAGATCGAGCCTTCCTTGAAAGGTCAGAATCTGTAATATTAATGAGCACAGGAAAATTGGTTAGGTCTGTGGATACCTGTGAGGAATTGATGGTAATTGGTTTTCGATACAGCCAACTTGCGGGGATAATCTCCTCATCGCTCACCGTGCAAAACGAACTCGTATCGTTCTGGTTGTTGTATTCTGTTGCAACCCAAGCAGCTGAGTATGCAACAGTCGAGATGCGGACTTCATCCATGATTCCAGCATAGTTTTGGTTTCCACCCGCTCTTCCACCTATGGTAACTGGTGCAGAAGATATAGTGGATGATATTGGACCGCCACCTCCAGAGTCAGTCCTTACCTGAGACCCATTTTGATAATGAATCTTTATTGAACCGTCATAAGTGAAACTAACGTACACCCACACACTTTTACCAATGGCATAACCCCCTGAATCACCACCCGCTTCAAAACTCAGGTCCTTGTCAGCAGCGGCATCAAAAGTTGCTCCCCATAAAGTATTAACGTCCCCATCATCTCTCTTGCAAATGACCCTTGCCCAATCATCGAGAGCAGCGTTATCGATATTTATCCAAAAAGATAGGGTGAGTTTATCCTGCACTCCGTCAGTTAAACCGAGATCATCCAAAATAAACCTGTCATCACCTGCACTGCCTGTAAACTCCTGCCCGTAACCGATTTGGCCTGTGATCCTTGTTGGTGTATCTCCTCTAGTGCCGTCATATGTGGATGAAGCGGAATTGGCAATACTAC
>CBDVCK010000209.1:0-6861 GCA_965372465.1 uncultured Thermoplasmata archaeon | reverse complement strand
TCCAAAAGCCATAAGAAGCATTTAAGGAGGAACCTGACCCCAAAGGAATTGGCCCAAAAAATGTCCGATATAGAGGGCTCGGTGGGTATTCTCTTTGGAAGAGAGGACTACGGCCTTTACAACTCGGAACTGGAACTTTGCGACAATGTGGTTACAATCCCTGCATCATCGGATTATCCCGTACTCAATATTTCCCATGCAGCATCAATTATCCTTTACGAGATCTTCCAAGTCCACGTAAAAGACAGAGAGGTCAAGGAGGCTTCGGGATTTGAAAAAGATAAGATGATGGGGCATTTTACCTCCCTTCTGGATGTCATTGATTATCCCAAACATAAAAAAAAGAAGACAAGGGTTATGTTCCAAAGAATCCTAGGGCGCGCTGTTCTTTCAAAATGGGAGTTTCACGAGCTTATGGGCGTTTTCTCAAGAACCTTAAAAACAATAGCAAGGAAGGGGTAGGACGCTAAATTGAACAGATGTGCCCCATGGACAATAATTATTTCTATCCAATGTATTCTGCTACGTTTGCGGGGAGAAGCACTGGTGATCTTTCTAAAATTCCATGATCACGCCTACCGGACAGTGGTCGCTGCCCATCACATCTCTCATAATAAAGGCGCTTTTGAGGTTGGGCAGCAGGTCATTGCTTACAAAGAAATAGTCCAGCCTCCATCCGATATTTCTCTCCCTTGCCCTTGTCTTATAGTCCCACCAGGAATACTGTCCGGGCTCCTTGTTGAATTTCCTGAAGGTATCGGTGTATCCGTGGGAGATGAACTTGTCTATCCATTTCCTTTCAATAGGTAGAAAACCAGAAGAACTCTCATTCTCCTTTGGTCTTGCCAGATCTATTTCTTTATGAGCCGTGTTGAGATCTCCGCAGACAATCACCCCTTTACCTCTTTTTTTATAAGAATCTGCGAAGGTTAGAAATGAATCGTAGAAATCAAGCTTGTATTTCAATCTCTTCTGGTTCTTTTTTCCGTTGGGGAAGTACACATTAAATAAAACAAATTCGGGATATTCAGTGACCACCATCCGCCCTTCGGAATCGAACCTGGGTTCTCCCATTCCATACAATAACTTTTCAGGTTCCACCCTGGAGTATATGACACAACCGCTATAGCCCTTTTTTTCAGCGCTGCTAAAAAACGAATGATACCCCTTTGGAGATTGAAGATCCTCTGTAAGCTGTTCTGGCCGCGCCTTGGTCTCCTGAAGACAGATTATTTCAGGTCTTTCTTTTATCATCCAATCCAAAAAGCCTTTTTTGGCTACGGCTCGAATACCATTCACATTCCATGATATTAACTTTGATATCATACCTCTCCCCCATTATCAAGAATTTGGGCTTATGATTTCGATTGGATCGAATCAAGATGCGAATTTAAAATTCTATGCTTAATAATCCCATTTGGGAGAACTGCTTACTGGGTCCACTTCAGATCCTCGATTGGCAGAGCTAAACACGTATTAACATCTGCAACATGACAGAACTGGACAGTGAACTCAGCAGCTGTGGCTTCATCTGGCGCTGAGAAGACCAAGAATGCATCGAAACCGCCAAAAATTCCAACAAAATGCTCAATCTTCAAACCTTCCGGAATCTTTGGGCGTTTGAATAGTTTGATCGCTTCCAGATGTTGACCGTATCGCGCTTTTAATGTCGTCACAAATAACATCCCTCGACACCTCAGGGAATATATGTCCTTTGGGGTATATTAAGGTTGGGTGGAAAGTGCCCACATCTATCGAGGGCGACTATTATCAAAAAGCCAAAAAACACAAAAACCAACCAATTTATATGCCATTAAGATAATCCAATATATAATTCAGTGAGGAAATAACATGGATTGGATAGCAATTATCTTATTGGCGCTTGGACTTCCATTAATAGGTTGCATAACCGGTACTATGATGATGGTGCGAAAATATGTTTTAATGAAAAATAATCCCGGGGAATATGGAATTGAAGGAGAGAAAGAGGTAAGAAGAAACTTCGGGGTTCTTATCATTTTTCAAAGCCTGTTTAATACAGGCCCTATATATGGTCTATTGATAGTGATTATATTCTCAATAAGCATAATGGAATTTGAAATTCCAGAGGGGCAGTTATCCAAGTTCGGTGTGGCAATTGCAATGGCTGTGGGAGTACCTGGCCTTTTTGCCAATATCAGCCGTGGATTGATATTAAAAGGCGGAATAGAGAGTGTTGTACGAGATCGTATAAATCTCGGCAAAACCATTGTTCAGGCAGTAATCGTTGAAACACCCATGATTTATGGCCTTTTAATCGCCATTCTATTGCTTAATTTCTCTGGGATATTGAGCGGGGAATTTCTGTTTTCCCAATATCAAATCGACGAGATTTTCAATGCCGTCATTATTTTCTCATGTCTGTCCATTGGTGTCCTCCTATCAGGTGTCCTTCTAAGCAGGATGGAGGATCCGTTTTCCTCATCAAATTTTGCTAAAGGGATTCAAAAAAATGTTATTGGGACATTCCTTCCGATAGTGGGTCTTATGTATGTCATCATGAAATTTTCAGAAATTGGAATTTTTACCACAGCGTGAAGGTTGCACTTCAGTGGAACCACATTGGCAACTCACGGTCATAACCTATGAGCTTGACACCCGTGATTGCAGCAGCATCGTAGGTTAAGGCCTCGATATTGCTGCTGGATAGGTTTTTTAAATCCTGTACTCCTGTTGATTTCAAAAGCAGTTCGATCTCTTTTTTTGTGGTGTTGATGTAGTTTGCGAGCCATTTTCCTGCGTTTTTCCATTTAAATCTGGACTTTAAGCGGGGGTCCTTTGTGGCAATGCCTTTATCGCATTTACCACGATAACACTCTCCACACAGGTCACAGCCAAGGGCGACGGTTGCCGATTCCACCAAACCAACAGCATCAACCCCTAAAGCCAGGACCTTCAGGATATCTGCACCGTTGCGAAATCCACCTGAAACAAGGAGTTTAATGCCCTTTTGGTGGGCATTTACCCCTTTGAAAGCCTTTTGAGCAGGGGGAATCGAACCCAAAAGCGATGCCCCGAAATTTCCATTTGTTGAAGCCAGGGTAGAGAATGGCTTTATACTGGTATCAATAATTACGGCATCGGCATCAGATTCAAGTGCGAATTTTGTATCTTCATACACCGCCCCTATGGGTATTTTTATCAAAACCGGTAGGTTATATTCGGTAACCTCCCTAATGAGTTCAACATGTTTTTTGAGACTTTCTGCAGAATCGATATCTAGATGCCTTTCAGGGCCAAATACACCCCCTCCAATCAGTCCTCCTTTTCCCTGGGCCCTGTCAATAAGCTCCTCTTTTGAATATATTCCTGATTGAAATCGCGGAAAAAGGTCAATCACAATGCCTTTTCCATTACCAATTGTTTTTGTGTCAATACCAATTCTGAGGGGTGATATTTGTAGTAGGAGATCACCTTTGAATTTCGAAGTGATTTTCTTTTCCTCAGGAAGTATTCCCTCCCCGATGTTTATGGGAGTATTAGTCATACCGGCTCCGTAAGCTAAGGCGATTCTGATGGATTTATTCGCAGATGTCATATGATTTGTATCCACAAAAATAGAATGACTCAAAACCAACGGAAATTTCACATCTCTGCCTTCTCCGATAATAACCTCAGTTGTGCTTTCTTTATCCTCCTTGGTGTCTAGTAAATCGTTGAATGTTATGGGGGTTATGGCCAATTCATCCAGGATTGATGCCATATCCTCCTCGGCCAACCCTCTCAAATTGAGTATACCACTTTGTGCCTTCTCTTCAATTTCTTTCAATAAACCGCCTCTTTTTTGCCAACCTGAATCAGGTTACATCCTCAGCATCTTCCAACCGCTTTTTCGAACCCAGGCCCAAGGAATTAATGATCAATTGAAGTGGGATTTCCTCCTTGCTTGTTACTTTCTTGAATTTGAATTCACCAGTTAGATTCTGTTTGGTGAGATAGTTTGTAAGCTTCAATTTGTCCCTATTATCAGGCTTTTCACTTTTTGCATTTTCTCCGAGACTTTTAATTTTTCCATTAATGAATATATTACCTCCGGACATGAGATTCCCAACATTCTTACCAGCATCGCCTGTAACCAGTATATCACCTGAAAAAAGATGAATACCAAGCCCTTCACCGACATCGCCATCGATTATTATCACTCCGCCTTTCATTCCGGCACCCACATTTTTATCAGCATCACCCTTAATTATTATCTCTCCTCCGCACATGTTCGTTCCAACTCCATCACCTGCCTCCCCCTCACAGACGATCTTTCCAGAGGTCATGGTATCTCCAAGGAACCTGCCCGAGCTACCTCTGAGTAAAAGGGTGGTGCCGTTATTCAGTGCTCCAAAAAAATCACCAGCTTTGCCTATAATAGTGATTTTAGCGTCTTTATCAAGGCCCACTGCTATGCTGTCCTGGTTCGTAAGCCCTTCAATCCTTGTGGCAGCACCTTTTTTGATTTGGGCTCTAATTGCACGGTTGATGTCCTTTGTGGAGTAGATGGTTTCAGCCATATCTCCCATCCTCTTTCATGTGTATTGATTATTTATGATTAAAAGTTTTGTGTGTGGGATCTCATGTGGAATTTGAAAGTAGAATTGGGGAAATTACACTGTAATGAAGATTTTGATGTAAAATTGGGAGATATATAAAGGGACATCATTTTCGAAGTGTGATACCTCTTTAGTGTTTATTCACCAGACGTTTCATCCGCAGAAAACCGCAGGATACCACCATTTTCAAATGGTGGAGGAATGCAAGGTGCGGTTTTCGAGTGATGATACCCACATTTTTCAAATGTGGGTTGTTCATTATTCTCAAATCTAATAATCATAGATGATAAGCCAGTCATAACTTTTTATTAATATATACTACTATAAATTATGCCATTATATAATATTATGTAAATATGCTGGAGATGGAAAGAATTCATGAGAAATGATTGAAAAGGAGAAGTTTGCAGGCAAACCCAGAAAAGTTGGTTTAAATGCACCCCAAACCCGAATCTTTTGGTAGTAAACGAGAGGGTACCAAATGAGTGTATTTAGGATAAATAATCCAACAAGAGTCATTACTTTTGGCATCATCATAATGTTATTGCTTAATGGCATACTGTTTCCATATTATACTTTATTCTCTCCTGAAAATGAGAATCCAATGGATAATAATGATGCTGAGGAAGCAAATCCAGTGGATCACGGAACCCGTGCCGCCTTTACCTCGGGTCACATTCATCCATTCGACGTAGCCAATTCAGATGGGGATGTCCTTAGTTTTCTGGATATCGATGAGGATGCAGTTGGCGATGGGATACATGTCCAAAGCGGGGATACAAACGAACCATCAGTTGATTGGGTGGAGGTGTATTTCCCAAATGCCGGACTACCATCAGGTGCCATAATCAACGAAATAACGTACTACTTCGGATACTATACCAATGATGGATGGCTGCTAACCACAGATGCTCTTTCAAACGTCACCTGGAGGGTCGGAGGAACCCAATACGATGTTGGAAATTATACTTTAACAAACCCACCTGATCCCAATGATACAGATACTATACTTGTTCAAACCACCAATTTACCCCCTGTATCGGACCTTAACTTGGGAAGCTTCAAGATAAGATTCAGAGGGATCGAGAATGGGGCAGCAGCAGATAATTTCTACCTTGATTACTGCTATTTTACTGTGAATTATACATTGCTAGATATAGTTATCAATGAGATAAAGGCGGATCCATCTGGTGGGTACTACAATGATGGTTGGCAGTATCGCAAGAAGATCACGATCCATGCTGAGAAGGTTGTAGATGATCTAACCGATTTTCCCGTACTTCTCAACTTCACGGATTCCGATCTTGCAAACGATGCAAGGGAAGACGGCTACGATATCCTGTTCTCAATGGATGGCGAGAGCAAGTTCGACCACGAGATCGAGCAGTTCAACGGCAGCTCAGGCGAACTTGTGGCCTGGGTGAGGATCCCTTCCCTTTCCTCAACTGAGGATACCGTCTTCTACATGTACTATGGTAGACCCGGATCTTCCGACCAATCAAATCCCACGGGTGTGTGGGATGTCAACTACACTGCGGTGTGGCATTTGAATGAAACCGGAACCGGTGCAGCAGATGAGTACGATGAAAGCACTTCCAATGACTTTGACGGACAGGGCGGTGGCGGTACGGCAGCTGATGTTCCATCGAGGGATGACGGGAAAATGGCCGGCGGCCAGCTGTTCGACGCTGCGGGCGATTATATCGATGCCAGCACTATGAATCCACAATCCTATACCAGTTTTACTATATCAGTATGGCATAAATCCACTAACGATCTTTACACAAATGATGGATATATTTTCGCCCACTATGAAACATTTGCATCCACCCCTTCAATTGGCTTTATTATTACTGATGATGGAGGTACCGAGGATTCTCCCCAGGTAAGACTTTATGGAACTAGTACCCAAAATGAAGACGGCGGCATCGATGTTGTTGATCAACAATATCATTATCTCGTACTCGCAAGAAACTCTAATAAGATTAAGATTTATGTTGATGGATATAAGATGTTGGATGAAGATGACGATATGAACGGTGCAACCATCACTGTTGACGCTACTTCCGGTCCGTTTATAGGTGATGCTGCAGGTGATACCGAGCCGATAGATGGCATCCTCGACGAACTCCGCGTCTCGGACTCCGAACGCTCTGCAGAATGGATCCTTACAGAATACAATAATCAGTATTCTCCTTCCTCATTCCATACCGTGGGCATTGAGGAGAATAATCAGATAAACAGGCAATATCGAAAGACCATCACCATCAATTCCTCGAAG
>CBDVCK010000208.1:0-6909 GCA_965372465.1 uncultured Thermoplasmata archaeon | reverse complement strand
TCATCTCTCCAAGGTTCGCTCCCTTTCCTCCAACCTGAGGAATGCTCCCCTTATTCACTTCATTTGCCCAAAGTATCGTCTTCATCATATCACCATATAAATAATTTGCACTTTTTTACCCTTTTTTACTATGTATAGGGTACTGGGGGTTGGGTGAATTGTATTACCCACTATAAAACTTTGCATTCAAAAAGAAGGGGGAAAACATAGTTTAGCATTGAAAAACTGGGTTTTATATTACCTGTATTGTCAAATCCCCAAACATTAATAATTCATCTACCATACCCCAAATCGAATCCCATGACCCAAATCACATTTCTTGGAACAGGCGGTGGAAGATTCGCAACCATATATCAGACCAGGAGTACAGGCGGTATTTTTATCGAGGACAAGCTCAACATGGCCATTGACCCGGGGCCCGGGGCCATTCTGAGGATGAATCAGGTTGGGATTGATCCAACCAAGATCTCCCTTCTTCTGATATCCCACGGCCATCCTGACCATTACACAGATGCGGATATACTAGTGGAAGCAATGACAATGGGGGGAAACCAAATCCGAGGCACGGTTTTGGGAAGTAAAAGCGTGATTACGGGGATCGAGGGATTCAACCAAAAGGTCTCCCATTATCATCTCTCACTCCTTGAAAAGGTGTACCCTGCAAAGCCAGATGAGAAATTTTTGATTCACGGAATAAGAATAGTTGCCACCCCCACAATACACACGGACCCTTCGGGAATCGGCTTTAAGATTCATACAGAAAACGGTATAATAACCTACTCAGGCGATACATCAATTAACGATGACGTCATGAATTCATATTCCGATTCACGGCTTCTGATCTTGTCCCTTACAACACCCATGGGCATCAAACTCCATCACCATCTCTCGCCTGAGGATGCAGTAATTGTTCTTCAAAAAGTACGACCCGAAAAAGCGATCCTCACCCACTTCGGTCTTAGGGCGTTAAAATCAGGTCCTGACTCAATTGCACAGTGGATTGAGGCTCAATCCGGTGTCAAAACAGTGGCAGCCCAGGATGGAATGAAGGTTGCAATAAAAAAGGATATTGAAATACAAAAATCCTAGATGCCATCAAGTACGGCCCCGTAAAGTAAAGGTAAAATCACAGTGGCATCCCCTTCCACGGTAACATGTTTTGCCGCTTCTTTTACCTTACCCCAGGATATGGCCTCGTTGATTTTGGCGCCTGATAGGCTGCCATCGTATTCCTGTGCTGTGGTGATGTACACCACATAATCCAGCCCGTCACGAAACTGGTTCCACCAGATAGTGTGGTGCTTTGAGATACCTCCGCCTATCATGAGTGCACCTGTTTTTTTGGCCGGGAAAACCAAGTCCGCCAATGCCTGCTCCTCCTTGAAAACATCGATTTTGAAGTCCTTGTGCTCCTGGTAGAACATCCACAACTGGCTGCCAAAGGCCCCGTCCGATAATCCCGGGACAAAAATCGGGATTTGATTTTTTGCGGCCCAGTAAATTATTGAATCCTCGTTGTTCAATCTTTTTCCAAATTCCCAGATAAGCTCATAACCTGTCCATTCCTTTTTTTGACTGTCCCATATCTCATTTAAAATTGGCTGGATGATTTCCTCAAGCACTATTCCATAGCTTTCATTTGGTATGAAAATATTTCCCAGACGGTTTATTCCTTTCTTATGAAGCTGGGCATCATCCACATTAAAATCGCCGTGATAGTAATCCTTTTTCGTTCTCGCTATATCGTGATCAAGGGTCCCGCACGTGGTAATTAGGGTATCGAACATCTTTTTTTTGACCATCTCCTTAATGATTCCTCTTGCACCTGTGGCAATGATACAGGCCGGAAAGGACAGAAAATTGACACAATCCTTTTCTTTTATCATGTTCTTGAGAACTTTTGCCGCAATACCTATCTTCTTTGCAGTGAACCCCCCTGAATTGAACATCTGATTCACTAGTTCATTGATATCTGTTTTTTCTGTAAGCATGATATCTTGAATGGGTTTCCCCTCAAATTCCTGCATTTGAAACACCAACTCGGCATATAATCGAGGTGATAGAAAAAAGATTTGGTTCTGATTTATTGATTTCTTGGTCAATTGAAGTTAAACACCCTTTAAAAGGGACTCGGGATATTGAATAATATAATGAAAATTTTTAAATAATCAAAGATTTATCTGCGTTGGCATGGGTAACACCAATATGGATGTTCCAAAGAAAGTATTTTTTACCAAGGGCATAGGTGTACACAAAGAAAAATTGAACAGCTTCGAGCTTGCATTACGAAGTGCCGGAATCGAGAAATTCAACCTGGTTACCGTATCCTCAATTTTACCACCCGGATGCACAATTCTCTCAAAACAAAGGGGCCTTGAGTATCTAACTCCGGGACAAATTGTCTATGCTGTAATGAGCCAGAACAGTTCAAACGAACCCGGAAGGCTCATGGCGTCTGCAATTGGCTGCGCCATTCCTGTGGATACAAATCAATACGGTTATTTGAGTGAACATCATTGCTTTGGCCAGAATGAAAAAGAGGCTGGGGAGTACGCTGAAGATCTCGCTGCTGAGATGCTTGCCTCCACCTTGGGCATACCCTTTGATATCGACGCGACATATGATGAGAAGAAGGAAATATTCAAAATCGACGGCAGGATAGTTAAAACAAGGAACATCGTCCAATCCGCGATCTGTGATAGAAAGGGAATGTGGACAACGGTTCTGACCGCTGCTATTTTCATTATGGAGTAGAAAATTTCGCATTAATGGGCGAGGAATCGGATGATAGTAAAAAGCGACAGTATTAAAACCCCCAATGATATAACCATCGCAATAAAGGGGAGAAGAAAACCTTATTTCATCAGACATTAACAGATAATGGTAATTAGGCAATTTTGTGGGTGTGAAGAAGATATGAAGTACACAAGGTTTGAGAGGGCAAGGATCATCGGGGCAAGGGCGTTACAGATCACCATGGGTGCACCTGTGCTCCTCAAATTGGATAAAAGTATCATAGACCCCGTAACAATCGCTGAAACAGAGTTTAAAAAGGGCGTATTACCCATTTCGGTTCTGAGGGAAACATAATCTTACCTTCATCAATGCCCCCTGATTTTATCCAGATAATGTATGACGTGGTCCCTGAGAGTGTGCGTTTTCTGCCGAAACCTTACCTCTTCCAAATCTATGTCCAATGTGATTTTTTCATCTATCTTGTAGATCTCCTCAAGAGTTATGAAAAGGAGCTCTTTTTCGGATTTTTCAAGTATCAATGTATCAAGCACATCTCCTGCCGAAATGGTTTCCGTAACCTCTCCGATTCTCTCTTCCCTTGAGTCCAAAACGTCCATCCCTGACAGGAGGTTTTGGACCGTGTCTTTTAAAATTATCTCCTCTTCTTCCTCAGAATCAATAAAGGATTTATTTAAAAGCAGCTCATCAAAGAGTCCTTCCGAGACCTCAATGTAATCATCCTCAACCTTCGATACCACTCCCAGTTCCACACCTTCCCAATCGACAACTCGTTTTTCTATCATACCTCTAATGGTCATGCAATTCCCATTGTATATCTTAAAACCACTACTAGTTATTTTTCATCAAATGATAGGAGTATACGAACACGAGAGTGAGGATAAAAAGGGTGGAAGGAGGGGGGGATGGCGGGCGGGAATCGTAAAGAGATGAACACTAAATTATTAATCGAACAATCCCTTTATGGTAGCAATGAATATGGATTGGGCAGAGAAATACAGACCAAAAACACTGGATGACGTGGTGGGAAATCCACAGGCAACATCCGCACTTCGAGCATGGGCCGAATCCTGGGAGCAAGGTTCACCAAAGAAAAGGGCCGCAGTTCTGATAGGTGATCCAGGTATCGGGAAGACCTCGAGCGCATTGGCCCTGGCAAGGGAGTTTGGGTGGGGTGTCGTGGAGATGAATGCCTCGGATTTGAGAAACGCGGATGCCATAAAAAGTGTTGCCAAATCAGGGGCCTTAAATGAAACATTTACTGATTCCGGAGAATATATTTCTACAAAACATGGTGGAAGAAAGCTCATTATCCTCGACGAGGCAGACAATATATTCGGTAAAGAGGACTATGGCGGTGTTGCGGCAATCACTCAAACCATAAGAGAGAGCAAGCAGCCTATAATCCTCATTGTAAACGACTACTATGCCTTGACAAGAAAGGCGCCTGCAATAAAGAACCTGTCCCTCGAGATTAAATTTTCAAGGATCAAAAAAACTTCCATTGTAAAACTGCTCAGAAGCATTTGTCAAAACGAAGACATAACTGTCTCCAACCCGACACTATCCGCACTTGCGGAGCATTCGGCAGGAGATGTGAGATCTGCTGTAAACGACCTGGAATCGTTGTGCCTGGGAAAATCGAAGATCACGGAAAAGGATGTGACAGTCCTGGGCTATCGTGACTCTAGCATCAATATTTTCAAGGCAGTAACAGGGATATTCAAGGCTACAAGCTACAGTAAAGCAAGAGAAAGCGCATTCAACCTGAACGAGGACCCCGAGCTTCTTCTTCTTTGGATAGATGAGAATCTACCTTTGGAATACAAAAAATCCGAGGATTTGGCTTCCGCCTACTATTCCCTTTCCAAGGCCAGTATTTATCTGGGCAGGGTCAGAAGAAGACAGCACTATAAACTATGGGGTTATGCAAACGATCTCATGACGGCTGGAGTTGCCCTTTCAAAATCGAATCCATACTATGGATATACCAGATATCAGTTCCCCTCATGGCTAAAAAACATGAGCAAGAGCCGGGGTCTTCGAGCCCTTCAAAGATCCCTTTCCGAAAAACTTTCACACAATTTGCATACTTCCAGATATGTTGCTCAAACCGCCATATTTCCGTATTTCAAGTACCTTTTCATACATGAAGAGGACTTCAGTGTACATGCAATTAGAAAGATGGAACTTGGAGGGGACGAGATCGCCTACATATTGGGAGAAGACGTGGATTCAATTGCTGTAAAACATTTAATCGAGGAAAGCAAGAAGACCCAAGAGCAAAGAAAGGAGGAGGCGGCCCAGTCTGAGGCTCTTGTTTGGACAGAGGAAGGAAAAGGGGATGATATGAACATTGATGATGAATCCAAGAGCGATAAAACCCCTGTTAAACTCCAGAAAAACCTTTCTGATTTTTGAAATTATTAGATGATGAGAGTGGATAGATTTATATTCTATGAGCTTATTATACAACATATTAGGTGAGTTGTAAGGTTGCGGATGATGGGTAAAATGCGCAAAATGCTCATCTAAAGATATTTAAAATCACCATGATATTAACGGGTTTTATGGTTAGGAGGCAAAAAAGGAATGAGGATCTTACTGGCAACAGAGTCCTATTATCCGAATATCGACGGGGGGGCACAGGCCAGGAGAAACCTCGCGCTCAGGCTTAAAAAGAAGGGGCATGAAGTTGCAGTGGTGGCCCCGGGTCTTATGAACAGAAATTACGAAGAGGATCTGGAAGGGATTCGTATTTTCAGGGTGAAGGGAAGAACCCTCCCTATTTATGACGATTATACATTCTGTGCATTCCCATTGTTCGAGGTGCGAAGGATAATCAGAGAGTTTCAACCTGATGTCATAGATATGAACTCGCCATATCAGATAGGGATGAGCGCATTGGTATGGGGAAAGAAGATGGGGATTCCTGTAATAGGTACAGTTCATGTCCAGCCAGAGAACATGCTGATGACAGTGGAGAAGGCGATGTTTCTGTTCCACTTCCTTGAAAGGCTGGCCTGGTTCTTCATTATCAATGTTTTCAATAGATGTGATTGGATAACTTCCCCGACACAGACTGCCATTGACATGCTGAGAAGCCACGGCCTTACAACTTCCGCTCAACCTATTTCCAGTGGAATCGACCTGAACGCCTTTAAACCGGAAAATGATGCAAATTACCTTCGAGACAGGTATGCAATACCAGATAAGCATGTTGTGCTCTACACCGGAAGAATCTCCGGTGAAAAACGTCTTGATGTGCTGGTTCGGGCCATGCCTGACATCCTGGAATCTGTGGATGCGCACCTTGTTATTTGCGGTGCCGGAAGGGAAAAGGAGAACATCGAATATCTTGTCAGGAAGCTGGGAATTTCAGACAATGTCACTTTCACGGGTTTTCTCCCTGATGAGGAATTTCCGGATGTTTACAGCCTTGCAGACGTATTTGCAATTCCCTCTGAATCAGAGCTTCAAAGCATCGTGACCCTGGAGGCTTTGGCCTCGGGGCTGCCCGTGGTGGCTACGAATAAGGATGCATTGCCGGAGATAGTTAAAAACCCGAAAAACGGATTTTTATTTGACCCGGGTGACTCCAATGGTCTTTCCGCAAAGATTGTGACCATACTCTCTGACGATACAATGAGAAAGAGGATGGGGCAAAAGAGTCTAGAAATTGTACAGGAACACTCCATTGAAAATACGATATCGAAATTCGAGAACCTGTACACCGAGGCAATCGATACTTTTAAAAGTAGAAGAAAACATTAACTTCTACTTCATACAAATGGGTCGTGAAATTACAAGAATTACAACAAGCCTTGCGGCAGGTAAATGGTAGGATTCAAATGAGAATTCTTTACGGGGTATGTTCCTGGGGATTGGGTCATGCCACACGATCCCTTCCCATTATCAGGAAACTTAAGGAAGAGGACAACGATATCACAATTGTCTCCACAGGGAGTACTCTTGAACTTTTGAAAATGGAGTTGAAAGGGGAGGTTTCCTACTACGATTTACCGGATTATCCTCTGCCGTACACGCAAAAATCCAATCTTTTTATTTTAAAGTTAGTTTTGTTTTTAAAAAGGTTTATAAATTACATAAAGAGGGAGAATAAAATTATATTTAAATATATTGAAAAAAATAAAT
>CBDVCK010000207.1:0-6923 GCA_965372465.1 uncultured Thermoplasmata archaeon | reverse complement strand
ATCCTCCAATCTGTCCATTCCGTGAAATGTGTACCCTTTGTTGTACCACGCATGTTTGTAGTTGGGAGAAAGCTCTATTGCCCTGTCAAAACAGCGCAGACCCTCTTCGTGTGCACCCAAGACAAAAAGTGAAAAACCCTTATTATTCCAGGTCTCCTCGTCCTTTGGATTCAACTCCAGTGCTGTATCGTAGCATTCGATGGCTTTTTCGTATTCTCCCAGGGTATACAGTGCCCTACCTCTACCGTTCCATGCCTTTGCAAATTTGTTGTCTATCTCCAGTGCCTTATCATAACACTCTATCGCCTTTATCGTATTATCCAAATCCTCATATAAGGTACCTTTTCTGAACCATGCGTTTTTGTTGTCCGGATTGATTTTCAGAATAGAATCAAAGGTTGCCAGGGCTTTTTTTGGTTTCCCAAGCCGCGCCAGAGCGTTGGCCTTATCGTACATTGCACTTTCATATTCCGGATTGATTTCAAGGGCCTTATCATAACTTTCCAGTGCCTCTTCATATTTATTAAGATGACATAAAGCAGAGGCCTTGTTGTACCATGCAACTTCATAATCGGGATTGGCTGAAATTGCATTTTCATAGCATACGATAGCCTCCACAGTCTTGCCTACCGCATCCAGGGCCACACCTTTGTTGTTTAAGGCAATATCATTTTTCGGGTCCTTTTCGATTGCGCAATCAAAATACTCTATGGCCTCCTCGTATCTGTCGAGGTCGCAGAGCCTGTTTCCCTTGGCAAGGGAAGAATTCGCTTTGGAATTTTCCACGAGGCATTCCTCTTTGTAGGTAATTGATAGGCATGAAATAAATAGTTTTCTTCTTTAATTCTAAAAAATTGATATAAAGGCGATATTCCACAATTTAGGCCATATTCCAAACATTTTAATATATCAAGACCCAATAAGGCTTGCAATGACACTGATTACCGAAGCAAAATCGGGCACCTCGGACATTATAAACGCAGTGGCCAGGGCCGAAGGTGTTGATGAAAAAAAGCTCACAAAATGGGTTGCTCAAGGGAGGGTTACAATTCCCTTTAACCCGATTCATTCCCCAGAACCCCTGGGTATAGGAGAGGGCCTTTCTGTGAAGGTCAACGCAAATTTAGGAACATCTCCTGATCATGTGGATTTTCAGGAGGAGATTCAGAAGGCCAAAGTGGCGCTAGAATACGGCTCCGATGCCATTATGGACCTCAGTATCGGGGGGGATTTGGATAAGATCAGAAGAAAATTAATCAAAGTGATTGACAAACCCTTTGGCACTGTACCCATTTATCAAGCAGGAATTGAAGCTTCCAAGAAAAGTGCGGTTGTGGATATGACAGAGGATGACATGTTCGGTAGCATTGAAAGGCATGCCAAGGACGGTGTGGATTTTATTGTGGCGCACTGCGGAATCACGCTGGAGAGTGTGGTGAGGTTAAAAAGGCAGGATAGAATCGTGGATCTTGTTTCCAGAGGCGGCTCTTTTCATGCCGCATGGATTCTGCACAACAAAAAGGAGAATCCGATCTACGAGAACTTTGATTATCTTCTGGAGATGGCTGCAAATTACGATCTCACATTGAGCCTCGGGGACGGTATGAGATCAGGCTGTATCCATGATGCAAACGACAGGGCCAAAATCCAGGAGATGCTCATCATAGGCGAGCTCGTGGAAAGAGCCCGCAAGGCGGGTGTATCAACGATTGTAGAAGGTCCGGGGCATGTGCCACTGAACCTTATCGAGAGCAACATCAAAATCATGAAATCCGTAACAAAGAACGCACCCTACTATGTGTTGGGTCCCCTTGTTACCGACATAGCACCAGGTTATGATCATATAGTTGGAGCCATCGGAGGGGCGATTGCAGGATATGCAGGTGCGGATTTTTTATGCTATGTGACTCCATCCGAGCACCTTTCCCTACCTACTGTTGATGATGTAAGGGAAGGAGTGATTGCAGCAAGAATTGCTGCGCACAGTGCCGATCTGGCAAGAGGTAATGGTTGGGAAAAGGATTTGGAAATGGCAAAGGCCCGCAGGGATCTGGACTGGGATAAGATGTTCGATTTGGTAATAGACCCCAAAAAGGCAAAGATGTACAGGGCCCAGAGAAAACCCACGGATGAGGAATTCTGCTCAATGTGCGGTGATTTATGTGCAATCAAGCTTCCCAGGAAATACCTGAGGGAAGGGAAATAATTTTTAATTCAGAATCCCTGGTGTTCCGCAATAAGGACATCTGACTAGTACAGGACCTGCTGTTCTACTCACAGAAAAACTATTTCTACAGCTGTGACAGGAGACTGATTGAACAAAGGTTTGTGGCATCATGGGTGGCGGAACTATCGGATACATTGGTGCCTGGGACGCTATTTTATTTCTCTTAACTAAGTACAACGGCATGCAGATAATCCAAAGGAAAAATACCATTAGTGCCCATGTCCCCGGCCCCCAGCTCAGTGTTTTTAGTGTGTAAACCTTTTTAAGACTTCAAATTTAAATAATATAAAATCATTGTGTCTAAGCCATGTTCCTGCTCGGACATATAGGAATAACCCTGGGAATTATATTTTTAATGGCATGGATAATCTATTCCCGATTCTCAAAGGATAAACCCAAGAAGTCATTTGTATCAGATATAGACTTCAGAATAGTTGTCATAGCAGCGATATTGCCAGATATCATAGATAAGGTCGTGGGAATGATACTTTTTAAGGATGAAATCGCAAACGGCAGGCTCTTCACTCATTCTGCATTAATCATCGGGATGCTCTCACTTTGTATATTGATTCTAGCCAAAATACAATTCAAGAACAAGCTTTATACTCTCTATTATATCCCACCGCTTTGGATTCATCTGATTCTGGATAGGATGTGGGAAACCCCTCGTACTCTATTTTGGCCTTTGTTCGGGACAGACTTTCCAAAACTTGAGATCGAAATCTCAAATTATTTTACAATGCTATTTACGGAGCCATACATATTCATTGGTGAAATTGTGGGTTCCTTGATAATCATAACCCTGGTTGTAAGGTTCAGACTCTTTACAAAAAGGAGCATAACGGGTTTTTTGAAGGATGGAAAACTGAGAATGCCCCCTTCCTTTTGATTATATTATTTTATCCATTTCCTGGGAATGGACTCGGCATCATGAGGATCGGAGCCCCATTCCTTTTCGATTGCATCGCACCGTCCGTCACCATCTGAATCCTTTTATATATCCACGAGAATCTTATTGGCTTTTTTGTAGCATTTTTTATTATCACTCTGTTTCCAAGGGCCGATGGAGTTTTAATATCTCGAGTGCCTGCTCAAGTCTTCCGTCTTTCTTTCCAGTTTCCATTTTCTTCTTTTCTGATACTTCCTCTGCCATTTTTATAAGTTTTTTTATATTCGTTTTTCTGTCAATAGCCCTCCAGATTTCCTGCCATTCTCCCTTGATTAGATTTACCTCTTCCTCCCAGTCAATGGGATTCTCATAATCTATTTTTTCTGAAAGGCCATGGGATTTCAACCTCAGAATATCCAGGTCCTCATCCAAGCCCACGTAATAGAGTTGGAGATCGTCTTTTTTCAATATCTCCTTAATCTCCTTGAGTTGATTGCAATCATTGATTATCTCGTGCAATTTCTGTCTTAATACTATTCTATAAACCATGTTCGGAATGTCCTCTGCCATCACATATCCCCAGATAATTTTCAATGTAATATGTCTTTGTAAATATTAAATCTTCTGGTTTCGTTATCAGAATTTGCTGAGTTGTAAGGATTGGATAGAGGGAATGGGAAAGAAAATAAGCATCTTTGGTATCTTCTGGTTTCGTTCAATGGCTTGGATTAATCGAAATAAGAAGAAAAATATTCATCTCGTTCATTCTCTGTTTTCTCTTCCGAAGCCGTTCTAAATATTTTAATACCATATACAATAGAGAATACGGAGATGCAGATTATTGGTATCATCTCTGCAATTGCATTGCTGCCTGTGGGTTTTTCCATCATTAAAAGGGGGATTGCAAGGAGGCTGAGAATAAAGAGAGCCATGGTGAGCCACCCCATATTTCTTTTGTCAGATTTAAATTGAGCGATTCCCAAAACAATTAAAGAAAGTCCAACTAAGATAAAGAAAGTAATTGATACAATGGTATGCGGACGGCCAGTTGTTTCGGGAAATATTCCTATCCCTATTAAGGCCCATGCGCAAAGAAAATAGAGTGTGGATCCCAGATAACCCCACAACGAATCCAATACTCGATTGCTTTTGATACCAACTGCAAAACAGGCACCCAAGATACCTGCCACAACGAGTCCCAGATTGAATATAATCGAGGGTATGCCGTGTGCGGCCCAGGTAGGTTCCATTCCAGGTGATCCTCCCAAATCGGAAAGATAGTTATCAGTCCAGCTGAACCAGGGGGGAGAGCAAAACCGCAAGTCCTATGCAGGTCAATCCGATAATAGGGGCCAGTATCCCGCAGATTCCGGTTATTCTCAATGAAATTAAGCTTTTTGATGTCATGTTTTCCAATCTAAATGAATTTGATTGCATTTTAACCTTTATGGAGATCATATCAATCCAATATGAAAAAATATAAATTCTCTGGATTCATTTTACAATGAAATGAGGGATGTAGCATAATGGTTTCGGAAGAGCTCCTTTCCCGCATCCGAGGACTTTCTTCGCTTATCGGCAACACACCGCTTTTGGCGATCGAATACACGTTCAAGGGAGAAAAACGGACAATATATGCAAAAGCAGAGCACCTCAACATGACAGGTAGTATCAAAGACAGGATGGCCTTTCACATTTTGCTTCAGGGCTACTTGCGAGGAACCCTTAATCCTGGTGACCCAATAGTCGAGGCCACAAGCGGGAACACAGGCATCGCCTTTGCAGCAATAGGGCGTGCCCTGGGTCATCCTGTGGTTATTTTCATGCCGGATTGGATGAGTTCCGAAAGAATCAACCTCATCAAAGGGCTAGGTGCTGATATTAGACTTGTGAGCAAAGAAGAAGGTGGTTTTTTAGGGAGCATTGAAAAGGCCGAGAACTTTGCCGAGAAAACCGATCAGGCATTTTTACCTAGACAGTTCTCCAATGTAGATAATATCGATGCCCACTATTGTTCAACAGGTCCCGAGATATGGTGGCAGCTGGGCTTTAGGGCCTTGCAACCTGACGCTTTCATTGCCGGAGTGGGCACTGGCGGCACTATCATGGGTGTCGGGCGTTTTCTCAAGGAAAAGAATTCTGAAATAAAATTATATCCTCTGGAGCCATCCAATTCTCCAACACTGTCCACAGGCCATAAAGTAGGAATACACAGAATCCAGGGTATATCAGACGAGTTCATACCAGAAATCCTGGAATTGGATAACCTGGACAAGGTCATTAGTGTTGATGACGGTGATGCCATTATAATGTCGCAGAAGCTGGCATCTAAATTGGGAATAGGTGTGGGTATTTCATCCGGAGCCAATTTCCTAGGGGCTGTAATGGTTCAAGATCAACTAGGCAAGGATTCTATAGTTGTTACTGTTTTGCCGGACGATAACAAGAAATATCTCAGCACAGACCTTCTTAGCGAGGAACCTGTTAAGGATGGTTTTGTCTCACCCGATATCGACCTTCTCAATTATAAGGCTTTTAAGCGTGTTTGCTATACTTGCTGCGATCCGAATGAATGTATGGAAGCCGTATCTCCACTCTTTGATGAAGAGGTAAGGCTGCCCCACTGTCCCAGAAGAAAGTAAGCATGCGAATTTAGGTTTGCGGGGTCAATTCCAGCTTGTTATCCTTTAATCCCATGATAAGTGCAAACAATTTTTTCTTGCAAAGCTCATCGTCAACGTATTTCTCCATTGGACCTTGGCTTATCATAAAAATATCATGACGATCAAAAAGAGCCATATAGGGAACCACGAGGATCCTGAAATATACATCATCACCTTTCTGGGAAATCTCGGCTTCCGCACCGTATCGATTACCTTTTTCGGTTAACGCTCCACCTGGAACAAGGGAGCGTCTAAAGGACTTCTTCCCCTCACCCCAGATTGCCTTATGGCGCATAACCTCCTTGTCCCACTTCTTTTCCTTGAACTCGAACTCCTGCTCCCCCAATACCTTCTCGTAAATTTCCAAAAAAGAATCGACATTTTGGCCTTTGACCAGAAATATATCAAACACTCCTTGTTTCATTTCACTCACCAAACCATTTTTTATAAAAGTTCACTTATTTTTTCAAGGCACTCGACAAAATGAGATATGATTAACGATATTTATTTCTTTTGCGGGATAAACGGATAAATATCGATTTTAATAACTTTGTGATTTTTCATCCGCAGAAAACCGCAGGATACCACCATTTTCAAATGGTGGAGGAATGCAAGGTGCGGTTTTCGAGTGATGATACCCACATTTTTCAAATGTGGGTTGTTCATTCAATTATACGAAATGTTTATTATAAAACATGGACATTCCAATTAAAAACCTAAATGCAAAAAGGCATGATGATTTATGGGGGGCAGAATCCATGAAGATGAGGGTAATGGGTATTATAAAAGAAAAGGAGAGTAAAAAACCTCTTTCTGGGTTACTTGTATGTGCATATGACAAGGATGTATTCGGAAATGACGAGCTCGGATCGGCTGTAACGGCATCTGACGGTAAATTCATAATAGAGTATAACTCAGAGGATTTCCAGGAACTCTTGGACGAAAACCCTGATATCTATCTGGAGATATTTTCAAGTGAGGAAGCTAAAAGTAATAAACAAACAAAGTCCAACCCCCTATTCTCAACCAAAGAATCTCTACGGCCCAATGCAAGTTCATCTGAGAAATTTTACATAGAGATCCCAAAAGAGCGACTGATTTGAAAAATGATTAATACCCATTTACTTAAGATATAAGGGCTTAC